>NZ_JAKRFB010000028.1:0-84251 GCF_022348315.1 Alteromonas sp. MmMcT2-5 | reverse complement strand
GTCCTTTAACTTAGCCCGCTAGGCTTGCAGGACTGTTTCGCGATTAAAAGGCTTCCATTTAGACCAAAATTCGTACACCAAAGGTCAACAGGCCCTAGATACTTCCCTTTATTTCTCCTCTTGGTTATTTTCTCTTATTCTGAATCTTCCTCCCAAATCACCACTTTGTTTCGACCTTTTGCTTTCGCTAGGTACAAGGCTTGGTCTGACTGTTTAATGAGAACATTTATATCCTCTTCGCCTGGCGAGGTTCCTGCCACACCTATACTTACTGTCACTCGTATGAATTTGTTGATGTCGTGGGTGAAAAGGTGTACGCGGAGATTCTTGGCAATTTGCTTGGCGTAATGCACCCGAGTATGGGGCAAAAATACCAAAAACTCTTCTCCGCCCCAGCGAAAGGTAATGTCAGAGCCCCTAACTTGCCCTTTAATTTCTTCAGCGACTTTTATTGGGCTATTTTTAGCAATATGAGTAACAAGAACACTATATGAATCTAATTCAACAGCCCCCCCCAAACCGTGTTACCAGTGAGCCCATAACGAACGCGCCCATTAGTATTTTTTATAAGTGTATTCTGCTGATATTTAGTCAGGATGTCTTCAGCAGTAAGCTGACTACCTTCCTCGTAATACATCCACAGCTTGTCGTTAACTAACTGCATTTTATCTAAAGACGCAGTACTTTTAGCGTAAGCGTGAGAGAGCCCGCCCCACAAGCAATTAACTATTACAAAACCAACAAATAAAAGAAGTGCTTTCATACATCAATTCTTTTGAATAGGGGCTTTTGAACACAGGGCTAGCTTTTGTATCGGCACCCCTTTCTTATATAAATATTAAGTTACGCTTATCAAAACCGTTTGTGAATAGGTTAAATTCATCAATATTCTACAAATGCGTTTTTGTGTTGTTTCGTTTCCACATGTAAAGGCTTACGTATCTTTTATGCTTAGTTTTATTACCAGCACGCTGATTCCTGTTTTGATCCTTCTGTTAATGGGATGGCTATTTTTTCGCATTAAATGGCTCAATGAAGGGTTTATAGAAGCTGGATCTAAACTGGTATTTAACGTTGCGCTCCCTGCGCTGTTATTTTTATCGATAGCGCGAGCAGACTTTTCTAAAGCCGCCAACCTATCGCTGATAGGCGTTGGGGTTATGGGCACGCTCATTGTTTTTGCCGCTCTGATGATTACCTCTCATCTGACCGTACATCCGTACAAAGCCAGAGGTGTGGTTGTACAAGGCGGTTTCAGAGCCAATATGGGCATTATTGGCCTTGCTTATTGTGCCAATACCTATGGGCAAGAAGGGCTTGCTGTAGCCTCGGTCTATATGGGGTGTATTACTATATTGTTTAACGTATTGTCTGTCTTTGTTCTTAATTTTTATCAAGGCGCGTCGCGTTCTTTATTGGGTCAAGTTACTGGCATGGCGAAAAACCCGCTAATTCTTTCTATCGCGGCAGCGCTCCCCTTCTCTTACTTCGAATGGCAATTGCCCACCACCTTGATAAAAACCGGTGAATACTTTGCGCAGCTAACACTGCCACTTGCACTTATTTGTACCGGTGCTTCCCTACAGTTCCGCTCATTCTCCAGTGACTGGTTTAACATTGTGCTTAGCACAACCAGTAAATGCGTGGTTTATCCCACTATATTAGTCGCGTTTGCCTATGCTTTTGGATTTAGAGGTATGGAGCTGGGCATTGTTCTTCTTCTCGCCATTTCACCTACTGCTGCAGCAAGCTATGTCATGGTTAGAAACTTAGGCGGTGATTATCGTTTGGCGGCAAGTATCATCGCAGTGAGCACATTGGCATCTTTGCCTATTACCGCCCTCGCCTTTGGAATATTAAGTAAACTACAGCTAGTGTGATGAAAATATGTCTTTGTTAAGCACATTTTAAGTTTATAAACAGTGAAGAGTGAGGCTATTGATGTAGTGTTGGACGTTATTGGAAACGAAAAGCGCCGGGTAACTCGACGTTAACCCGGCGAAAAAGGCGTAACAGACGTCGCCCTAATCTGCTTCTATCTCACCCTCTTCAATAGCCACAACGCGACGTGCTTCAACGTAGGTTTTAATAGCCCAAAGTGTCTCTTGGTCTAAGATAGGATCGGTTTGACCTTCAGGAATGCCGCCAAGTGCAGGCATGCCTTTCGCCGAGCCAAAACGCAAGCGCTCAACGAACCATTCATCGTCTTCAAAGCTTTCTGGGTCGAGTTCACGAAGGTCTGGGTTTATTCCGCCAGACTGCGCGTGCAAGCCGTGACAACCTGCACAGTTATTTGCATAAGCGGACTCACCAAACTTGATGACCTTCGTTTTGGTTTCTTCATCAAGGCTTCGATATGGGTTTTCAAACACCCAGCCATTTTCAGACTCATCGCCATCAGTGATTGGCGGCATAGCTGAGCTATCTGCTCCTTGAGGGATAACATTTCCATGTGCAAGCACGTGGCCAGACAAGCCAGTCACCACGAGTGCCGCAAACAACATCGATATTTTTGTTTTCATAATTCATACATCCTCAAAAGACTATGAATTAAGTATACGTACGAGGAAATAAGGGGTAACTCTACTTTGGTTTTGAAAGGCTCCTCCTTTGGTAGGAGACCACAATGATAGCCACTGAAAGCGCAAACTTTACCGTTGCTGCTTCAACGTTAGTGCTAGAGTCAGAGTCGAAATAACGCCCATAAGAATAATGCAGACTTATCTTGACAACAGGTAAATGAATAGATGATAAAAAAGGCCAGCGCACGAAGGCGCTGGCCATGTATTAATCACTATTTACCGCTCAGCTAAGGTTAGTTTTTTGCCACCTGCTGATAGCGCTTGGGTAATTTAAACGTCCACACGGTGCCGCCTTGGTTGAAGTGCTTCACGCGTTTTGCAACTTCACCGCCCCATAATGGCACTGCGCCGCCCCATCCAGATAGTACAGAGATGTACTGCTCACCATCCATTTCCCATGTCACTGGAGAGCCAACAATACCTGAGCCAGTTTGAAACTTGTAAACCATTTCGCCGGTTTTGTCGTCAAAGGCCATAAGATAACCTTCAGGGTTACCGGTCCAAACCAGACCACCACCTGTAGTTAACACGCCGCCCCAAAGTGGAGAGAAGTTGTTATAGCGCCAAACGGTTTTACCTGTTTTGGGGTCAATCGCTTTAAGTACGCCAATAAAGTCCTCATTCACTGATTTAATGGTGAAACCTGCACCTAGGTACGCTGCACCTTTCTTGTAAGAGGTAGGCTCGTTCCAGATATCCATTTCCCATTCGTTTGAAGGAACATAGAAGAGTTCAGTATCCTTTGAATAGGCCATTGGCATCCAGTTTTTACCACCTAAGAACGCAGGGCGAGCGACAACCTGTGCACCTTGTTTACCATCAGCTGATTGCGCTGGGCTTCCTGGGCGATTTTCGTCAACGTAGATAGGTCGACCTTTTTCATCCAGTCCCTTTGCCCAGTTTAATTTATCAACAAACGGGAAGCCGCGGATAAAGTCACCGTTTTCGCGGTTAAGGACGTAGAAAAAGCCGTTTCTGTCGGCGGTTGCCGCCGCTTTCACTGTCTTGCCGTTTTCCTGGTAGTCAAACGAGATAAGCTCGTTTACGCCATCGAAGTCCCAGCCATCGTGTGGTGTGGTTTGGAAGTGCCACACAATTTTTCCTGTATTAGGGTCAATAGCTAAGCGCGACGACGAGAAGTAGTTATCGCCCGGACGTAGGTGAGAGTTCCACGGTGCAGGGTTACCCGTACCGAAAAATAGCAAGCCTGTATCTGAGTCGTAAGTACCACCTAGCCACGTTGCTGCACCACCGGTTTTCCATAAATCAGCAGGCCATGTTTTACCTGGTGCGCCGCCTGAAATACCATTTTCGGTTTTCTTACCGTCTTTCCATAAGTACCCCATGTGCCCTTCAACGGTAGGTCTAACCCATAGCTGTTTGCCAGACTTCGCGTCGTAAGCATACACTTTACCGACGATCCCGAACTCACCACCGGAAATCCCTGTAATGACTTTTCCGTCAACTACAATAGGCGCTGCAGTAATGGCGTAGCCCGCTCGGTAGTCTTCAACTTTTTTCTTCCAAACAGTTTTTCCCGTGTCTTTATCCAGTGCTACTAACTTGGCATCCAAGGTGCCAAATATGACCAGATTATCGTAAAGCGCAACGCCACGGTTTATCACGTCACAGCAAGGCATAATGCCGTCGGGCAAACGCGCTTCATATTGCCATAGCTCTTCACCAGTTCTCGCATCGATGGCCCACACACGAGAGTAAGATCCGGTTACATACATCACACCATCTTTTACCAGAGGCTGCGATTCTTGACCCCGCTGCTTTTCACCACCTAATGAAAACGCCCACACAGGACGTACTTCTTCTACTGTATCGCGGTTAATGGCGGTTAACGGGCTATAGCGCTGAGCTTTCAAGCCCATTCCATACGTCACTACGTCGTCAGTGGTAACGTGGTCATTTTGAATATCTTTGTCGGTGACAACAGCATGGACAGGAGTTAACGCACTTGCACAAACCAGCATAGATAGGGCAAGTTTTTTAATTGGCATATTATTATTCATAACGGTTCCTAGTTGCATGTAGGCCATAAATGGTCTGTTTCAGACTATTCGTTAGGATTAGCATAGCTAGGGGGGATGTCGATGCCTATGCAACAGCGGAGTGATTTGACTCCTCCTTTAGGAGGAGGAATGAAGGGCTATTTTCCCTTTTGATCAATGCCTTTACGCTTTCACGTCTTTTTAAAGAAATGCGTTCTTCCAATATTGATAGCAGTGATTAAGATAATAAAGCTGATGGCCACAGAAGTATTGCCTAAAGTGCTTTCGTTCTGAACGCTATCGTTCAGAGTGCGCTTATTCTGAAAGCTCTTGCCCCGCAAAATAAGGCGGCATCTCATAAATGGTTTTGTATTTCTCAAATAACCGTTGCATATCACCCTCTACCACCATTCGCGTAATTACATCACCAATTTCATAGCCAAGCGCGCGATAATTAGTATGAACAGCAAGTCCTATGTCCCACTTTTGCTTTCCAATGAGCGGAAACGCGTTGCTTGCAAGGCGATATTGCTCATTATCGACAAACTGACTGAGGTAGGATATTTGCGAGCGCAATCCCATTACCGCTTCGACGGTTCCTGCTTTCATTGCGTCAATCGCTTCTGCGTTTGAACCATAGTGCGATGTTTTTTCTCGCAACCGGCCGCCAAACGCTGACGTTAAGTAAAAGTGGGGAATGCTGTCTATTTCCGCACCAATCGTGTGATACTGAAACATGCCCATGGTTTCCACTTCGGGCAAAGTGTGCGTGTTGTGAATGATTTGCCAGCTTTCACGCTGATAAGGGGCAAACATATGAACAAGCTCATTAACCAACAAGCCCACGTCGTCACGTTTTTGAGAAAAGCTTGGGTCGTAAGGCGCGCGCATCATCACATCAGCCTTAATTCGGTGGATAATATGGCCCTTCCATAGGTAATTTCTGAAATCGTCCTCTGTCGTTTCACCTGGTGTCATCCATATCAGTTCTAGCTCAACACCAAGGGCGCTCGCGATTTCACGGGCGATATCAATATCAATACCTGTGGGGTTGTCGTTTTCAATAAATGAAAATGGAGGATAGTCGGTGTACACCGCAATTCTAATTAAACCGCTGTCTTTAATATCGTCTAACGATCTTGCTTCCCCGAACGCAGAAACCGTTATCAGGCAGAGTAAAATGAAAATAACTCGAAAAGGTTTAACTAACTGCACAGCTTACCCACTTATTCAATCGAACTTCTTAAGCATACTAAGGGGTTAGCGTGATTTTACTAATGCTACTTTAGCGCCATAGCATTCCTCCTTTAGGAGGATGTTCTTCGGGAAAATTGCCATATACCCTTATGTCAGACAAACACATATCAGCAAAAGCATGCAGCTGAGCTCAGGGTGGTATATGGCAAAGGGTGTAAAAAGCACGGTTGAAAGACGATTAACCGGTAAGCGCTATCAAAAGTGTGTAGCGTCACTTTTTTGCTGCGTTCTGTTGTCGTTTTTAAACAGCGCGCTCGCATTTAATGAAGCGCAATCTTCTCAGGCCCAACAAGCTGCACCACAGGCCTCTTTTGCCACTATTGTGGTCATTTACATAAAAGTTGCGGGCACATCTCCACCAGGCACACCAGACTATTTAAAGTCCCCCAGCAATGAGGGGACAGCTGGCGCAAGTGTGGCGATAGAGGATGCCAATATCACGGGAAAATTTCTTGGTTATCAGTTTGAGTTAACTGAAATCAGTGTGCCTTCTATCGGCGAACTGCAAGCTTCTTTAGCTAAAACACGTAAGCACTCTGGTTCAAGTGCTAACACAAATCACAAAGAAATAAGCAGCAATCAGCAAGGCAACATTGCACCCGTTGTACTACTGGACATGCGAAGCAGTGATAAGGTAAAGGCTGCCTCAATTGAGCAGTTGATTGCCAATATTCAAAGCACGCTTCCTAATGCCGTATTTTTTAACGTAGCTAATAGCGATGATTTGCTGAGACAAAATTCATGTCGCCTGCCCTTGTTTCATACAATCCCCAGTTATCAGATGAAAGCCGACGCGCTAGCCCAGTGGTTTCGCACTAAGCGTATTGACGAGATATTTGCAGTTTACGGAAAAACCGCTGACGATGCTGCATACCTAGCCGCGTTTAAACGCAGCGCTAAAAAATTCAAGCTTTCACTTGTTGAAACTAAACAGTGGCAGGACAGTTTTGATTTACGCAGGGCTGCCTTTGCTGAAATTCCTCAATTTACGCGAACAACCGAAACCTATCAGGCTGTTTTTACCGCCGATAGCGCGGCGCAATTCGCGTATAGCCTACCCTTTAACACCTATTATCCCGTACCTGTGGTAGGTGCTGCCGGCCTAAAAGCTCTAGGTTGGCATTTTACCCACGAACAATGGGGCGCCCGTCAGCTTCAAAGCCGTTTTAACGACGGGTTTAACAGACACATGAATGAAGTCGACTTCGCCGCGTATCTTGCGGTAACGGCGGTGGCAAATGCTGCGCAGCAAGGAAGCGATTTAACGCAGCAGGGAATACTTAAAACCTTGCTTAGCGACCACTACACGCTGGGTGCCTATAAAGGCCGCCCTCTTTCTATTCGCCCCTACACCCACCAATTTCGTCAGCCTATTGCGCTGGCCCACGAAGACGCATTGGTGACTCATGCGCCCCTTGAAGGCTTTTTGCACCAAACCAACGAACTGGACACATTAGGCGCAACACACACTACCTGTAAGGACAAGTTATGAGCTATCGCTTTGCACTCTTGCTTGGCAGTTTAATGGCAAGCTTTGCACTTCCTCAAGCCTTTGCACTTCCTCAGGCGTATGTCACTAACGAAAAAGACAACACGCTATCTGTCATTGATATGACGACATTTGATGTGGTTGAAACTATCGAGGTTGGAGAGCGACCCCGAGGGTTTATTTTAAGTGCAGACCAGTCCCACGCGTATATCTGTGCCTCTGATGCTGATCGCATTCAAATTATGGATTTGTCTACCCATTCCATAGTGGGCGATCTTCCCTCAGGTGCAGATCCTGAAACCATAGCATTACATCCTAACGGCACCACTATTTACACAGCTAATGAAGACGATGCCCTTCTTACTGTTATCGACATTCCAACGGCTCAGGTCATTTCTCAGATAGATGTAGGCGTAGAGCCTGAGGGGCTGGCTGTGAGTCACGACGGCAGCATGATGGTAGTCACATCAGAAACCACTAACATGGTGCACTGGATAGATACCAAAACGCACGAAAATATTGCAAATAGCTTGGTTGACGCAAGACCCAGAGATGCTCACTTTACCAGAGATGACAAGTACCTTTGGGTAAGCTCGGAAATAGGTGGAACCGTTAGTATTTTCGAAACTGCTACTAAGCAAAAAGTGAAGACCCTTTCCTTTGCCATTAAAGGCGTTTATCGCGACAAGGTTCAGCCAGTGGGTATTGTGCTTATGAAAGATAAACCCTACGCCTTCGTGGCGCTTGGCCCAGCGAATCGCATAGCGGTCATCAATACCGATACCTTTGAAGTGGAAGACTACATTTTGGTTGGGCGACGAGTGTGGCAATTAGCGTTTAACCAAGATCAGTCTTTATTGCTGACCACTAACGGTGTAAGCGGTGATGTTTCTGTCATCAATACCCACACGTTAAACGTAGAGCATACGGTAAAAGTGGGGCGTTACCCTTGGGGCGTGGCGGTTAAATGGAAATAGCGGTTCAGGCGGTTTCACATCAGTACGGCGGCCATCACGCGCTGGACAATATAAGCCTTTGCCTAAAACCAGGCTTAACCATGCTGCTTGGGCCAAATGGCGCAGGCAAAAGTACCTTATTTGCGCTTATTACGGGCCTTCAAAAACTCACGCAAGGCAGCATTACCTTTGATGGTGCTACACTGTCTCAATCTCGCACAAGTATTATGGCGAAAATGGGCGTGGTATTTCAGCAAAGTACCTTAGATATCGACCTGTCGGTAAAACAAAATTTGTCCTACTTTGCTTCGCTCCACGGCATAACTACCACTTGCGCGCTATCTCATATTCATGGCCTGCTCGACGAGCTCGATCTTACGAGTAAGCTCAACACAAAAATTCGCAACTTAAATGGCGGGCACAGACGTCGGGTCGAGTTAGCTCGGTGCCTTATTCACAAGCCATCCTTGCTGCTACTAGACGAGCCTACCGTTGGCTTAGATATAGAATCCCGTCACCTTATTTTGCGGGTAGTACAAGCACTCGCTCATTCGCAAAACGTAAGTGTACTATGGGCCACGCATTTATTTGAAGAAGTGAAGCACAACAACAACTTGATAGTCTTATCAAAAGGACGAGTGTTAGCCCACGACCAATGTGAAGCCTTGTTAGCCAAGTATCATCAACAAGATATTGAGCACCTTTGGCAGCATTTGATGCAGGAAGGCTCCTGATGTACTGGCGCTGTTTTGTGGGCGTACTTACCCGAGAGATGCTGAAGTTCTGGCAGCAACGTACACGCCTGTTAAGTGCATTGGTGCGCCCGCTGCTTTGGCTATTTGTTTTTGCCGCAGGGTTTCGTTCGGCCCTGGGTCTTTCAATGACCGAGCCTTACGAGAGTTATATTTTATACGAAGAGTACATTGTACCTGGGCTTGCCGCCATGATTGTGCTTTTTAATAGTATGCAAAGTTCATTGTCCATGGTGTACGACAGAGAAATGGGCAGCATGAAAGTACTGCTGTTAAGCCCGGTTCCCCGCCCTTTTCTGCTAGGCAGCAAGCTTATAGCCAACACCTTGGTAAGCGTTATTCAGGTATACATCTTCTTTGCCTTTGCGCTTTTACTAGATGTACGTCTTTCTGCGTTGGGATACGTTTATGCGTTGCCTGTTATTGCGCTACTGTCATTGTTTTTAGGTTCGTTAGGATTATTACTGGCAAACTATATTAAGCAGCTAGAGAACTTTGCCGGAGTCATGAATTTTGTCATTTTCCCCTTGTTCTTTCTATCAAGCGCCCTATACCCGCTTTGGAAAATGCGTGAGGCCAGCGAATGGCTGTATCAGATTTGTGCCTTTAACCCCTTTAGTAGCGGCGTAGAATTACTGCGATTTGCGCTTTATGAAAAACTCGAACACAACGCGCTTGCCGTTGTACTTTGCCTTACGGCTATCACTTTTATTTTCGCTGTGAGAAGCTTTCGCCCCAAAGCCTCAAAAGGGCGCTTCTCGTGATAAAAGCAAACCTAATCTGGGCTAATGAAAGCAATAAAGTTAAAACATTAGACGATAGTGACTGCTTACTTATTTTAACTACGCCCACGTTGTTGGCGAGCCAACTCTTTCACTTTTCAACACCCGCAAAGGCATACATTGAGCAGGTTTTTGACGATGAAGGTTTTGCAGGAAATAAAGGCGAATGTGTATTCGTACAAGGCCTTAAGGCGTTTAAAACAAGTTACATCTCAGACACTGAAAACAGCGGAAAAAACAAAATTAGCCAACAATTAGCTGAAGTAAAACGGGTGCTGTTTTATGGTGTCGATTTTGCGTTTTTTGAAGCGTCAAATGCACCCAACGTCTCTAGCCGTGCCTCGACTTTTTCTAAAACTAATGACCCTTCCATGGTTAACCGCTTAAGCTACGCTAGCGATGCAAACTCCGCGTTCTATTCGAAAAGCACTAGTGACTTGAACCAAACTAACGCGCCAGCATTTCGCTACCTAGAACAGCAGTTCGATGCATTGTTTAAAAAGCTTAAAAGCGTGTCAGTAACCTTGGAAAAACTGTCGTTTATGGCGCTTTCTACCGCTGAAACAGCAAGCAATGACCCTGTTAACACCATTGCAAGCCACTCACCATTTCTGAGTGCGCTACTTAGAAGCTATTTCAAGCACGGTTATCACTTTAAGGGCTATAAGACGAATAATCGTTCGGTTTCTAGCAGTCGAGTCCGCGATGGCAACAACAACGCAACTAGTGTTGAAAAAAACGCCGCAACTAATGAAGCAATTAACCAAGCAACTGATATTAGAGGCACGCTGTCTCTTGCATTAGATGCCAAGCATTTTAATAAAGCGCAAAAGCGTCTCGTTTCACACACTATAAGCTATGAAACGGCCCTGAATGCCGCGATGACGTGGGCTAAAGATCTCGCCCACATGCCAGCCAACTTATGTACGCCAGATTATCTGGCCGAACAAGCTCTGCATCTGGCGCAAACCTTTAATACGGTGTCTTGCGATATCCTCAATGAAAGTGCGCTAAAGCAGTTAGGCATGAACGGGTATTTAGCGGTAAATGCAGGTTCACAGTTTGCTGCCACCATGCCTATTCTTCGCTATACAGCCAAAGGTTTAGAGAATTCACCGCCAGTAGTGTTAATTGGCAAAGGTGTAACCTTTGACAGCGGCGGCATAACGTTAAAACGCAGCCCTGATATGCGCCATATGATTTACGACATGGCAGGCGCTGGCTGTGTATTGGGCGTCATTCAGGCGGTTGCCACACTGGGGTTAAATATAAATATTGTTGGTATTGTGGCGAGCGCTGATAATGCGATTGATGGCAAAGCCTATTGCCCGGGTGACATCATTACTATGCACTCAGGAAAAACCGTGGAAGTCATGAGCACCGATGCAGAAGGGCGTATGCTTATGGCCGATGCAATCAGCTACGCGAAACAGTTCTCCCCCTCGGTTATTATCGATATTGCAACCCTAACCGGCGCGGCCATTAGCGCACTGGGGCACAAAGCCACTGCGCTTTTTAGCAACGCTCCAGCGCTTGAAAATGCGTTAGTTGAAGCGGGTGAACAGGCTAACGACAGGTGCTGGCCTTTCCCACTTTGGCCAGAATATCAAGACGCCATTACCTCTCAGCACGCGGATATGATGAATACGGGCATAAACTCTCCCGGTGCTATTTCGGCAGGCTGCTTTCTCTCTCACTTTGCTGACGGCACCCCGTGGGCTCACCTCGATGTGGCAGGAACCGCTTTTACCTACACCAAATCGTTATCGGCGACCGGCCGCCCTATCCCTTTGCTGTTATCTTACTTAAGCAGCTGCGCTATCGAAAATAATCAATAAATCATCAAAATTCATGACAGTTCTCCTCCCTTAGGAGGATATCTGTTAACACATATTCAACATATACTCAGTCATGCGTTTAATCATAAAGAAGAGGAACAATTATGTGGACTAAACCCCAATACACAGAAATGCGCCTTGGTTTTGAAGTAACCCTTTACATCAATAACCGCTAGGCAACGCCCTCTGGGATGATGAACAAAAAGGCTGCCGATGCAGCCTTTTTTTACTTGTAGTATGGAGTTGTTATGCACGTATTGATTCTTGGTGCTGCCGCTGGGGGTGGATTTCCGCAATGGAACTGCCACTGCCCAAATTGTAAGGGTTTACGCGAAGGTAAAATAAAGGCGAAAGGCAGAACACAGTCGAGCATTGCTGTCAGTAGCGATGGTAAAAATTGGGTTCTCATTAATGCCTCCCCCGATTTAAGGGAGCAGATAAATAGCCATCCGCAGCTGTGGCCCGACGCCCATGTTTCTCGCGGCACACGCATAAGCGCAATTGTGCTTACCGACAGTCAAATAGATCATACTACAGGCCTGCTAACATTGCGCGAAGGCTTACCCCTTCCCGTTTATTGTACCGATGTTGTGGCCGAAGACCTAACCACCAGCTTCCCGCTTTTTACCGTATTAAAACACTGGCACGGCGGACTACAACAGCATTCAATTAATACCGATTATCATCAACGCTTTGTACCAAAGGGGGCAGAAGGCCTGACTTTCCAACCCGTGGTATTAGAGTCTAATGCGCCCCCTTACTCGACGTATCGCGACAACATTGTGCCGGGCAACAATATCGGCCTGAAGATAACTGACGACACCACGGGCAACGTGCTTTTTTACGCGCCGGGATGTATGCAGGCAAACGACACAGTAAAACAGGTGATGCGCGAATCTCACTGCGTGCTATTTGACGGTACGCTGTGGGCCAATGAAGAAATGATAGATCACGGCTTTAGCAACAAGCTGGGCACTGATATGGGACACATGCCGGTTAATGGAAAGGGCGGAGCCATTGCGCTGCTAAATGAATTTAACGTTGAGCGTAAAGTACTTATTCATATCAACAACACTAATCGCGTGCTTGACGAAGACTCCAGTGCTTATCACAGCCTGTGTGAGCAAGGCATTGAATTGGCTTACGACGGTATGGAAATTGAGGTGTAGTAATGACAGAACACGCATGGTCTAGACAAGAATTCGAACAAAAACTGAGAGAAAAAGGCGCTTACTACCATATTCATCACCCGTTTCATAAACGCATGAATGAAGGACACTGCAGCGTTGATGAGATTCAGGGTTGGGTGGCCAACCGACTGTATTATCAAATGGCGATACCGGTTAAAGACGCGGCAATTTTAGCGAATTGCGAAGATCAACCGGTACGCAGAACTTGGATCCAACGAATTATCGATCACGATGGACGGGAAGGTGAAGACGGACTGGGCGGCATAGAAGCCTGGTTGCGGTTAGGCGAAGCGGTAGGCTTGAACCGCAGTGAATTACTTGATGAAACCCACCTGTTGCCAGCGGTTAAATTTGCAGTAAATGCCTATGTGAATTTTGCCCGCCGTGCGTCGTGGGAAGAGGCTGCCTGCTCATCGTTAACTGAAATGTTCGCCCCTGAAATACATCAAAGCCGATTAGATACCTGGCCTAGGCACTATACATGGATTGATAGTGAAGGCTTTACCTACTTTCAAATGCGGTTAAGTCAGGCGCGCCGTGATGTAGAGCATGGCCTGCAGATTACCCTTGACCACTTTGTTACCCGACAACAGCAAGAACATGCGCTCAATATACTGCAGTTCAAAATTGATATTTTGTGGAGCATTGCTGATGCCATTTGCTTTGCCTATGAATACAAGAGAAAGCCGTTTGATGGTATTGCCGACCAGCGGGTGTGCCATAAAGGGAGGTTTTAATGATGTCGAATTTACAATCACAAACCGAGCACCACTTAGATGCTGATAGCGTCGGTGCTGATAACGTGGAAGATAACATTGAAAATAGCAGCAGTCACAACAACGAGGGCGGCCGCACAAGAGACAAAACGGCTTCTTTAAATCCGCTTTTTCGCATGCAGTACGAGAAAGCTCAGGGTTGTTATATTTTGTTGTTCCCCGAAGGAATGATCAAACTTAACCCTTCTGCGGCAGAAATTCTTAAGCGTGTGGATGGCAGCAATACGGAAAATGCCATTTGTGCTGAGCTTCGCCAAGCGTTCCCTGATGCACCTGAAGATTTAGAAGAAGATGTTCATGCATTTCTGGTCCATGCCGAGCAAAAGAAGTGGATCCGCTATGACGAATAATACAAACGTTGATTTACAAACCGACGTACAAAATAGCATAACGCCTCCGCTGTGGCTCCTAGCCGAAATTACTTATCAGTGCCCATTGCATTGCCCCTATTGCTCTAACCCAGTAAACATGGAAGAAACATTTAATGAGCTCTCTACTGAGCATTGGGAGCGTGTGCTGCGTGAAGCGCGGGAAATGGGCGCCGTGCAATTGGGCTTTTCTGGCGGAGAGCCATTGCTTCGAAAAGACTTAGAGCACTTAGTCGCTTATGCGCGGGCTTTGGGTTTTTACACCAACTTGATCACCTCTGGCATTGGCATGACAGAAAAACGTATTGCCAAACTCAAAGAAGCCGGCCTTGACCACATTCAGCTGAGCTTTCAGGCAGCCAATGCTGAAGTCAACGACTTAATAGGCAACAAGCGTCACTCATTTGAACAAAAACTTAAAATTGCGAAGCTGGTAAAACAATACAACTATCCTATGGTGCTTAACTTCTGTATTACCGCGCAGAACATTCACGAAATAGAAGATGTGATGGCGCTCAGCGAGCAGCTGAACGCTGATTTTGTCGAGCTAGCTACCGTGCAGTATTACGGCTGGGCCTATGAAAACAGAGACCATCTGTTACCTACCTCACAGCAGCTACAGGAAGCTGAGGCCGCAGTGAACCGCTACCGCGCGCAACAAAACGGTAAAGGCCCAACCTTCATATTTGTGTCGCCCGACTACTACGAATCTCGCCCTAAGGCATGCATGAATGGCTGGGGCACAACGTTTTTAACCGTAACGCCAGATGGCAGTGCCCTTCCGTGTCACAGTGCAAAGATATTACCCCTTCGTTTTCCTAATGTGAAAGAACGCTCGTTGCACGATATTTGGCACCAAGACTTTAGCTTTAATCATTTCCGTGGCGATAGTTGGATGCCGTCGCCCTGTAGGGACTGCGATGAAAAAGACAAAGACTTTGGCGGCTGCCGATGTCAGGCCTACCTGCTAACAGGTGATATGTATAAGACGGATCCGGTTTGCAGCAAGTCGCCCGACCACCATTTGATGAAAGGCATTACCGATAAAGCAGGTACTGCACCGTCGAAGGCACTACAGTATCGGAAGGTGGAAAAGCCGATTCCCATCCTAGAAGTAAGTGCTACGAGGTAAGCGCTACGAGACAAGTAATACGAAATGAGTGCGCTGCGATAAGTACAAAATAAAAAGAGATACCGTTAAACCGCAATGATAAAAGTGTATGTCTGATTTTCATTTCATTGATGCCGGCTCTGGGTCAAAAGTGCATAGCGTTGTTTTTGCGCTAAAAACCCCTGCAGCAGGCCACACTGGGTTGTCTCATTTAGCTGAGCACATGAGCTTTCGACGCTCTCACCCATACCCTGCTGCCCACGAGCTTTTTACGGCCAATACACTTCTGCCTGTTACTATTAACGCTACCACACTCGCCGAGTACACCTTCTTTTTCGCTTCGTCTGAAAAAGCGAACGTGCTGCTTGATGCTGTAAATTACCTGTACTGTGGCCTGCTTAACCGGGATTACGGTACCGATGAGGTTACCATAGAGCGTGACGGGGTAATTTTTAACGAGCTCGCCATGCTAGAGGCAAACAGCGACTATGCATTAAACGCCGCTATTCGATTGGCCGATACCAATAAAAATGCCTATAAACACGCGGGTGGTTTTACACAAACCATAGGCAGCAATAGCATTCAAGCGCTTCAAGACTACAAACGCCAGTGGTATCAGCCAAGCAATATCACCACGCTGGTTTACAGTGATTCAGCCCAATTTTTTGAGCAGTGCAAAGAGGCTGTTACAGCCCTGAGCGAAGAAATAGCCCTGAGCGCAATGAAAGCGCAGAGCGTAGAAACAGCCTTGAGCGCTGAAAAAACCTTGAGCGCGGAAACAGCCTTGAGCGCTGAAAAAACCTTGAGCGCGGAAACAGCCTTGAGCGCGGAAACAGCCTTGAGCGAGAAAGCAGCCTTGAGCGAAGAATCAACACTGAACAGAAACGCCTCTCTGAGTCAGCACGCATCTCAACGTGAACACTCACATTTAGACAAAGAAGCCTCTCTTGATGCGCAAACGACAAAAGGCGAAAACGAATCAATAAGGCATGTATTAACCTGGTGGTTTCCTCGGTGCTTTTTAAATGGTTTACAACAGCAAGAAGCAACACTTAGCACCGTAGCAGGCCTTGAAAACACCTTATTTATCGACCCCGAAATCAATCAACAAGGTAACTTTGCAATTCGCCTCGTCATAAACAAAGCGATGAAGGAAGTAGCAAGCGAGCTTTCGATAGAAGCACTTCCAAAGCTTTCACAAAATCTTACACACAAGCTCGTGAGCGATGATTATGATAAAAGGCTGCGACAACTAAAACATGTGGTATCCGCGTGTCTTGCCTCATTTGATATTAAACCTTCAAAGCCAATGCCAGACACTGATAAACACGCAGAGGGTGTGGGGGCGGCTATTCGCTATTTTGCGCAACTAACAGATGCGTTGGGTTCTAACAAGTGTGCCGCCAAAGATTGTGCCACCAAAAGCACTTATTTAGCGAGTGCTAATAAGGTATCGCACTCCTACCTGAGGGCTCTACCTTCACCAGAAAAGTCAGTCGCTCTCGAGCGGATTAGAAAGGCACGCAAAGTCTTTTCCGCGCAAGCCAGCGCTTCCAATAGCGAGCAGTCACTTTTAATACCGCGTCTTACCTCTAAATACCGACATTTTATTGCGTTAGAGCACTTGCCTGCACTTCCACGTTTATTGCGGCCACTCGCCAACAAGACCACCAATTTGAAACGCTTTAACGCTGAACACATTGCTTCGCACTTAACGCCGTTTTCCATTCCATCGCCCTCAATAACTCTAGAGTCGGCTTATCTAAATTCTGCTTCTGGTTATTTGGCCTCGCACTGGGTGTATCGCATCGCGTTCTATCAACAGTCAAGACTACAAGCGGTACTGGCACACCACCTTTTCTGGCAACCAAGAACCTCGGGGGAATGCTACGCACTGGGCGCTGCAACCTATGAAAATAACCTTTTTCTATTTGGTGCCAGCGACACAAATATCATAGAGCGTGAAAACTGGTGTCATAAGGTTTTATCGATTCTCTCGTAGGGAATTCGGGAAAAAACACTGCTACCAATTTATGATACTTCCTCCCACTTAAGGAGGATATTTTTAGGGAATGGTTAAGGCAATACTGAAAGTATAAATAATAACGAAGCAGTCAAGACCATGCCTACGCGAATTTCTACTAAAAGCTCTAGCCAAAACGTTGCACAATCCCCAACACATCAACTTGCCCGTTCACCATTTGCTCTTGCGATTATTGCAAGCGCTGTAACCTATGCGTTTAGCTCTGCTGCAGAAGCTAACGATGCAATGGACCACTACGAGGTTATAGAGGTACAGGGAGCGACACCGCTTAGCGCCAACAGCAATAACTCTGCTGTATTTGGTAACGTTCAGACACTCACTCAAGACGATATTGAAGGGAGCGTCAACCGTTCACTACCGGAGCTACTCAAAACTCAACTGGCAAGCGTGAACCTAAACGATGTTCAAAACAATCCGTTTCAACCCGATCTGCAATACCGCGGGTTTACTGCCTCTCCGCTGCTTGGTCTACCTCAGGGCATTTCGGTGTACTTAAACGGCGGTCGGGTTAATGAAGCGTTTGGCGATACTGTGCATTGGGACCTAATGCCTCTAGATGCTATAGATACCGTTTCTTTGTACTCTGGTTCAAACCCTCTGTTTGGCCAAAACACGCTAGGCGGCGCCCTTGCGCTAAGAACGAAAACAGGGTTTAGCTTCAACGCCAATGAAATAGATTTAGAGGCTGGACAATTCGGCCAGAAAGCCGCGTCTGTGGAATCAGGTGGTCATAACGATCACTGGGCGTATTACGTGAACCTGAATCATTATGAGGAAGATGGCTGGCGTGACTATTCGCCATCTGAAGTGCAGCAAGTATTTACATCGCTTGCCTATAAAAGTGACAAAATGCATCTCGACATGAACCTCTTTATGGCCGATAACGAGTTACTCGGAAATGGTGCGTCGCCTATTGAACTGCTGGATATTGAAGGAAGAGAAGCGGTCTACACCCACCCCGATCAGACCAACAACGAACTTACGCACGTTAATATAACCGGTGATTTCGTTTTAACTGACACCTTATCTTTAACCGCCAATATGTTTTATCGCGACACACAAACTCAATCAATCAACGGCGATGACAGTGATTTTGGTGCCTGCCAGTTCGCTGATGGACGCGTAACACTGTGTGAATTTGAAGATGATGACGACGATGATGATGATGCTCCGCTTGATAGTGATGATGATGGCGACGACGATGATGACGATGATTTGCCTGTTGTAGGCGAAGGCGACGATATAGAAGCGGTTGAATTTATTGGCTTTGATGACGACACCGCGCTTGCCGAAATATCAGATGTGGACGCAGATGAACTTGATGGAACATACAATACGGGCCGGACAGACGCCAAAGCTACTGGGTTATCTTTTCAGCTAGCAAAACAATATGCCTTAAGCGGCTTCAGTTCAGAGTTAATTGTTGGTGCCAGCTACACCAAAGGAGATGTTAACTACGCCGCTGATACTACATTTGGTATTTTGGAAAACGAATCTGCACAAGACTCACGCACCGTTTTACCCATCGACGGGCTCATGGCACAAGAAGCCAGGGTTAGATTAGATGTAGACACCACCGCATGGTCGCTATTTTTCATGAATAGTACACAGCTCTCTTCAGCCGTATCACTCAATCTTGGTGGACGTTTTAACCGAGACCATATTGTTATGGAAGACCTGATTGATGACGGTGAAGGTTCATTGGACGGCAATCACCGTTTTACCCAATTTAACCCAGCGGTAGGTGTAGACATTACTATTGATGAGCAAAGCCAGTTGAATCTTGCAATCAGCCAGTCTTCAAGAACGCCAAGCCCAGCAGAGTTAAGCTGTGCAGATGAAGACGACCCGTGCCGCTTACCGAACGGTTTTGTGGCCGATCCTCCTCTTGATCAGGTGGTCACCCAGACTATTGAAGCGAACTACACCACACGCATTGATAACATCGACCTGATGCTAAATGTTTTTCACAGTAGAAGTAAGGATGACATTATTTTCCAACAAGCTGGCTCTGTTGCCTCTCGCGGATACTTTATTAACGTTGATGAAACCCAGCGTCAGGGCGTAGAATTCAGCGTAGGTTCAACGTGGGAAAAACTAACCTACCGGTTAAACTACAACTATCTTAACGCAACCTATGAATCAACATTCACGTCGTTTAGCCCCTTTAACCCTCAGGGTCCAGACAGACTCGTAACACCAGGTGACAAAATTCCAGGCCAGCCAGAGCATTTAGTCAAGCTCTACGCAGATTACGCCTTAACGGATAAAGCGCGTTTA
The DNA here is from genome assembly GCF_022348315.1 of Alteromonas sp. MmMcT2-5. NCBI lineage: Bacteria > Pseudomonadati > Pseudomonadota > Gammaproteobacteria > Alteromonadales > Alteromonadaceae > Alteromonas > Alteromonas sp. MmMcT2-5. The sequence goes on along the minus strand of NZ_JAKRFB010000028.1, from coordinate 64,826 downwards.
GGCGCAGAAGTTATTTCAGCATCTAGTCAGTACTTTAGGGGCGATGAGGCTAACGAAAACGAAAAGATTGACGGATACGTTATTGCAAACATTTATGCATCGTACCGGTTCAACGACACATTTACCGCATCGCTTCGTGTGAATAATGTGTTCGACAAAGACTATGAAACCTTTGGCACGTATGGCGAGGCTGATGAGGTATTAGAAGACATTTATCCCGACGTAGAAGGTGCAGAGTTCGTGGGCCCCGCACAACCGCGAATGGTCAGTGTAAATCTAAAAGCGAGATTCTAATCAGATAGCAGTTGTTACCACACGCGCTTTTATCCACACAAAAGCTGCAAAAAAATCAAAAAAACGCGACTTACTTTTTCACAGTAGTCGCGTTTTTTATCATTTATACATTTAATTTTCCCGCTACTAAAGAAGGAGATTAACACGCCTTACGGCCGATGGTTCAAAATTCAATAGAACCTATTATCAATTTACTGGACACCGAAAGCATTAAAACCAGTCAAAAATAAAAATAAAAAGCCACTGTAATTAATCAACACTACCAATATTGGGACAGTAAAATGAAAAAGAATACATTTACAAAAACCTGTTTATCTATTGCCATTTTAAGCACAGTCAGTAGCCATAGTTTTGCCCAAGACGAGCCCTATTCATGGAATATCTCTGGATGGATAAATGAAGGCTTAACCTATTACGACGACGGTGTGGGTAGTGATGTGGCACAACTTTCAGACAACGGTACAACGCTAGGCAGCCGTATTACGCTTTCAGGGAATTATAAACTGGAAGAACAAGGCATGGACGTGGGCTTTGAGGTCATTATTGAACCTCTTTCAGGCGCACCGAACTACGCCGGTGGTGGCCATCAAACGCCGCTTTTATTTGCAAACCAAGATAACTTAGACACCTTCAACGGCGGCGACATAGGCCTATTGGGCAGTAGCCTCTACTTTGGTGGCGACTGGGGCAAAATCACCATTGGTTTACAAAGCCTTCCCACCGATAACATTGCCGTTCTAGCCGATCCTTCTGGCACAATCTGGTCGGGAATTTCTCCATTATTTAGAGCAAATGGCTTCTTTATTCGAGGCGTAGAAGAAGGTTCAACCAATGTCGCGTGGGGTCAATTTGCTCAGTGCTTAGCTACGCCTGGCTTGGGTATTGGTATTGACTGTAACGGTATATATCGCAACGGCGTGCGCTACGATCTCCCTCAAATGGGCAACGTGAGTATTGCAGTAGGTTATGCAAACGACGAAATTTACGATATTGCGGTTAAGTATGCGGCTGAGCACGAAGGCTTCAAAACTAACCTTCATGCAGGTTACTCAGTGAATAAAGATGGCGGTAGCAATGTTGGGGGCAACAGTTCAACTACGCTGCAACTGCAAGCAGGGCTCATGCATATTGAGTCAGGAGTATTTGGGGTAGCCACTTATCAGATGGAAGAAGCTGACGATGCGATTGTTGGGTCGGGTGACGATACAGATGCTTATTACTTTAAAGCAGGCATAAGAAAACAGTTTAATCGCTTTGGTGATTCTGCTTTCTATGCTGAATATGCCAGTTATAACGACCAATACGGCATGGCTCATTTAGATGGCGTTACCGGCTCAGAGCTTAGTCAGTGGGGCGTTGCAGCAGAACAATATTTTGGATCGCGCTTCTTGGTGTACGCGAAATACGAAAATCTAAGTTTAGATATTGATGGTTCAGAATCTGCGCAAGGAATTTATAACAGCGCAGAAGACTTAACCCTAATTCAACTAGGTGGCACTGTGTTCTTTTAATTGAGAATTAAAAATCAGTCATATTTTAACATTGAACTTATATCTAATTACTCTGAAACTTAAAAATTACTCGATTCATTTAATTAATGATAAAAAACTGATTAATTTTACACTTAATTAAGAAATTAAAATTAAGCTAAAAGATATGACATAAAAAAGCGAGATTCACTCTCGCTTTTCCTATTGAAAAAGGAAAGATCATGAAAAATATATCTCTATTTTCATTACGTTCAGCTCAACCCATTCTGTTAGCCCTACTCTTCATAACGACAGTACATATCGCAGACGCACAGGTCATATTTCAGGAGGACAAAAACAATTTTATTCGCCTTGTTGAAAAGCAAAACGAAACAGACAGTGACATGCGTGCCAACCAGCACCCCTTTACGCTGCAAGAGCAGGATGTATCCGCCATACTTAGCGCTATTCAGGTGGTTAAGAACAAAAATACGTCAACACCGCTTTTTTCCAACGAACAGGTTGCGTTACTTGCCGCCTATCTGCCTGAGGCGCTGCGAACAGCGACTGCTCAGCAAGACGTAATTTTTGCCCTTAGTAAAGAGAAGCGCTATTTGGCCGGCCTTAAAACCCAAACGTATTACGTTGCAGGCAGTATTTTCGTTGCAGACGACCAGCTCAATATTCTTATTGGCGAGTTCGATAAAGTAGCCAATAAAGCCTACGAAATGGCTTATGATCCTACTTCTCAGGGCTTGGTAAAATACGACTTTGATTTTGGTAATCGCAAACAAGCAAAGTTCTCATTCGATTCCCCACTCTCTTTTTCCGCACCTGGTATAGAACTGAAAACGAAAAATCGCTTCGATTGGGTGGTCGCACCGACTCAGCTGGCATTTGAAGCACCTGTAGAAAAGGAAACACTTTCCCCAGCGAATAGGGAAAACACACCCAGTAAGAAAGACGTAGCTGGCTCGGCCCCCTTACCAGCAGAAAACGATATCGTTGCTCGTTTTAAACGGTTAGACGCACTAAAAAAGGCAAACCTAATTAGCGAAACAGAATACGCCGAAAAAAGAAGGCAGTTACTTGACGAGTTATAGAACGAAAGTCCCGTCAGTACTGGTCTTACGTGCTTTTTTATTATAAGCCATTGGTCTTATTAGGCCTGATTTAATGTTATATTAATGTTAACATTGTAAACACGTGAAGTGACTGTTTAGCTTTTAATATTTCGGAGAATTTGGTCACTTTGAAGCGTTTCATTTACGCCATAATTTTGTCTTACTAAAAGGCTTATGTGTGAATAAAACGCCAGCCCAAATAAGTCACAAGGCCAGCGGCAAATGTCGCTTTTTTAGCTGAGGGAAAGACCATGCACCGTATCTTGATAATTGACGACCACCCTATTTTTCGTCACGCAATGATTACTATCTTAGGGAAAAAGTTTCCCGACTCAGAAACCCTCGAAGCCAATTCAATTTCTGAAGCGTTAACGTTGCTAGAGCAAGACGCGAAGTTCGACTTAATCATGCTTGATTTAAATATGCCGGAAACCTGTGGCTTAAACGGACTTTTAGAAATTCGAAACCAACACCCTAATGTACCTGTAGTGATTATTTCCGCTGAAACGGAAAAGCAAAATATACTGCAAACCATTTCTTATGGTGCCGTTGGCTTCATTTCAAAAAGCAGCAAGATTGAAGAAATCGCCACATCTATCGAGAGTATTTTTGAAGGGAACGTGTGTTTACCATCAGAGATATTGAGAACGCCGTCTACCAGAACACGCATGACCAATGACAACGGTATTTCGCCTGAGCAAATTCGTTCATTAACACGAAAAGAGCTGACTGTACTGAAATATCTAACTCAAGGGTTAGCCAATAAAGTGATTGCCTACGAGCTTAATATTTCTGAAACCACGGTTAAGTCTCACGTCTCATCTATTCTCAAAAAATTAGGCGCCAGCAACCGAGTAAAGGTTGTGGCCAGTGCCGCGAATATCGACTTTAACCAATACGTATTTAATTAAGACCTGTTGATCTTTGCTGTGCACCGAAGATTAACAGACCCCATGTTCCTATACTTTTAGCCATTCAAGCTTGAGACTAGCGCCGCCTTAAGCACCGCGGAGTTAACAGGTTTGTGCAGCAGCTGAATGTCGGTGCCTTCAAGTTCATTCGCTAACGCTTTTGAGTGATTAGCGGTGCAAATCATAATGGGCATTGAAGGCGCGATTTTTCTTACGCGTTTCGCAATGTCTAAACCGGTTTCTTCTTCATCTAGGTGGTAATCGACAATAAGCATGTCGCACTCGTCAAAACTGCCATTATTTACAGCACTGCATTGTTCAAAACCTGAGAAAGTGTCTACTTCCATGTCCCAGTTTGCGAACAACGTTTGCATAGCAATGCGCATATTCGCATCGTTATCAATGTGCCATATATGCTTATCCAAAACGTAATCTGGTAACGATGGCTCCAAAGTATAAAGATAGTCTTGTTCCTGACTCGTATCACACACTTCGGTAATAGGAATGGTCACCGTGAAACATGCGCCTACGCCCTCTTTCGAGCGCACTCGAATATCGTGCTCTAGCAACTTACTCATTTTATCTACAATGTATAATCCCAGACCCAAACTGTAAGAGTAGTTAAAATCGTTTTCTAATCTGGAAAACTCTTTAAAAATAACTTTCTGATCGTCTTCGCTTATACCCACACCTTGATCATAGATGCTAATTTCTAGGTTCTCATTCACCTTTCGTGCTGCCAGTAACACCTTGCCGTTGGCACCGTATTTCATTGCATTTATTAGTAAATTTCGCAATATTCGAGAAAGTAAGTTCACGTCTGTCACCACGAAAGCTTCTTTCAAGCGATAGCGAAAATCTACACTGTAGTCTTTACTGATATGCGTAAACTCTTCGGCTAGCTGCATAAGTAACGGCAATACATTTTCTTGCTGCTTATCGGGCTGTAACACCCCAGCGTCCAGTTTGGATGTTTCAATAAGCGTGCGAATAAGGCCATGTAAATCAGACAGTGAATTATCGAGGGCGGTAACAATGGGGCTGGATGAACTATCCACTTGATCTTTCAATGTTTCGTTGAACAAGATGGCAGCGCTAAGGGGCTGCATAAGATCGTGGCTAATAGCAGCCAAAAATTTGCTCTTTGAATCAATCGCTTCTTGAAGGGCGATGTTGGCGTGATTGAGTTCACGGGTACGCTTTTCTACATTCGATTCTAATTGGTCTTTAGCCGCTTTAAGCTGGAGTTGGCTTTCTACCTGCTGCGACACGTCTGTTGCCAAGACAAAGTGCCCGGTGATATCGCCGGATTCATTGAAATGAGGCAAATAAACTTTCTGTAAAAAGCCAACGTCGCCATGAGCATTTTTTTCTTTGCTTTGAAAGCTCACAACTTCGCCTTGGTTAACACGGCGCAAGTACTGAATAAGATTGGGGTAAACCTCTTTCAGATGGCTTCGATCCATAGGCATATCATTAATGTCTTGCTCACTAACGCCATACCAATCGCGATAACCTTTATTGGTGTATTGAAACTTTTTATCGGTACCAATGTAAGCAATAAGCGCCGGTACATTATCGGTTATCATGCGGATCCAGCTTTCGTTTTGCTTCAGCGTTTCCGCGTAGTGATGCTGCGATGTAACATTGGTGAACGTGCACAGCGTATTGCCGTCGGGCAGTGTAGTGATGTTGCGTTCAACCACCAATTGCTCGTGTATAATCTGGGTACTTGGCCCCACCGGCTTTAAGTTGAGCCCGCTCCAGTGACGGTTATTTTGAAGGGCATAAATATTCTTACTGTTTACCAGTACGTGCTGGGGCACGTTTGACTGGGTCAAAAACGTGTTATTCCAAAACGCAATGCCACCTTCTTTATCAATGAGCAATATTCCAACATCAATATTATCGATAAGGCTTTGCAACAGCTTGTTTTTCTCTTTAATGACTTGCTCGTAGCGATTCGACTCAAGCAGTTTTACTTCAGTGATGTCGTTAAACAGAATAACGTTCCCGCCTTCTTGCGTGGGTCGATTGGTCAGCTGATACCATCGCCGGTTCGACAACTGATAGATCATCCTGCCTTCGACATCAGCAGGCAGGGCGCGGCGAATAACCCCGGAATGCTTGGCAGCTTGGGTGATATCGTAATAGTTATCGCCAATTTTAGGGGTAATGGAAAGGTCATCCCAAACAGTTTCAAAGTGCCGATTAAAGAAGATGATCCCGCCCAGTCTATCTAGCAACACCATCGCCTGATTAGTGCTTTCAATGGCGTCGTGTAAACGCTGTTTAACCTGATGGGTTTCTTCGTGAGCCCGCACTAGCTCGGCATTTGACTGCTCCAGCTTTTGCAGTACTGACTGCAGTTCTTCGGTTTTCTGACTCACTTTTTCAGAAAGTTGAACCGAATGTTCGAAGGCGCGGTAGCTGTGATGATTAAAACCGCCCTCTTCCATGCGATACATCAGCGCTGCGTTTATTTTTTCAAGCTTTTCGTTTTCACGCCGTTGCTCGTAAAGGGCCTTTTGGAGCGCTTCCACGTCGGTAAATTGATTATTGGGCTGCAAAATACACCCCCGTAAACGTTTGGTTCAAGTGAACCGAGTGAATATGCTCGCCATAGGCATTGAAGCCCGCGACATTGTACCTTTGCTGTAGCCGTCTTATTTCGTGGTCGTTTTTGCCTTGTTGAATTTCGAGCCTTCGCAAAAAGCAATCGCAAGCATAGACAAATTCGGGCTCGCCAAGCTGAGCGCGCAGTTTGTCTAGTTTACTTTCTAATGCTTCAATGCAGTCACCCAACTGAACAAACGTAAGAATAATGCCAATATCTACCGCGCAGTAAAAGGTAATGGCGTTAGTGGCCAAATCTACTTTTTGAATAGAGCGGATGAAATATTTGCCACCTACCATCACTGCAAGGGGAAACATGGAAAACACATCAGGCGTTAAGTCTTCAGCTTTCATTCCCAATAAACTGGCGTAATACTGCGCAGCAGGTTCACCGTTTATTTCATACACGGTTCGCGACTCAGGATCGGCGTGGGTGACCACCAGCTTCGATACGGGAGAGTTAATGTGATCAATGGAGAATACGGTGAAGGGCTTTCCCGTGCCAACAAGCAGCAGTACTGCTGCGTCTCGATGAAATTCACCGTTGTAAAACACATAGGTGGCTTCAAGCTTTAAATCGTCGCCAGCGCTACCACCTAAGTGTGGAATATTGCCAAATGCGGTCGCAAAGGTTTCTAGAAAATGTTCCTCATGGCGGGTAAGTCCATCGAGCACAGAAATAACGAAGTGCTGCTCTGTATCGTAACGACGCTCCCTCCCCTGTAAGGCTCGGCGCAAACCACTGGCAATATCGTGGGCTTCATCAAAGTTTACTTCGCCTAAATTAGGCACCAATGCTGTGGCAATAGAAAATTCGTTTTTCAAAAACGCGACGGCCAAGAGTTTTTCTGTTCCGTAGCCATTTTTATTAAATTCTCCAGCACTGGTGCAGCCAACAATATTCACGTGAGGAAAACGTGCGGAGATTTCCTTTGCTACGGTGTCTAAGTCAAACAGCGTGCTGGTATGAAAGAGTAATAGCTCTATTTCATCGCACTTAACGTTGGCTAAAATCTCATTGGCCACATCACGGCAGGCTTCTTTAGCACCGTATAAACTAGAATGGTTGTCATCGTTAACCTTGCTATTAGCAGGTTGACTAAGTGCGGACAGGATTGAGGTTTTTGACACGCGTTGGCACCTTTTTCTTTTTATATTTATCGATTTTGCACAAGTCAGGGTTATCTAACGTAACCACACACTCAAGGCACTGAATACATTCAGCATAGTCAATGCTGCCGTCTTGTTCTATAGCATCAATACCACATTTCTTTTGTTTGCACAGCTGACACGGATTACCACAGGCATCTTTACGTGTAAGCAATTTAACTAAAGGGAAACGCCCCAAAATGGCAAGCCCCGCTCCCAACGGACATAAATAGCGGCAGTACACTTTATGAATTTTTAAACTAAGTAGCAGCAATAAAACCGAATACAGTACAAAAGGCCAATATCGAACAAAGTGTAGGGTTATGGACGTTTTGAACGGCTCTATCTCAGCGAGCTTCTCTGCAAGGTTTAGCGAATAGAATGAGCACGCAACAAGCCCTATAAGCAACCCATATTTAATTTTTTGTGCCCGTTTGTGGTGCTGTGGCTTAATTCTAATTTGTTTTATCCTGAGCTTTTCAGCCAGTATTCCCATCATTTCCTGGAGTGCTCCGAAGGGGCAAAGCCAGCCGCAAAATAGTCCCCGCCCAACGATAAACAACGAGACAAATACAAAGCTCCACAAAATAAAAATGACCGGGTCGAGAAGATATACCTCTAAGGAAAATCCGTCGATAATATCCAGTAGCAGCGTGTATATGTTGACAACAGACAGTTGCCCTTGAGCGTAAAAGCCAATAAAAAACAGCACGAACACAAGGGAAAATGCCCGTACTGTATGCACAAACTTGGTGTAAGGCGTTAGCCTTTGCTGGAATGCAAAAAACAACGACAGCGCTACAAGATAAACAACGGTGGTGCTTATCGTTAAGGTTCTGTCCCTCCAAATTTTCTGCCACAACGGAATGGGCTTCGCTAACTGAGCCTCAGGATTTTCCATAAATAGTTCACTAGGCAGTGTCACTTTCAAAGGGAACAGATGCTCATCTTGCTCGAAGAAACTTGGCTTAAACGGCACACTAATCGCTATTTCCATTTCTTGGTCAAGTGACAGCCCACCTTTCGATTTTACTCGAAGTACTTTGATCTCGTTGTAGTCGGGCAATGCTTGTGAAAATGCGGGGTCATAGAAGCTATAAAAATCGATATCGCGGATAGCCGTGGGAAAACCGCCTTGAGATACCCGTAAATGCTCAGGTGTGGTTTGGGGAATAAACTCATCGCTGATAAAACTGAACCCTTTCGTATTCAGTACCATCAGTGCCATTTCACCCGGATTTAGATTTTCCTGTAACCGAGCAAATTCCTCTTCATCCAGCAGGTTTTTCCCCACAACAGGAAGACTTAAAAACGCATAGTAGTGTTCGGCAATGATGTCACCATCAAGAGCAAACTCGCTTTGAATATCGTCAACCGCCCGAACCACTTCTCTCGAAAGCCCTTCGGTATTTTGCTGAGTAATCTGGTGCTTTTGAATGTAGCCCTTGTCCACCAATTCGCTAAAAGTAAGAGGTTCGTAAAAGTCTGGATTGATAATATTGTTGCTAGGCGCAACAAAGCCATCGAGCTTAGCTCTGGCAACGGCTAATGCAGATGTCACGATGGTATCGTTGATAACCAGCACCGATACGGTGGCTTTCGTAACCCCATCAAAGTAGGTAGCGTCTTTGCCTACATTGCTTTTACCACCAATGATAAAACGTTCTTTGACACTGTGCCCTTGATATTGAGCAACGAAATCAAACATGGATTTCTCGCCAAGCCCGTGCAAAAAAATCGGCTCGCTATGCTGCTTGACGAAAAGATCGACCACATTGCCTTGCGTGTCTAGCCCAATCACTACATTAACCGGTTTGCCTGAAAAGCCTATGAAGTCGACAAAGTCATTCGACTCAAAAACATATCCGAGTAGTTGCTGAAGCTGATAGACCGGGGTTACCTTGATGTCAGTGTGCATCTCCCCCACGCGTGTAGCGTTGGGAAATATTTTGTAAATGTCTTGTGGAATGTCTGTCGCGTCAGACTGCGCCAACACATTGGTGCTGAGAAACAGCAAGAAAATGATTGAGGAAAATGCGATGCGCATAAAAGTAGCGGGCGGCGGTAGGCGCCGCCCTCAGGTTTACTTAGAAGAAACCAAGTGGGTTGATGTCGTAGCTTACCAATAGATTTTTTGTCTGCTGGTAGTGATCTAGCATCATCTTGTGGGTTTCGCGGCCAATGCCCGATTTCTTGTAGCCGCCAAACGCAGCGTGAGCTGGATACAAGTGATAACAGTTCGTCCACACGCGACCTGCTTCAATCGCTCGACCTACGCGGAATGCTACATTCGCATCGCGGCTCCATACACCAGCGCCAAGTCCGAAGCTTGTATTATTGGCAATCTCAATCGCCTCTTCTTCGGTTTTGAAGGTTTGAACAGCGATTACCGGACCAAAAATCTCTTCCTGGAACACACGCATGTGGTTTTCACCCTTCAAGATAGTCGGCTGAATGTAGTAGCCTCCATCAAAGCCAGGTAGCTGCTCTTTCTCACCACCAGTGACAACCTGAGCCCCTTCTGACTTACCGATATCGATGTATTTAAGGATCTTTTCGAACTGCTCATTAGATGCCTGTGCACCTACCATGGTGTCTGTGTCTAGTGGGTTGCCACGTTTGATCTTCTGAATTTTTTCCAACACTTTTTCCATGAATGCATCATAGATGTCTTCGTGAATAATCGCTCGAGAAGGACACGTACATACTTCACCTTGGTTGAAGTATCCAAGCACTAAACCTTCCGCACACTTATCAATAAATTCAGGCTCGTGATTCATGATGTCTGGGAAGAATAAGTTTGGCGACTTGCCGCCAAGCTCAACGGTAGATGGAATAAGGTTTTCAGCAGCACAGCGAAGGATATGTCCGCCAACAGGTGTAGAGCCAGTAAACGCAATTTTTGCGATTCTTGTGCTTGTTGCAAGAGCCTGTCCGGCTTCTGCCCCGAACCCGTTAACGATGTTTAGTACACCCGGTGGTAGTAGGTCTTGGATTAGTTCGGCGAACAATAAGATAGATACTGGCGTTTGTTCTGCTGGCTTTAGCACCACTACGTTACCGGTAACAAGTGCTGGCGCAAGTTTCCATGCAGCCATAAGTAGCGGGAAGTTCCATGGAATGATTTGCCCAACAACACCATAAGGTTCGTGGAAGTGATACGCCACCGTGTTTTTATCAATTTCACCGATGGTGCCTTCTTGGCTTCGAATACAGCCTGCGTAATAACGGAAGTGGTCTGCGCACAGCGGAATGTCTGCATTAAGCGTTTCGCGAACGGCTTTACCATTGTCCCATGTTTCCGCAACGGCAAGTAGCTCTAGGTTTTCTTCAATGCGATCGGCTATTTTCAGAAGAATGTTAGAACGCTCAGCTACTGACGTATCTGCCCAGCCCTTTTTCGCAGCGTGAGCGGCATCTAACGCAAGCTCAATGTCTTCAGATGTTGAGCGTGGGATTTGTGCGATGTCGCTGCCGTCTACTGGAGATGTTGCGGTGAAGTACTCACCTTTAACCGGTGCTACCCATTCGCCATTGATAAAATTACCGTAGCTTTCTTTGAAGCTTACGACCGAACCTTCACTACCTGGCTTTGCATAAATCATAAGAAGTACCTTTTGATAACTTTGCGCGTACCACGCGCACTAACTTGGTTTGTTGTGTAGTTTGATAATGGTACTTTTACGTTGTACCTACCATGATGCGATAGACCGATTTGACTCCTACTTTAGGAGGGGAAACCTATGGCTACTTCTCACTCTTCTCGACAAACGATACCGATTGAGACGCTGAAAGCTCTGCATCACCGATATAACCGTGTTTAGCCGCAATGGCTGAAAACTGCGAGGGCACCGCGTCAAGCTTTCGCTTAATGACGGTAAGTGCGTTAGAGACAGTCTTAGCCGATAGGCCCAACTCGTCAGCAACATCAAAGCGGGATTTATTCATCGCTATCGCAATAAATATCTCGAATTCACGTTTGGTTAATTTGGCAGCAATGTCCACATTAGTATCGAGAAGTTGATTGGCTAAATTTACCGCCAGGCCTCTCTCAATATACTTTTGCCCTTTTGCGACGACCTTAATTGCCGAGATCAATATTTCAGGCGAACTACTTTTACTGATGTACCCCATAGCACCGGTCTGCATGGCGCGGTGCAATATGACGCTGTCTTCGAACATACTGAAAAAGATAATTTTTAAATCTGGATGTCGCTTCAAAAAAATCTTGGCTAAAACAAGGCCACTTTCATTTGAAAGGTTTATGTCGAGGATTAAGATCTCAATGTCACTACTGGCTAATAAACGATGGGTTTGTGCACCGTTTTCAGCATCAAAAATACGGCAGTCGGGCATCATCGCATTAAGTAAAGCTTTGTAACCTTCACGCACCACAGCGTGGTCGTCGACGATAAGAATATTCATGCGACGTTAGCGCCCATAAGAGGAGGCATTTTTTTAAGGGTAAGGGACAGCGATACAGCAACGCCGCCATCATCGGGTGACGTCACACTGCAATTTGCTCCTATACAACGCGCTCGGCTGCGCATTGATGACATGCCAATGTTTTCCACGATGTGATTTCCCAGCCCCCTGCCGTTGTCTTTAACCATCACAGAGACCCGGTGAGTATCGCCATAAATTTGAATGCTAACCTTGGTGGCCTTCGCATGCTTAATCACGTTGTTAATGGCTTCTTGAGCAAATCGGTAAAGATGAATATCTCGCTCATTATCTTCTTGATAGCGCTTTAGATTAATTGACACGTCCCACTGCGTATCGGGCTGCGCTACTTCTTGTTCGTACACCAGTCGCTCAAGCGACGACTGAAGAGAGACTCTATCTAAAACAAGCGGATGAAGGTGAGCAGTGAGCTTTCTAATTGCATCGCTTATTTGATGTGACATCACTTGAACCTTCTGCGCCGACAGTTCAACAACAGATCGCTCTTTTGCGTTAACCAAAATATAAGCGTGGGCTTTTATCGTGGTCAGCAACTGCCCCACATTATCGTGAAGCTCTCTGGCAAGGTAATTTCGCTCTTGCTCTTGAAGAAGCGCTAATTGCTTATCTATTTTGATGAGCTGCTTTTCTTTTGATTTAAGTGCATTTTGTAGGTGCTTAAACTGGTCTAATACCCTGTTCATTTCGGTGATATCTGAATGTGGCAGGGGCTGTGATTCCTTGCCTTCTCGTAGCTCAGATAATGCGTCAGCGAGCTGATTTAGCGGCACTAACCTTTGCTTAACCGCCACTTTTAACGTAAACAGCAACAGCACAAAGGTTGCGAAAAACAGTCCCGCCACCAAGGCAAAAAAAGTGAGATTCTGGGTGAGTTCAGTAGCATCAAAAGGCGTAACGATAAGATACTGATTTTCCTGAATTGGAATGATAACAGGTGTGAGTGCAGTGCGTTCAGTTGTCGACATTACTGAAGTCTGTTCTGCCTGAAGGCGACCCGTGAAATAATGGGCGGATAAGTGAGGGCTAGGCTCAACAATCGCTTCGATATCAGCAACAGGGATATTGAGGTTGACCATTTCTCGCACTTGATTAAGCGCGCCCGTCATCTCTTCCTCAATGTTATCTTGTATGTGGAAGTAGACCAGACAGGTAAAAACCAAAAAGCAGCCAATGAATACGGCCACTATAGCTGTAGATATTTTCGTAAAACCTGACATAACCGCCCCCGCAAGCCTTTTATTACAGGGTTATGCTATACAGGCTACGTTAAAAAGCACATCCTGCAATAGGGGCGAATTCATCCTACCAAGGTAGGATGAATTCTGTTTTGAGCGATGTTTTATTTGGTAAGAACTTAGACAGTTTACACTTATCGGTAAGCCTGTTTCTCGGTGCTACTAACTTCCCAGTCGACTGCTGAATTGGCCTACTGCATCAACGACTTCTTTTGCACCGTATTGAATTTGTTCGATAACTTCACCCGCCTCTCTGGCGTAATTGAGCCCTGATTGCGCCTTTTCATCGCCTTCATTAACCAAGTTCACTGCGTCGGTGGCCAATGTCTGGTTGTGTTTAACCACATTGATGATTTCTTCTGTGGCTTCGGTTGTACGCGATGCTAATTGACGCACCTCGTCAGCAACCACAGCGAAACCTCGCCCCTGATCGCCAGCACGTGCCGCCTCAATCGCAGCATTTAGAGCAAGCAAGTTGGTTTGTTCGGCAATCGCACTGATACTTCCGATAATCGTGGCAATTTGTTGAGATTGAGCGTCCAACGCGTTAATTCCTTCTTTTGCCCTATCCATTTGTTGCGACAGCGAAGACATTTCAGAAAGCAGTTCGCTAATGACTTCCTTTCCTCGCGTGGCGATTTGATCCGTTGTGTTTGAAGAACGGTAGGCGATATCAGCGGCACTGGACACGGCATTTTCTCGTGCCACCTGCTCAGTAATATCAGTAGCCAGCTTAACCACTTTATACATACGACCGTGAGAATCACAAATCGGGTTATAGGTGGCTTCCAGCCAAATAGTGTTGCCGTGAGCATCGAAACGTTCGAATCTTCCTGCGACGAATTCCCCCTGAGTAAGTCGTTCCCAAAACGTTTTATATTCGCGGGAATTCGCATACTCCGTATCACAGAAGATTCTATGATGCTGACCTTTAATGTCATTAAGGCGGTACTTAACGGCTTTCAGGAAAGCTTCGTTTGCGTCCTGAATATTTCCGTTTAAATCGAATTCAATCACCGCATTTGACTTGTGTAATGCGGCCACCAAATCTTCGTGCTCTTTCGAGTTGGCTATAGTGCGCGTGAGGTCGTTGAGGTTGACTGAGAATTTGTGAATATTCCCTTTTCCGTCAAAAATAGGTTCAACTACGCCCCTTAACCACGCTTCTTCACCATTTTCACGAAGAAACTCAATCGCCCCCCAGTAATGAACACGCTGCTCGATAGAATCTTTTAGCTTTTTAAAATGAGGCGTGCTTCTGGCAATCTCGGGAACAAATTCAAAGAAGCGATGCCCTTTCACTTGAGAGAGTGAGTAACCCAGCTCTTTCTCGAACACCTCGTTGACGGCTTCAATTTCACCACGCTCATTAAGATTGAGAAAGATCATTTCTTCGCGCAAGCCATCTCGCACTTGCTTGAGTATATGTAGCTCCTCGCGAAGCGCTTCGTTTTCTTTCACTAAGTTTTTATTGAACATAGGGCCTGCCCTGACAGAGAATTACAGTACTATGCCGTTTATCGGCAGTAACTAACCTTGCCTTAACGATAATTTGATTAATCTACACAAGGTTTAGCAAACGGTTCGCTAGACAATGTCTTTTTAACTAGGGCCTAATTTATTAAAGCCTAGACCACATTCAGCCACTTGTATTAATGCGTGGCGAGTTTTTCGACGCTGCTACGCTATTTTTTACATATTTACCCTGCAAAAGACAGCAGATAAACGTCTAATTTTTTAGTCGAGAAATTTTGAATGGTATTGCGTAACTTTATCTGTAAGCCATTTTGTAAATACCTGAAAGCGTGCTTGAGAATGAGTTTCTTTGTGTGTGGCCAGCCAGAATGTACGCTTAATGTGAATCTCGTTTTCAATGAGTCGAACTAAGCCTGGCTGAGTTTCAGCCATAAATTTAGGTAAAATGCCTACCCCTGCGCCATTTACAAGCATTTGATATTGCGCATTAATACTGGTGCTGCGAAGCGCACTTAACTGTGACAAAGCAGTCTCTTCAATGAACTTTAATTGAGGAGCGTAAACCAAATCGGGCACGTAACTCACTAAATTGAAGGCGGTGAGCTCTTGTAATGTTCGTGGTTCGTTGTCGCTGATAAGGGACTGGTGGGTATAAAGATAGAGGTTATAGTCAGTTAATTTTTGTGTAACCAGCAAGCCTTTACTGGGCTTTTCTAACAAGATAGCCATATCGGCTTCTCGTTTGTTCAGGTTTAAAAAGCCGCTGGTTGCCACAAGCTCAATACTGATCCCCGGATACTGCTTTTTAAAATCGGGTAGTAAAGGCGCTAAAAACCAGCTACCGAAACCTTCAGAAACACTCACTCTGATCGTACCTGCCAAATGCGAGCGTTCATCACCTAATTCATTTTGTGCCTCTAGAAAGTAATGCTCTGCTTTTTCAATATACGTAACTAACTCACTGCCATGGGTGGTAAGCACATACCCCTTTTTAGTTAGCTCGAACAACTTGCAATTTAATGAGTCCTCCAGTTTTTTTACACGACGAATTAATGTCGTAGGGTCTACCTTCAAGCCTTTAGCTGCAATAGATACACGACCATTTCTTGCCAAACCAAGAAACAAACGCATGTCGTCCCAATTCACTTAAACACCTGCATTTTTACAGCACCATACTGCAAGTATATGTATTGTCTTTGCAAACACAAGGTTTCAATATTGTTAAAAATCACAGGAGCTATGTCATGAGAAAGATTGTTCACTTTATTGCAGGTAAAGATTTTGAGGATAGCAGCGAAAATACCGCGTCGGTATTTGCGCCCAACACAGGTGAAGTTCAGGCTGAAGTAAGCTTGGCTAACACTTCAACTTTGGCCTATGCAATTGAAACAGCCCAAGCTGCACAGGTTGAGTGGGCAGCAACAAATCCTCAACGACGCGCTCGTGTTATGTTCAAGTTTAAAGAGTTGGTTGAAGCAAACCGCGATCGCTTAGCAGCACTATTATCAAGCGAGCACGGTAAAGTGTTGGTTGATGCGCAAGGTGATATTCAGCGTGGCCTTGAAGTTATCGAGTTTGCCTGTGGAATCCCTCATGCACAAAAAGGTGAATATACCGAAGGCGCAGGCCCAGGAATCGATGTGTACTCCATGCGCCAAGCACTTGGTGTAGTGGCAGGTATTACGCCATTTAACTTCCCGGCCATGATCCCAATGTGGATGTTCGGTGTGGCAATTGCCTGCGGTAACGCGTTCATTTTAAAGCCATCAGAGCGCGATCCGTCAGTACCTGTTGAACTGGCAAAGCTTATGATTGAAGCAGGCCTTCCTGCAGGTGTACTTAACGTTGTACACGGTAACAAAGAAGTGGTTGATGGTATTTTAGATCATCAAACTATTAAGGCGGTGAGCTTTGTAGGCTCTTCTGATATCGCTAATTACGTGTACGAGCGTGGCGCTCGTGCAGGTAAGCGCGTTCAAGCTATGGGCGGCGCGAAAAACCACGGCATTGTAATGCCTGATGCAGATCTAGATCAGGTGGTAACCGACTTAGTTGGTGCTGCATACGGCAGTGCCGGTGAACGCTGTATGGCGCTACCGGTTGTCGTTCCAGTGGGCGATGAAACCGCAGAGAAACTGAAAGCCAAGCTTATTCCGGCTATTAAAGACATTATGGTAAGTCATAGTGAAGATCCTAACGCTCATTATGGCCCTGTGGTTACTGCTGCTCACAAAGAGCGCGTTGAAGGCTATATCGACCTTTGCATAGAAGAAGGTGCAGAGCTTGTTTACGACGGCAGAACCAGTCAGATCCCAGACGACAGTCAAGGCTACTTCATCGGCCCAACGTTCTTCGACCACGTGACCAAAGACATGCGCTCATACCAAGAGGAGATTTTTGGTCCAGTGCTGCAAATGGTGCGCGCGAAAGATTTCAACGAAGCGGTTAACTTAGCAAGTGATCATCAATACGGTAACGGTGTTGCTATGTACACCCGTAACGGCCATGCGGCGCGCGAATTTGCGCAACGTGTAAACGTGGGCATGGTAGGGATTAATGTACCTATTCCAGTGCCAGTTGCTTACCACACTTTTGGGGGCTGGAAGCGCTCTGCATTTGGTGATACCAACCAGCACGGTATGGAAGGGGTGAAATTCTGGACCAAGGTTAAGACCATTACGCAGCGCTGGCCTGATGGCTCAGATACGAACGACAACGCCTTTGTTATTCCAACCATGGGCTAAGTGAGGAGACTATTATGACCACAGTTGCATTTATTGGCCTAGGTAATATGGGCTCAGGGATGGCAGATAACCTGGTTAAGAACGATTACAACGTATTGGCTTTTGACTTAAGCGAAGCGGCACTGGCCAAAGCCAAAGAAGCAGGCTGCACTATTGCGCAAAGTACCGAGCAAGCTGCTGCTGAGGCCGACATCGTTATTACTATGTTACCAGCAGGCAAGCACGTAAAAGATATCTATTCAAATCAGATCTTGGCTTCTGTCCGCGAAGGCACCTTGCTTATTGATTGCTCCACCATCGACGTAGAAACGGCGAAGAGTGTGTCAGAATTAGCTGAGAAAAAAGGCCTTAAAATGCTGGATGCGCCAGTTTCTGGTGGTGTTGCAGCAGCTGCCGGCGGCACACTTACGTTTATGGTGGGTGGCGACGCTGATGCCTTTGACAAAGCCCATGGTGTACTTAGCGCAATGGGCAAAAAAATCGTTCATGCGGGCGGCCATGGTGCGGGACAAGCAGCAAAGATTTGTAACAACATGTTACTTGGCGCGACCATGATTGCGACGTGTGAAAGCTTCCAGCTGGCACAAAAACTAGGCTTAGATGCGCAAGTGTTCTTCGATATCGCGTCAAATGCCTCGGGACAGACATGGTCAATGACCACCTACTGCCCTGTAAAAGGTGTGGGGCCACAAAGCCCTGCTGATAACGATTTTGCTGGCGGTTTCGCTTCTGCGCTTATGCTCAAAGACTTGGGGCTGGCCATGCAGGGCGCGAAGGGCGTCAACGCGCAAGTACCTATGGGTGAGCTTGCTGCAAAGTGGTTTGAAATGCATTGCGAAGAAGGCAATGCAGGGATGGATTTCTCTTCAATAATCAACCGATTAGCGTAAGAGAAAACCAACAGTTCTCCGACGGCTACTTTCCCTCAGAAGAGGTGGCCTTCTTACTGAGCGAGTAAAGAATTTTACTCGCTCTTTTTTTATCATTTCCCTACCTATCTCGCTTGTTTTTGCGCTGTTGTTACCTCGCAAGCTCTCTTATTAAGTGGAATTGTTCCTTTGTTATTTGGTGTTCCCTTTTCATCATCCAGAAGCCATTTTTAGGTGGCTTATTCGTTCTCACTCACATGGTCAAAACGAGCCAATTCGGCGTTCGGTCTACATCTTGCAATCCCGTATTTAGCCTAAGAAATTTACACTGCATTAAAGGGCTAAATTTTATACACCCTTATGCAAAGCGATACTTTTATAACCGTGAAAATATTATACGTTTTAATGACTTACTTAATTCACTAAGCAATTTCACTAAACACATTGGTTCTCTTTATCGCTCACTTAGAGCGCGCTTTGAGAAACAGAGTGTCGCTAATTTCTAACGTTCAATTTCCTAAATTCAGTAAGTAAAAATAAAAGGAACACACTATGAAAAAGCGTATTGTTGCCGCTTCGACGGCAATTGTAGCTATTGGTTGTATTTTCGCCTTTATCGATACAGCCCCCTCGGGCAAAAAAGAGGTAGCAGCGGCGAATGCTGAGACAAAACCTGCTGGTAAAGAAAGCGCTATTGAAAGGCAACGAAACGGCAAAGTGTTATCGACCGGTGTCGATAACTTCAAACCCAAAAATGAAGCCGAGCTAAAAGCTCAGGCTACAACTACTACTAACGGTAAATCAGAGAAAGACACCATCGTCTGGACAACATCAGAAGATGGCAAAAAGGTACTTGAAGCAGAAGGCTATATTCCCGCTGACGTAACCGATGAAGCTTACATTGAGCTTGATCGTGAAGAATTAATGACGGTAGAAGTTGGCGAGTATCTCGATTTATACATCCCACAGTTTGGTGGCAGTTACACCGGTGAAGTTGACCACGTTATCACTCACCCAAACGGCGATCGTACCGTAGAGGCCCACATCCCAGGTGCAGGCTCTCTCTACGCCGCCGTTATAACGCTTGGCGAAAACGCCACCTACGGAAACTTAGCCACGCCTCGCGACGTGTTTGTGCTTGAAGGCAATGATAAATACGCGTGGATCGCACCAAAGTCTTCAATGATGCAAAACCACATCGAACGTGAACCCGACAGCGAACGCCCGCTTAGCGACGACAACGCTGAAGAAGTCTTCGATCTCGGCCAAAACTAATCCCCTAGTGCCTGTTGAGCTTCACAGGAAATTCAACAAGCTCAAATAAAACAACAAGAAGGAAATAAAAATGAAACACACATTTAAGTGTTTAACGGCAATGGCAGTTTCACTGCTTTGTGCAACATCAGTAACAGCAGCCACCATCGATGTAATGGTGCTTTACACCCAACCTGCTGCAAATAATGTGTCTAATATCGACACTAAAATCAACCAATACATCTCACACGCCAACCGTGTTTATCAAAATAATGCGGTAGATCTACAGTTGCGTTTAGTAGGCGCTCAGTCTTCTGCTGCTACATCTAGCGACCTTCAACCTACCGAAAGTGCGCTAGACTTGTTAACTGATAGCAGTGGTGTGCAAAACGCACGATCTTCAAACGGCGCAGACATGGTTGTGCTTTTAGGTAATCGTGAAAACATTTATGAAGGCGGTCAGCTAGTGGGTTACGTGTGCGGCATTGGCTGGGTAGGTCAAGGCAACAACGGTACACTGTACTCTAGCTCGCAAAGCCGCATGTACAGCATCAGCGCCGTTGATTGCGGTCTGTCCACATTTGTTCATGAACTCGGTCACAACATGGGCTTAGGCCACTCTGTTCGCCAAGGTTCAGTAGGCGGTGTATATGATGATGGTATCGGTCACGGCGTTGATAATAACTTCTCAACTATCATGGCCTATCCTCAGGCGTTCGGTAGTGCCACCCAGCTAGACTATTTCTCTGACCCTTACTGGTCAGGCTGTAATGGCCAAGCCTGTGGCGTTGAAAACGAATCTAATGCTTACCGCGCAGTAAATGCGGTTATTAACCAAATTGCTAACTACTTCTAAGTAAGTAATTAATTAGGGGATAAATAAGGGAAAGCAGCCTTGCTTTCCCTTCTACCTAACCCCCTGCGGATTGTTTACTCTTTAGGCTGCGTCAACATGTCATCATACGCATCCATTTCCCAAGGCAGTTCGCCTGGGCTGGTATCGAGGAAGTGCAGATAACTTTCGAACTGATCTAAGATGTCCTTAGTAATACTCTCTTTGTCATATCCGTAAATATCGTAAGCTTGCCCTCCGCGGCGAAGGAACACTTCAGCGCGAAAATATTTTTCCGACTCGTCTTCTTCTGAACGCAGCTCTGCGTAGCTAAACCCTGGCACTAAATATTCAGTCATACGAATATCGTAGATAAAGTCCATGTGATCGTGACGCTCAACAGTGAAGGTGGCCCTTCCCGTTTCCTCATCAAGCTTAACAAACGCCTCCCACTCTCGCGCTTTCAAAGCAGCCTGTACGTCTTTCATCGCTGCAATCACAGTTTTATCAATAAACTCATGCACCTCATTTCGGCTTGGGTAATCTACCATTGCTGCCAGTCGGCCTTTTAGGCTAGTCGAGCGACCGTGGTTTCTATTAAGCGTATTCGCCTTCAAACTGTTGTTTCGGTAGCCTTCAATGACTAGCGCACGCCATAGACCTGCTGCAGACGCTAGCATAATGAAGGCGAATGGTAAGGCGCTCGCAATGGTCATCGTTTGCAGGGCATTCAGCCCGCCAGCCAACAGCAACACTGCAGCAACGGTTCCTTCCAGACACGCCCAGAAGATACGCTGCCAAACCGGGCTTTCTTCTTTACCACCAGAAGCAAGAGAATCGATAACCAGCGACCCAGAATCTGATGACGTCACGAAGAACGTGATGATCAATAACACGGTCAAGCCTGACATGATTGACGCGCCAGGTAGCAAGTCATAGAGCTTAAATAAGGCAACAGCTTCGTTTTCCTGCACATCGCTAATGAGTGTAGTAACACCTTGGTTCATAATGGCATTTAGCGCGGTGTCGCCAAACACGGAAAACCAAAGGAAGGTGAACATGGTAGGTACAAGCATTACACCAAAAACAAACTGCCTAATGGTTCTACCTCGACTTATTTTGGCGATAAACATGCCTACAAACGGCGCCCAAGCGATGGTCCAGCCAAAAATAAACAGCGTCCAGTTCCCAATCCAATCGCTACGACTATAGGCCTGAAGATTAAAGGTGCGCTCAATGATGCCGTTGATATAACTTCCCGTGTTCTGTAAAAAGGTTTCTAAAATATGTACCGTTTCTCCGAAGATAAAAACGATACTCATAAGCGATACAGCCAGAACCATATTAAGAATTGATAGCCTTTTAATGCCCTTATCCATGCCCGCGACAACCGATATTGTTGCGGCAATGGTTACGATCGCAATGGTGCCTACCTGCACCATGATATCAATGGGGATATCGCCGGAAAGATAGTTAAGCCCTGCATTAATCTGTGTAACGGATAGCCCGAGCGTAGTGGCGATACCAAATAGTGTACCGAGAATGGCAAATACATCTACCGCGTGACCTATAGGGCCATAAATTTTATCCCCTATCAGTGGATACAAAGCTGAACGTATAGACAAGGGCAAGCCATGTCGAAAAGCAAAATAGGCAAGAACCAAACCGACTAGCCCGTAGATCGCCCAGATGTGAAAACCCCAATGAAAAAATGCGATTTGCATGGCTTGTTTCGCCGCATCAACAGTTTCAGCTGCTCCTGCAGGCGGTGAAGAATAGTGTAGAACAGGCTCTGCTACGCCAAAGTAGAGCAGCGCTACGCCGTAGCCTGCTGAGAACAACATAGAAAACCATTCGGGAAAGCTATATTGAGGCTCTGCATGATCGGGCCCCAACTTTATGTTTCCCCAGCTAGATGATGCTACCGATACAATGAATACCAAAAAAATAGCGACCGACAACATGTAAAACCAACCAAAGGTTTCTGTAATCCATGCCAATGTACTGTCGAAGGCCTCACCGGCAAGTTCGGGGTCGCTGATGGTTCCGATCACCAGAAGCAAAATAATGACGACGGCGGGGAGAAATACAGGAAGAAGAATGGTGGAGTTGTTTACTTGGCCTTTCATAGCAAATCCCTTTTCACTGACAGGAAAGTTGAAACCCTGCGAAAACTTAAAAGCTGTTTTTTTCTACTAGTGAGGATTTGCTTTGGTTCAGATAATTACCCAGATATATTCTTTTCTTGGCGCTACAGACCGTGATTTCAAGTAAATAAGACGCTCCAAGCGGCAACGACCTGCTTTGGAACAAGAGATTAAATGGCTTGATTGCCGCTAGCGTATCAAAAATAATCAGACATAGATAAATAGCGCTGCCTGATATGTTCAATTAACAGCTTAATTTTTCGAGATGGCTGGCGGCTGTAAGGATAAACGGCATAAACGCCTAACACCTTACCTACCCGCTCTGGAAACAAATCGACCAGTGTTCCATTACATAAATCTTCGAATACCAAACATTTAGGTACGTAGGCAATACCTCTACCAGCAAGAGCTGCTTTGCGAAGCGCCCCTGCGTTGTCACTTGAAAATGCGCCATCTACGGTGATGGTGTAACTGCCTTGAGACGACGTAAACTCCCACTCCCTTGCGCCGGATGTGTGGTAGGAATACAACAAACAGTTGTGAAAGCTCAAATCCTCTGGTGCTTTGGGCCTGCCTTTTCGTCTAATGTAATCCGGCGATGTGCAAACCACCCAATGGGAATCTAAAAAGTGCCGCGCAATCAGACTTGAGTCTTCCAAATATCCCGTTCGAATAACAAGATCAAACCCTTCCTCGACTAGATTTACAAATCGATTATCTAGAGACATATCAACGCTTAGCCCTGGATGAAGTGTACAAAACTCAGCTACCGCATCGGCTAACAGTAAATCGCCCGAAATCGTTGGAACCGACATTTTAATGTGTCCGGATATTTGTTCACTGTATCCAGAAATTGTGTCGATAGCTTCTTGCGTGGACGCCTTTACATTCATGGCGCCTTGCTTCAAAGCTTGACCCGCTTCGGTAAGCGTGAGTTTGCGAGTAGTGCGATACAAAAGCTGCGTTCCCAGCTCTTTTTCAAGCTTTGCTATTCGCTTACTGACTACCGAGTTGGTAATGTTGTTCGCCTCTGCTACTTTGCTAAAACTGCCCATCTCCGCAATTTGTGCAAAGAGAATTAAATCGTCTGCTCTCACGTTATTACTTCACTTTTGGAAAAGATAAATTTCATTGTTGCCGTATATCCCTAAGGCGAGAAACGTTATATTTTTATCAAGTTAATTACAATCGATTAAAGACATGATTATTTCATCGCCGACTGATTATCGACGCGCTGCGCAAAAAATATTACCGCCGTTCCTATTTCACTACATTGATGGTGGTGCCTATCGAGAGCATACACTTAAACGCAATGAAGCTGACTTGGCTGACATAGCATTAAAGCAGCAAGTGCTGAGAAATATGTCGTCGCTTGACCTTTCCACAACGGTCTTTGGTGAAGAATTGGCTTTACCTATTGCCCTTGCTCCCGTGGGATTAACCGGAATGTATGCGCGACGTGGTGAAGTGCAAGCCGCTAAAGCGGCAGCAAACAAAGGCATACCGTTTACCATGTCGACGGTGTCAGTATGTCCTATTGAAGAAGTCGCACCAGCCATTGAACGTCCAATGTGGTTTCAGCTCTATGTGCTTCGCGATCGCGGCTTTATGAAGAATGTTCTGGAGCGCGCCAAAGCAGCGGGTGTAACAACGTTGGTTTTTACCGTAGATATGCCTGTACCAGGGGCTCGCTATCGCGATAAACACTCCGGTATGAGTGGGCCATTTGCTGCAAGCCGTCGCGTACTACAAGCGATGACTCATCCTCGTTGGGCATTTGATGTAGGCGTATTCGGTAAGCCTCATGATCTTGGCAATATTTCTACTTATCGTGGCGAACCGACCCAGTTGGAAGACTATATTGGCTGGTTGGGCGCCAATTTCGATCCGTCTATCAGTTGGAAAGACTTAGAATGGATCAGAGAGTTTTGGGACGGCCCAATGATTATCAAAGGCATTTTAACTGAACAAGATGCCAAAGATGCGCTGAGTTTTGGCGCAGAAGGCATTGTAGTATCCAATCACGGCGGTCGTCAGCTAGATGGCGTGCTTTCTACCGCTAAGGCTCTTCCAGCGATTGCTAGCGCGGTGAAAGGCGATCTAAGTATTTTCGTAGACTCAGGTATTCGTAACGGCTTGGACGTGGTGAGAATGCTGGCATTAGGTGCCGATTGTACTTTACTAGGGCGCTCTTTTATTTATGCACTTGCTGCTGAAGGCCAAAAAGGGGTTGAGAACTTACTCGATCTGTACAAACAGGAAATGCATGTCGCGATGACACTATGCGGTGCAAAATCAGTCAGTGAACTTAACCTCGACTCTCTCGCTTCTTAGTATCGCTGGCACCAAGGCCACTAAAAAGACCCCCAGTAATTGGATAGTCCAACTATTGGGGGTCACTTCACTTTTTTCGGCTCTTTTATCAATGCACAAGTGGCTGGAAGTGTTATTTGCGCTTAATGATGCCCACCACAACAACTTCCATCATGCTCAGCCCAATTTTTAAGTTTGGTGGTTTTGCCTATTCCCGGGTTAAAACTATTGGTGGGGTCTAATTCTCGGTAAAAGTTTTTCAGCGCAACTTTTGCAAAGTACTCGTGTCCCACATTGTGCTCTGCTGGATATTCAGCGCTTCTCGCATCAAAAGTTTCCAGAATTTTACCCTTTAACAATTTGGCATCCGCCCCTTTTTTCAACACGTAATTCTGGTGCATTACGTGGCAGAGTAAATGGCCGTAATACAGTTTCGTGTCTATCTGGTCGTCTATTTCTTTAGGCAACACTTCAAACCAGTCAGGATCGTTACGGCGAAGTGCAACATCGATGGTCATCATAGCGCCCACGTCTTTGCTGTGCATAACGTGGTAACGACCTATCGCGCCACCAGCAACAAAGCGATGCAAAATAGCCTTATCAGCTTCTTCTTCTGTACACTCAAAATAACTACCTTCATTGGTTTTAAAGAAAGCATCAAGGTAGGCTTTGGCCTCATCTACCCCGTCGTTGCTCATCTCCAATATCCAATGATGCTGATACTTGTCTCTGTACTCTTCCATTCGCTTAGGCAAGTGGTTAGGAAAAACGTAGCTCATATACTGCATAACGCGATCTGACATTTTGTTGGGTAAGAAGCCCAGTTTGTCAGTAAATGCGTCAAATTTGCGCTTAAATGCAAACAGCTTAGGAATAAATTTGGCGCCAAGCTTGCTGATAACGATAAACATATCTTTACCGTATTTCTTGGATACGTCGTAGCAGTCACGGTGAAGGTACTCACCCGAGTCAGGCAAGTTCTTGAAAGTAGAAAGTATGTCGCGACGCACTTTGGTAAACACTGCGGCGTCGTTAGACCCCACATAAAATACCTGCTTTTTCTCAGGAATAGGAAAGGTGTCTAACCTCACTGCGAACACGGCAAGCTTACCTGCACAGCCTGAAGCATCATGAAGTCTTCTGCCGTCATTGTTGAAGCGCGAAGGTGTGTCTGAATCAATGTCTCGAACTCGTTCATCATACTCGTTGTCTGATGCACGAGCGTCAGGGTGCTGAACGTCAGCTTCTTTGTAACGTTTGTTCTCAAGATTATTCAGAATTTCTTCTGGCTCACTACCTAGGTTAATCCCCAGATTGTTTACCAAAGATAGATTGCCATTAGCGTCGATTTGGGCAAAAAGCGCTAGTTCAGTATAGGCAGGGCCTCGCTTGACCAAAGCACCACCTGAATTGTTACATATTCCCCCCACGATCGATGCGCCAATACATGAAGAACCAATCACAGAGTGAGGTTCGCGACCATAAGGCGCAAGCGTCTCTTCCAATCCAAACAAGGTACTCCCAGCCAAGCCAACGATCTGCTTTCCATTGTCGACTAACTGAATATCATCAATACGCATAGTACTGATAATAACGAGAGGCCTGTCGTAATCTTTACCATCTGGCGTAGAGCCGCCCGTTAACCCTGTATTGGCCGCCTGCATGATAACCGCAACGTCGGCTTCAACACACAGCTTAAGCACTCGCCAAATTTCGACAAGCGTTCCTGGGCGCACTACCGCAAGCGCTTCGCCCGCGCCAAAACGAAACCCTTTAGTGTAAGGCTGCTTCTTCGCTTTATCAGTTAACAAATAGGCCTGCCCTACTACATCGCGCATTGATGCAATCAAAGACTGAGTGTCAACGTTTACGGTCATGGTTCTCTCTGTGTGTTGAAATAATGGAAGGAATGACTTGGTGTTGAACTATACACTAACACCATTATTAACAAAGGGGGCAAGCCGCTTTTATCAAGATAATTTACTTATATTTAATTCGTTGAACACTTAGAAGCTCTAGCATTTAAGCAAAAATTACAGGCGTTTTTCACTGTTACATTTTGTTACGCTTTGGCGGAGCAAGTTAGACCAGAGGAGTATTGTAAAGCCAATGTATAGTTCGTAAAGTTGATAGACACGAAAAGGAGCTTTCATGTCACATCAAGCGTTCGTTTTAACAAGAAAAAGTTTTTCAGAAAATACTAAACAGGATGGGGCTCACGAACGATTCCTAAGTATTTTGCCGTCATGTGGATTTGTCGTCTCAACCGGTGCGATTCATCCACCTCGAAGCGTGCTTAATAACACCTATACCTTCTTTATCGATGCGCAGTATTGTGACTCTGCCACTATGCTCAACTTGCCTGTAGTCAACGATAATCCAGAGTTGAACAAAGTCATTTTCAACGTGCCAGAGTCTGACGTCGATTTTCATTATGCGGCATTACAACATGGTATTAACGGTATTTTCCATATTGAAGATAGCTTAGAACTTCTGGTTCGCGGTGTTCAACAAGTTCAGGCGGGCAACAAATGGTTCAGTCGCGAGATTATGAGTCGCTATATTGATGCCAACCTAGTGTCTAAACCAAAACCCGTTGCTGCACTTCAATCGTCACATACTGTGCTGACCAAGAGGGAATTATCCATCACACGCAAAATTGCAGATGGTGCCCAAAATCAGGAGATTGCAGACTGCTTACACATCAGCGTAAATACGGTGAAAACTCACGTTTACAGCATATTTAGAAAGACGGACTGCCGAAATCGCGTTGAGCTTATAAAGTGGTTCGATCATCAGTTTAGCCAACCACAACGAGTAAGTATCTAAACTGATAATCCATTGAATCTAATTGCGTATGGCGTCTACGCTTTCGCGCGCCATACGCCTTTCTCCATTCCTTGTAGCACCAACTCCGTCACCGCTTTTTCTATGCTTTGTTTAACGCACTCGAACATGGGTTCATTAGTCGTGTAGCCCGTTTCTGCTTCAAGCAAGCGCTTAAGCGAAACATACCTAAACAGGCCTGCTCTCACCTCCTGGCTTAGTACTTTCTTAGATGTTGAAACCGACACCAGTACTTGGCCTGTTCTCACATCAACTGCACGCATGTAAATGGAAATTTGATCTTCCCTAAACAGCTCACTCGCTCCAATGCCAAAGTACTCTACACCAGCGCCGCCGGTACGAATGTTGGTATCGTAGCTAATTATCCCACCTTCTATAATAATTCTAGCTGTAGTGAGTGGCGGTAAATCGCCTCCGCTGCTTTCGTCGGCTCTAATTATTTTGCGTTCGGTAAGAATGTTCTGCAGCCCTTCACGCTCAACAGGTAAAAACCACGATGTCTCGCTTAAAGTCTGAACAAGAATAGAGGTTGCGCCTTGAGTCACCGCAGTAGAAAACGAACTTGCCCCAGTGCTAGGTTTATATTGCCCGGTCTGGTCTCTAAACGCATATACAGAAACCGGAATTTGTCCCATAGGCGCTGGCAAGCTTTTTACTTCAGCCAATGTGGCACTGTCTGTAATTACATCAGCGGCCGTTGTATCAGGCGGCAGCGTATTAGTGATGGACTGGCATCCTGCAAGCGCCATGGCCACTATTAAAAAAACGGTACTTCTCATGTGTTTCCCTACCCAAACCGTGGAATTTCAACGACAGTAACCTCACCTGTCAGTAAGTTAGTAATGTTCACAACAATGCTGTCAGGATTACTCGTTATTAGTTCTACCTGAAAGTCACCACTAACAAAAATACTATCCTGATTGAATATGCTATCTATCGGGTTTCCATCTTCATCATATTCTTGTTCGCCAAATGCGATGTCTGTGATTTCGCGGACTATACGATTGATATAGGCGCGTTCGAGTGATTCTTGAAGGCGTTCGTCATAGGAGCGCTCGCTGTAAGGCGCTGTATGAGCGTTTTGTGAATTCGCCTTACTTAATAAAAATGATCCGTTAAGTGGATTACCACCGAATGATGGGTTGATCGGTTCATACACCAACTCTGTTGCTTTCACACTAGCTGAAGTCCACGAGCCAGTCGCGATTAAGGCTGCTATCAATATCCCTTTTTTCATTACCATTCGTCCCCTGCTAAATCTGGGCTTCTACTGTCTACACTCGCGTTTGCCACCGCGTCTAAAACTAACATGATGGCTTGCTGTACTTTTTCATCTAATGGTACTTGTCTGCGCCCCATGTACGTTTGATAAACCACTCTATTGTCGTAAATCACCGAAAGAAGAGTACCCGCTTGTGGCACAATAATTTCTTTAACAACAAGGTTCTTACCCGAACTGTCTGGGACTTCTCGCCAGTATTGGCTAATGCGAGAGGCAAATTCGTGGCCTTGGCGGCTAATACTGTTATCGAGCAGCAGTCCGCCTAGCCGAATTTCTTCTGCGTGAATCGGAGAAAAGAACACACTAAAAAGCAGTGTGATAAAAGAGAAACAATACAAGTACTTCATTTAACTGAATATAGCCGGGCAAATGCCCGGCTACTCACTTTTACATCTGTAGGTTTACATCTGAACAACGGTAGCTACGTTGTAGTCACCAACCTGCGTAACACTTACTGTGCCGCCGTTGCCAGTGATACTACCTGTAACTAAATTATCGTTACCCATTTGCGTAACTTCAAATGTATTCATATCACCAGAAATAACGAACTGACCACCCGCGTCGTCCGTTACCCAGTTTCCTACTCCTTCTTGCATAACACTAACAATATTGTCGTCACCGTTAACCAGTAGGTCTAGTAAGTTAAGCTCGCCTGTTTGCGAAACCATAATTTCGTTGTAGCTTGATGTAACGTCGCTTGCCAACTCAACTGATGCTGTATTTTCAACACCTTCTTGAGACATTTCAATGATGTTGCCATCAGCGTAGTAAGTTGCATCACCAATACCAGCTTGCGCTAACGCCAAGTTGGCATCGCCATCTTGCTCAATTTCGACGGTGTTAAACAGGCCATCGAAATTAACTGTGCTGATTTCGTTGGCATCACCTACTTGAGTTAAATCAAATTCGTTCAATAAGCCAATTACGCCAGCATAAGCCGTGTTGCCTTCGCCCACTTGGTTAATTTCGAACGTATTCGCTTGTCCGCCGATAGTTTCTACGGTAGCTAAGTTAACATCACCGATTTGATCGATATTAACTTCATTGCCAGAGCCTTCAAATACTCCTGTGGTAATCTCGTTGCCATCACCATCTTGTTCAAACCCTAGCACATTACCGTCGCCAACCATACTCCAACCCACAGCGTTCCGGTCGCCATCTTGGTCAATTTCAACTTCGTTTTCTGAGCCGATAACGGTTAAATCAGACACGTTGTAATAGCCGTCCTGAATAACATCGATGACGTTTGCATCACCGCTTAGCTCGCGGACATACGATTCGTGCCAGTCACCACTTTGATCAACAAACACGGTATTGTCGTTACCCGCAATGGCATTATTAGCCCAGTTACCACCATCGCCCTGATACACTGACAACGTGTTTCCACTGCCAGAAATGCTGTTTATTGAGCGATTAAAAATAAAACCGATAGGGCCGCCATCACCTAATTGAACAAGTGAAACCGTGTTATCGTCCCCTTCGACAACCACATCGGCTGTACTATTTAAACTATCTTGCTCAGATTCTAAGAAGTTGCCGTTACCTGTGACACTAGCAAAGAAGGTATTACCTGACTGCATTTGTGAAGCAAGTACTTCGTTTGCGTCACCCGTTATTTCTACAAAGATTGCATTTAAGTCACCTTCCTGACTTAAAATAGATTCATTACCTACCTCATTTCCCTCTGGTGCCGTTTGGATTAGCGTAATTTCATTGCCTTCAGCTGCAGCAATAAAATCTGCGGAAGCACTGAAATCAACTGTCTTACTCGCTGGAACTTCCTGAGCTGATGCCCACCCTGTCGCTGCTACTAAAAGCAATGCACTCGCTATTTTTGTTTTTTTCATTTTCACATTTGTCTCCCTATGGTAATCACATCATTCTTGATATTGTGTGATGTTAATCACCATTTCATTCCCTATCTGGTAAACAGTAAAAGACTGTTCACCCAATTGATTAACATTGGCTACATTGTCGAACCCATCTTGTATAATCTCGAAATAGTTATTGTTGTTTTGCTGCAATAAATTAACGACGTTCCCCTCACCCAACTGAGTGATAAGAGCTTCGTTATTACTGCCGTTTTGAACAACATTCGATAGGTTGGCGCCGTTGCCGCTTTGGATAATGTTAGTTATGTTATTTAACCCAAACTGACTAACAGCGATGAAGACCGTTTCATCGTCTATCGTTATAGCTTGAGCATTCAGACTCATTGAAAGAGAAGATTCCACCATGTCTGAGCTTGTTGATAAGTCGGACTGTTGCGCATAAACAGGAAGATTTACGGCTAGAAGACTGCACCCCGTTATGGCTGCCAACGCAACGGCTCTGCATGCCTTAGCGTTATAAGCAAACTGGCTCTTTTTAACCTTTAACTTCTTGTCCATGCGAACGACTGTTTCCTTGATTAACAACAAAGGTGACCCCTCTATAACACTCTTTAAGACGGCAATAATCCATCACCAATAAGTTGTATTTATTACAGGTCAAATACAGTTAGCACACGGTAAATCAACAAGTTATTTATAATGGGTAATACCATAGTGCTAGATTTGACGAAAACTCACGCACCGAGTAATTATTGGTAAGACCACCTAGTTTTTGTAGGGTCTCTTAATGGGTATTGCTATAGCGAGACTCTGAGACATAAAGACCTCAACTACATGTCAAAAATCATAGTAATTAAGTACCACTTTAGGCTTCTCTTTTCACTTTCCCCTAGTGTTTAAGTAGTATTTTTAAGTAAATTTTACTGTTAGGGGTGGCAGGTTTTTAAATTTGCGTTATAAGTTTTAACCGTTAGTTATATCAGACCGAACGAGAAGGTTCTGTGATTAAAGCATTATTGCTAATTATGGAATCTAATTATGAAAACAAAGCCTTTTAAAACAGGCCTTTCAGCACTTTCATTAGCCCTTCTACCGCTAATGGTATCTAGTCATGCACACGCCGCAAAAGCCGAAATTTTCGACGATAGCGTTATCGTTGTGTACAAAGAAAATGTAAGCAAAGCGGAAAAGATGCGCGCTCGCTCTTCGGTACGTGCACGAATTAGTGACGCAAACCGTGATGAAGTAGATGATCGCTTCTTTAACCTTTTAAATGGTCGCATTGCCAAACTGGAACTTCGTGGCAAGTCTGTAAAAGACGCCATAGAAATCTTAAAGAAAAATCCTGCGGTTAAAATCGCCGAGCCAAACTTCTTGTACCGCAAAGCCCTGGTACCTAACGATCCTTCTTATGGTGACCTATGGGGTTTGAATAACACAGGTCAAGCCGGCGGTACTGCAGATGTGGATATTGACGCACCAGAAGCATGGGATATTACAACCGGTGATAGCGATGTGGTCATCGGCGTTATCGATACGGGTGTTGACTACAATCATGAAGACCTTGCAGATAACGCATGGATTAACCCAGGTGAAATCGCTGGAAACGGTATTGATGATGATGGCAACGGCTATATTGACGATGTTTACGGTATCGATACCGCAAACGGTGATACCGACCCAATGGACGACGACTCTCACGGTACACACGTAGCAGGCACCATTGGTGCTGTGGGCGGTAATGGCATCGGTGTAGTTGGTGTAAACCATGACGTGTCAATCGCTGGCTGTAAATTCCTTGGAGCAGATGGAACGGGTTCAACCGCTGGCGCTATTGAATGTATCGATTACTTCACCGACCTTAAAGAGAACCGTGGCATCAATATTAAGGCTACCAACAACAGCTGGGGTGGCGGCGGCTATAGTGAAGCGCTAGAAACCGCTATTGAAGAAGCTGGCCAAGCGGGTATTTTGTTTGTTGCTGCGGCAGGTAACTCTGGTTCAAACAACGACAACGTAGATAACTACCCGTCTAACTATGTCACTACAACAAACAGTCTGGTTGCAGTTGCTAGCCACACTCGTACTGACGGAGACAGCGGCTTCTCATACGGTATTGAAACTGTAGACATCGCGGCGCCGGGTACAGCTATCCTATCTACAATACCAGGTGACGGCTATGCGACATACTCGGGCACATCAATGGCAACGCCACATGTTACGGGTGCAGCAGCACTTGTGTGGTCGCTAAACCCAGAACTTACGCCATCTGAAATGAAAGAGCTGTTAATGTCTACAGGTGAAACTAGCCTATGGGCTGATGGTCGCACCGTGTCTGGCAACCGCCTAAATGTACTTAATGCACTTGAAGAAGCTGATCCTACTCCAGGTTTTAAACTGGGCATTACACCTGGTTCAGCTGAAATAGAAGCGGGTGAGACCTACACCTTCACTATTGAAGTTGGTTCAATTGCTGGCTACGAAGAAGAAGTACAGCTATCGCTTGCTGAGCCAAGTGATATCGCGTCTTTAAGCGCAAGCTCGGCAATGCCTGGCGATACAGTAACACTGACCGTAGAGACATCTGAGGAAACGCCTTGGGGTCCGTACAGCTTTACGGTTAACGGTGTAAGCGGTGATATTGAGAAATCTAAATCAGCGAACCTTTATGTTTACCCTCAAGGGCTAAACGAATTCCCTTACGCGTATTCTGGTGATGCAGTACCTACGTTACCGAATGAAGAAGATCCTGACGATGTTGGCGTTGACCTAGTGATTAACGTTCCTGACGACTTAACAGTATTCGGTATGCAGGCGTCGGTAGATATCACACACACCTATAGCGGTGACCTCGTACTATCACTGACTTCTCCTCAGGGTACAACCACCGTTCTTCGTCAGAACCAAGGTGGCGGTACAGATGATATCGTTGAGAGCTATAACTCTGATGCCTTCAACGGCGAAGTAGCAACAGGCGATTGGACCTTGAACGTGCTTGATACGTTCAACGGTGACAACGGCACTGTAAACACATGGAGCCTTGTGGTGACCGGTATTGGTGAAGTAGGCCCAACACCGCCTAACTCTGCGTTTACCTATGACGCTTCAGGCTTATCAGTAAGCTTTACTAATAACAGTAACGACGTTAATGACGACATTGTCAGCTATAGCTGGGACTTTGGCGATGGCTCTACTTCAACGGAAGAGAACCCAACGCATGTTTACGCGAGCACTGGCGCCTATGACGTAACCCTTACGGTTACCGACTCTGAAGGTCAAACTGGCGTATCAACAGAAACCGTATCAGTTTCAGATAGCACCATTGTTGCCGAGATTGACCGCGCTATGCTGTCTCGATTCGGTTCGTTACGCGTAGATTTATCATATAGTGGCTCGATGGCCGATACTGTAATGATTTATCGCAACGGTGAGTTAGTTGAAGTAGTAAGCAACACTGGACGTTATCGCGACAGAAGCAGAGGCGTTCAACCTGGTGAGTATACTTATATGGTTTGTGATGAAACCTCTGCATGCTCTGCACCAGTGTCTGTAAACCTTTAATGTAGTTTGCGTATCGCTGACGCGCTCTTCGTGACAGTTGGCGAATGAAACGCTGAACAGTTAAAAGTTAAGCAATAGCCGGCCAAGGATAGGCCGGCTTTTTTATTCTGAATTAAAGAGAGCACCACTCTAAGCCATCGGCTTATTCACTATAAGCCAAATACAACGTACACTTGATGCATTAAGAAATAATAAGCACTTTTTCATGCACATACTCATTATTGACGATCACGAAATTGTAAGGGATGGCATTAAAACACTCATCGAGCAAGAGTATGGCTGGCATGTTTCTTACGCAGTAAGCTCTCTGGATGCTCTTCCCTCCTTCGCTACGTTAGACGATATTGACGTTGCCATTCTAGATATCTCGTTAGCACAGGAAAGTGGTTTCGACACACTAGTAAAAATCAAGAAAGACGCGCCGTTTATAAAGTGCTTAATGCTGAGCATGTATGATCATGTTGGCTATATCAGTAAAGCGCTTGAACTCGGCGCCGATGGCTACGTTACAAAGAATGCTGCCACCAAAGAGTTAATGGACGCGTTGGAAGCTCTAGAAAAAGACGAGAATTATCTAAGCACTGATATTAGTAAAAAGTTAGCTTTCGGTGATAAACAGCTAACCTCTATCCTTACTGAAAGGGAAAAGGAAATTTTCTTACTGTTAGCAAAAGGATTCCAGCCAAAACAGATTGCCTACTACATAGACACAGCCCCGAAAACAGTGATGGTTCACAGAACTAATATTTACAAGAAACTCAATGTAACCTCCCAATTTGGTTTACTTAGAATTGCGTTAGAAACTGGGTACCTCGACGTTTCTGACGTTATCTACGACGATACGCTAGTCAAAGCAAATTGATGAATTTAACGCGGTATTTCAACGTTACCTATTTACTAATGGGATTAGGTTATACCGCGCTATTTCACGGCGTGTGGTTGCTCAGCACCCAATTTGAAATTATTTCAGGTACGGTGAGCTGGTATTTGCCCGCTGGTGTTCGCCTGGCGGCGTTTTTACTACTGCCAATTTACAGCTGGCCACTGCTACTCATCGCAGAAAAATTAACCCACTTCATTTTATTTCACCCCGGTGGCATTCTCGACAATACGGCGTTTTTAAGTGGAACAATAGGTTGGTATTTAGTCCATTTAGTGCTGTCACCCGCGGTAATTTGTACATGCGTTTATTTATTCAGACGTCGCTTTAGCGCACCTTATATAGACAATGTTTCCAGCACCCTTGCCACGTTGGCTTTTGGTATTCTTATAAGTGTTGCTCTTGGGGCGGTATTTTTGGGCAGAAGGGCTATTGAACTGCAAACAGGCATAGAGGTTTTTCTTTCTATTTTGTTTGATTTTTCATTAGGTGATTTTGTAGGAATTGTTGTTCTTTGTCCGTTTCTCTTCGCATTATATAAACGGCCATCTATCCCTAAGAGTCACTTAGCACTATACCTTACAACAATCGCTTGGCTGGTTTTGCTGATACTGAGCAGCTATGCCTTCTCCCAACAAATTAACATCAGCTATCAGGTTAAATATCTAGCGGTTTTCCCTGCGCTGTTTTTATCATATCGCTATGCCATAGTTGGCAGTGCGTTTTCGTGTTTACTCATAGGCATTACTGCGCTCGTGGTGGCAAGCCAGAGCGCACTTCCTCCCATTGAGCATCAGTTTTACATCTTAGCATCATGTACAGGTTGCCTCATTTTAGGTGCGTCAATTAACCAATCTACCTTGTTGAATATGAAGCTTGCGAAGAAAAACGAGGCTCTTGAACTATCGGTGCAAAGCGCTCAAGCACTGGCCAGTCAATTAGTGGTAGTGCAAGAAGATGAACGAAAGCGCTTATCGCGGGATTTACACGACGACTTTGGTCACCGCATAGTCGATTTGAAACTTCAACTGTCGTTAGATAGCAGAGAAAGCGACAACGACATGATGCTCAATAAGATAGATGCTCTATACCACGCAATGAAGAAAAGCTTAGGGGGATTGCGTCCGTCCGGTATTGATACACTTCCCATTGAAAGCGTGATTCAACGTTCAGAGATTATTACCACGCTCAAACGCGCAAACATAGACTATTCGTTTAACGTTAGCGGCACGCCAGTACCGTTCGATTCAGACCAGAAAATACACATCTATCGCATTGTGCAGGAAGCGGTGACAAACAGTATAAAATATGCCAATGCGACGTCGCTCAGCATTGATATCAACTATGCGCAACACAGTGCCGTGTTTACCGTTACTGACGACGGCGGCGGCATCCCTGAGCATATTGCCCAACTAGCAAACGCCGAACCCACACTCGGCCTGCTGTCGATGAGAGAACGCGCAAAGTTGATAAATGGCGAGTTTGATATTTCCCAGAACAAACCATCAGGCACCCGAGTTTGCCTGGCTTTGCCCTACAGAGCTTAAGTTACTCTACTGCGTTTTAGGTGCGTCGCTGCATCCTTTTTATGCTACATTGCTGTTGATTTAACTACTATTTTGATAACCGTATGCAAAAAAATTTCATTACTCGCCGAGCCCCCTTTTTTAGACAGTGCCTAAACATTGCTGTCCTAATTGCCGCTGTCACCACGTTAAATGGCTGTGTAAGTACTCAAAATGAAAGTCCTTACACTTACGCTCCGTCTGCATCACCCTATCAAGATGTGGTCAATGCACAGCAGCGAGCTGTGGAACAAAGCAAATTACTTTTGGTTGTACTGGGTGCTCAGTGGTGCCACGACAGTACTGGCTTAGCTGAGCGTTTTGCGACAAAGGAAATGGACCTTATTCTACGCGCTCATTATGAAACCGTATTTGTTGATGTGGGAACACTTGAAGACAGAAGAAATATAACCGAGCGATTTGACTACCCCATTTATTACGCCACACCAACAGTAATGGTGGTTGAACCTAAAACCAGCGCATTGTTAAACAGAACGTCAATGGATATATGGGGGCGCGCTGACAGCATTCCCTTATCGGAGTACATTCAGTATTTCTCTCGCTTTCCTGCAATGACAACTGCGCAAAAAGCCCCGTTTATTAACTGGGAAGCGACAGATGAAGAAGAAGCTTACAATAAAGAGCAAGCACTCAGATTACAAAGCGCTTATGACAAACTGGGTCCGCTACTTGCGCTAGATTTACAAGGTAATACCCCACAAGGGCTTAACGAGCTATGGAAAGAGACCAAAGGGTTTCGCACTGAACTGCAAAAAACGCTGATAAAGCGCGCCGAGCTTACGTTAGATTCTGAGAATGGCAACGGAGTAAACACCACGCCAGCATTGCGACACTACAATCCGTTTTCGTGGGAACATAATTAGGGCCTGTTGACCTTTGGTGTCTATACTGCGTTGAATGTTCTCGATTTAGAACCACTAAACCGTCAAACATTCGCCTTGTCTAGATGGCACACAGACCGCTGCAAAAATGTACAACAAAGATCAATAGGCCCTAATACCAGTCCACATAATTCATTACCCACTCAGCGAGATTTAAAATGTTCGTAATCGCGGCGTGTTATCGCAAGTATAGTGGTTCTACATCAAGGTGACGCAACAAAGAATACGGACATTAAAAAGGGCCTTTCCAACGGCCCTTTTTTAATAAACTCGGTTTTATGAAGCGCAGTTCAGCTGTTTACGCTTTTGCCCTGTTTGATGCCGTATTATTAGTGGTGCTATTTGACGGATTACTTCTGCGCTTAGCTGGTCGTTTAGCGGCACTTCCTTCACTTCCTGAGCGTCTTCGACCTGCAGGCTTTCCACCGCTATTGTTGCGCGAATCCGGTTTACCTGCGCGCGGATTACCATTTCCGCTACGGTTGCCTTGACGTTGACCCGACTTTTTATTCTCGCCACTTCGTTTACCTTCGCTGCCGCTCTCACCATGTGGTGCTTTCGGCTTTTTCGGCTTCTTGGGCTTTTTAGGCTTAGAAAGCGTGGTAACAGGCACGGCTTGCTGAGGCTCGAAACCTTCCAACATTTCACGAGGAAGCAGCTTTTGAATCAACGTCTCAATATCTTTCAGGTTTTGTAGTTCTTCAGCACATACAAATGACCAAGCCTGTCCACTAGCGCCTGCGCGCCCTGTACGACCAATTCGGTGAACATAATCAGCTGCCGTATTGGGTAAGTCTAGGTTTACAACGATAGGCAATTCACTAATGTCGATGCCGCGTGCTGCGATATCGGTGGCTACTAGCACTTTAATTGCGCCATTTTTAAAGTCAGCAAGCGCTTTAGTTCTCGCTCCTTGGCTTTTATTACCGTGAATAGCGGCACTTGGAATTTTTGACCGAGTTAGCTTTTCTGCAATACGATTAGCACCGTGTTTCGTGCGGCTAAATACTAACACCTGCTCCCACTTCTGCTGTTTGATCAGACAAATAAGCGCGGTCGTCTTTTTAGATTTATCAATGGTCACTAAGTGCTGCTGAACCGCTTCTACCGTGGTATTCGCTGGCGCGGTTGAAATACTCACAGGGTTGCGCGTTATTGTTTTCGCCAGCGCAGTGATTTCATCAGAAAACGTGGCTGAAAACAGTAAGCTTTGACGCTCTTGTGGCAATAGCTTCAATACTCTCTTAATGTCGTGAATAAAGCCCATATCAAGCATTCTGTCGGCTTCATCCAATACCAACACTTCAAGCTGAGAAAACTTAACAGCGTTTTGCTGGTAGAGGTCAAGCAATCGTCCAGGCGTAGCAATTAACACATCCACACCTTTACGCAGCTTCATCATTTGAGGATTAATGCCTACACCACCAAATACCACAGCAGTTTTTAACGGCAAAAACTCGCTGAACGCTCTGATGCTCTCTTCTACCTGAGCAGCAAGTTCTCGTGTGGGTGTTAAGATAAGTGCCCGAACATTGTTGCCAGATACAGGTTGTCCTTCCATCAATCTCTGTAAAATAGGAAGTCCAAATCCTGCAGTTTTCCCTGTTCCCGTTTGCGCAGCTGCCAACACATCCTTTCCTTGCAATACTTCTGGTATTGCCTTTTCCTGGATTGGTGATGGTGTACTAAATCCTCGTTTTTCAATAGCTTTTAACAAGGGTTCAGCGAGCCCTAATTGGGTAAATGACATTAATAAACTCCTGTCATAGGTATTTATGAAAAATTGCATACCGCAAAGGTATAAGCGTTAGTGCGTTAGTGCTTTATTGCTAACCGTGGGGGTTATAGATTACTGGGAAAACCTAAAGAGATACGCCATTGCCAACTTGGCTTATTGGTGTTTGACATCAAGAAAAGAACGTAGGTGTTTACTCTTACAAATTGCGCGCGGAGTCTACCACTAAAAGCCGAAAGCCACCAGCGCATTTTTTGTTCAAAATCTAGTTAAGCTTTCCTGACGTTTCACTTAATAAGTTCCAATTTACATAGCATAACAGCAAGGGAAGTTTCATCGGCTTTTCGCACTAAGGGAATGGTCTTAAACCGTACTGTCTTCCCTCATTTTTAGGAGAGATATTGTTATATTTATATTTTTATCAAAACGATAAATATCTATTTAATACGAATTTTGCGACCTAGAAACGTAAACTTATCAAGTAACAGAGTTTAATTTTATTTATCAATACCTTAAGACATTTAGCTTTTAAAAGTGTGCGTTAAAAAAACAAGTTAAACAGGGCTCGTCTACGTAAAAACACCTCAAAACCTTTGAAATTAAAGACAACTTGATAGCCAATTTCTGTTGGATGGATAAAAAAAGCTTTACCATATTTGTTATAACAGATAAAAAGCGCGCAGTTATTCCACGCTCAAATTACATCCACGCTACTGCAGTGTGGCAAACAAGTGAAGTAGAAAACATGAATGTTGATAGTTTAACCCAGCACTTTGAGGAAAAGTTGGCTTTAGTCAAAGCATCGGTGATGTCTGATAGCTTTGTTATCCAGCTTACAACAATCGCAATTATTTATTGCGTTGCGTTTTTGCTTGCACGACAAGTAAAAAAGCCATTTAAGTTTACCCGAGAAAAGCCACAGCAAGGCGCACATACTGTGCACGGCTTTTTATACAATCTGGGTGAGGCACTATTCCCGCTTATCACCATCAGTATGCTAAAGCTTACTACCGTGTTGGGGGCACAATTTCAGTTTGATGCATGGCTATTGGAAATAGCCGTTGTTGTAGCACTAATGCTGTTTGTTAATTCCTTGATTACTGGTTTTGTCGAAAACAACACCATTGCAGCGTTTATGCGATGGGTGGGTTTACCTATCCTATTTTTACACTTAGTTGGCGTGCTTCCGCTGATAACTTCAGCATTGGAGTCAATGGCAATATCAGTCGGCAATGTTGAAATTTCAGCTTATGGCGTAACAAGAGTGTTGTTGTTTGGTGGCTTACTGTTCTGGCTAGGCCGCAGCTCGAACGCCATTGGTCAAGATATTATTCGAAACCATAAGTCGCTCGACGTTTCTACCAAAGAAGTGTTCGCAAAGCTGTTTGAAGTTGCCCTGTTCTGTGTGGTGTTTCTTTTATTGCTTAACGTCATGGGAATTAACCTTACCGCATTAGCCGTGTTCGGTGGTGCAGTAGGTGTGGGTTTAGGCTTAGGTCTGCAATCCATCGCATCAAACTTCATTTCGGGCATCATTATTCTATTGGATAAATCGTTGACCGTAGGCGATTACGTTGAATTGGAAGACGGGCAAAAAGGTATCGTCAGAGAATTTAAAATGCGCTATGCCGTATTAGAGACTTATGACGGTAAAGATGTACTGGTGCCTAACGAAAAGTTCATTAGCTCCTTGCTGATAAACTGGACACACAAAAACCAAAAACAACGTTACCGCATCGACTTTTCTGTCGCCTATAAAACGGATATCCGCGCGATGGTGGAGATTATTAAAGAGGCGGTATCGGAACACCCGCAGGTGATCAGTGGCGATGATGTTCCATTTGAAGAGCTGCCTGACTGTGAAATAGATAGCTTTGGCGACTCTGGCGTTAACATGTTCGTTGAGTTTTGGATGGAAGGTGTGGACGATGGTAAAAACCGCGTGGGTGGCGATTTGCTGCTTACTGTGTTTGAAACATTACGCGAGCACAACATTGAAATACCGTTCCCTCAACGCGAAGTAAGAGTAATCAACGAACAAGACATTGGTATTCGAAATACCACACCGTAGCTAAACTCGCTCATGACATGAGCGCTTTCAGTCATACCTTCGCGCTGGCTAAAACCTAGCGCGAAGTGTATCCCACTGCCACTCTTGAGTAGACAGACCTAGCGTCTGGACAAACTTTGCATAGTCTTCTTTGCCCATCGCTGACGCTACGGTTTTTAACTGAGATTTGGCTTTGATTGCTTTTACCTGCAGTAACTCCAATCGCTTATCGGCACTTGAATCGAAGTTTTCACTGATGATTGCATTCGCTTTATTGGTCGCTTCCCACGCTGTAATAACATAGCCCACCAGCTTTATGTAAACACCCACCATACGCTTTCGCTCAAATATGTTCTCAAACAGTGAGCCGGATAACGACTTTTGGAAACTGGCCTCTGTTTCTAAGGCAACAAATTGCTCGGCGTTCTTTAGCTCATTCAACACATTGTGTAAAAGCATAATGTGGGCATGCGTATTAAGTGCATCGACGTGAAGTGCATTAATATCGTCGCTTAGCATTTCTAAATTGACCAACGTTCGTTGAAGACTAGCCATTGTGGTAATTGTCTATAGAAGCGAAAAATAAAGGTTCAGTGTATCGAATTAAAGATGGGTTTGCGATGGTCTCGCGGGCGTTTTAATCACATTAAGAATTCATAACACAACTTATAGAAATCAATTAAAAAGGGCGCGGAAGCGCCCTTTTAGATTTATGTCTATTGAGAATTAGTTGTTAAGCTAATTCGCGATAGCAGTTATACCGCATCTATTTACCCAAGCTGGCGTTTAGATCGTGACGTAAATCGAAACGGTCTAGCGTCATCACTTTGGTCCAAGCGTCGACGAAGTCTTTAACAAAACGGCTTTTCGCGTTGTCGTAGGCATAAACTTCGGCCACTGCACGCAGCTCACTGTTTGATCCAAAGACCAGGTCTACAGGCGTACCTGTATACATAACTTCACCAGTAGTTCTGTTTACACCTTCATATACAGACGGGTTATCTGTTTTTCTCCACTTAACGCCCATATCAAGAAGCGTTACGAAGAAATCGTTGTTAAGCGTGCCTACTTTGTCAGTAAATACACCGTGGCTAGTGCCACCTGTATTTGCTCCCAATGAACGCAGACCACCAAGCAAAACAGTCATTTCTGGTACCGTTAGATTAAGCTGATCGGCTTTGTCTACCAGCATGTCGGTTGGCGAACGATAGCTAGCTTCTGCGTTGTAATAGTTTCTAAACGCATCGGCTGTTGGCTCTAACAATGAAAACGAATTAACGTCTGTTTGCTCTTGCGTAGCATCAGTTCGACCCGGAACCACTGGCACAGTAACCTTGACGCCAGCATCTGCCGCTGCTTTTTCAATTGCTGCCGCACCGCCAATCACAATGAGGTCAGCAAGAGACACTTTCTTCTTAGAAAACATGCGTGAATTGTAGTCTTCTTGCATCTCTTTAAGCTTAGAAACAACGGCTTGAACGGTTTCAGGCTCGTTGGCTTCCCAATTCATTTGCGGTTCAAGGGCAATACGAGCACCGTTCGCTCCACCGCGTAAATCAGATGCTCGGAAGCTAGATGCTGCCGCCCATGCTGTTTTCACAAGTTGCTGAACGGTTAAGCCACTGTCTAAGATGTCAGCTTTAAGTTTCTTAACGTCTTTTTCAGAGATCGCTTTATAGTCAGCTTTAGGCACTGGATCTTGCCAGATGAAGTTCTCTTCTGGGATATCGTTACCCAAGTAACGTGCCTTAGGACCCATATCACGGTGAGTTAGCTTGAACCACGCTTTAGCAAATGCCGTTTGATACTCTTTGGGATCCGCTAAGAAGCGCTCGGCAATTTTTCGATACTCTGGATCATACTTAAGCGCCAAGTCAGCTGTGGTCATCA
Organism: Alteromonas sp. MmMcT2-5; assembly: GCF_022348315.1. Lineage (NCBI taxonomy): Bacteria > Pseudomonadati > Pseudomonadota > Gammaproteobacteria > Alteromonadales > Alteromonadaceae > Alteromonas > Alteromonas sp. MmMcT2-5. The sequence continues at coordinate 21,385 of NZ_JAKRFB010000028.1, read as the reverse complement.
CAGGAGGATTTTTCTTACCTTCTACGTGCGCATCTGGTACTGATTTATGAAGCGATTCATCGGTAGGGATCCACTGGATAGCGCCGGCAGGACTGCGAGTTTGTTTCCACTCAAAGCCCAATAAGTTTTGGAGATATAGGCTCGTCCATTTAGTAGGTAGCTGTGTCCAAGCACCTTCCAAACCGCTCGTTACTGTGTCTTCTGCATTGCCTTTACCGCAATTGTTCTTCCAACCTAGTCCCTGCTCTTCTAAGCCTGCACCGCCTGGCTCAGCTTCTAAACAATCAGCAGGCTTGTGTGCGCCGTGCATTTTTCCAAATGTATGACCACCCGCTATTAGGGCAACGGTCTCTTCATCATTCATCGCCATACGGCCAAATGCAGTGCGAATATTTTTAGCAGATCCCATCGGATCAGGCACACCTTTAGGGCCTTCAGGGTTAACATAGATCAAGCCCATGTGCGTTGCCCCCAACGGACGCTGAAGCTTACCGTCGCGCTCTTCACGATCGCTCGCAAGCATTTCCACTTCTGGGCCCCAATAAACCATGTCAGGTTCCCAGTCGTCGGTACGACCACCCGCAAATCCATAGGTGTCAAAGCCCATGTTTTCCATGCCTACGGTACCCGCAAGGATCATTAAGTCGCCCCAAGATAAACTTTCACCGTACTTTTGCTTAATAGGCCAAAGCAAGCGACGCGCTTTATCAAGGTTTCCGTTGTCTGGCCAGCTGTTCAGCGGATCAAAACGCATTTGACCACCGTCACCGCCGCCACGACCATCTAGCGTACGATAGGTACCTGCACTGTGCCATGAAAGTCGAATGAAGAAAGGACCATAATTTCCGAAGTCGGCCGGCCACCAATCTTGAGAAGTAGTGAGTAGCTCATTAATATCTTTTTTTACTTGGTCGAGATCTAGCTTAGCGAATGCCTTTGCATAACTGAAATCATCACCTAGTGGGTTTGAGCGATTATCGTGATCTCTTAACGGAGAGAGATCGAGCTGATCAGGCCACCAAAATTGATTATTTTTCGCTTGAAAAGCTTTAGCAGTGCCCGTGCCTTTAGCACCAGCAGGCTTACTAATTTGATCGTTGGCAATAGCCCCTGTTGCACCAAGCGATAGGGCAACAAGTACTGATAATGTGGTTTTTTTAAACCTGTTTATAGTCATGGTCTTTTCCCGTCTGAGTTTGTTGTAGTTACCAAAGCGTGAGAGCAAATCACACCACCAATTTGTTAACATTTTGTTTACCTCATAAGCAGTTAAAAGATAGACAGGCTTAGAGAATATTTACAGTTGATAAAATGAATTCAACTGATTAGAAAATCCAATCAATCAAAAGTTGTATAATTTCAACACCTTAAAAACCCAGTTCACTTTATGACGTAAACGACTGTCGCTCAGCAGAACTATGTAATGCGGAAAATGAGTTAGATCTGTGAATCTCTTTCAGAGATTGGGAAATTTTTTCGCTTCTTGAAGAGTGAAACTTTTCCATACTTTCTATAAGCGGCTAAATAACCAACTAAAAAGTGTCGGTTTATGTAAAGTTTTCATCTAATTGAAATACATTCTGCAATTTCTACCATGGCACAGCAATTGATACGGAGATGATGCAATTAAAGACGCATCAACTTCAGATAAGAAGTCGATGGAATGTTAAAGAAGTAATGAGGATGAACTTATGAAAAACACACTTAATACACTTACCGGACTTGCAGCTGTTGCCTCTATCAGTGCTATGGCTTCATTCGGTGCGCATGCTCAATCAAATCAAATTGAAGCAAAAGACAGTGGTTTTTATGTAGGTGGTAATTACGGTTACCTACGCGTTGAAGGTGAAGATGACTTTGACGATGACAAAGATGTTTGGCAAGGCCTTGTTGGATATAAATTCAATGAGTGGATTGCAATTGAAGGTGGCTACATCGATTTTGGTGATTACGGTAACGACCTTGCAGGTGCTGAAACAGACGGCTACACAGCGGCGATCAAGGGTATTCTTCCATTAACAGAGCGTTTTTCTCTCTACGCGAAAGCAGGTCAACTTTGGTCAGAAACCGAGTATAACTTTGCTGGCGTTTCACGTGATAACGATGACGAAAGCTTGTTTGTAGGCGCAGGTCTAAGCTACGCGATTACTAGTAACTTTTTAGTAAACGCCGAGTACACTGTTTATGATACAGAGCTTGATGCAGACGAAGCGTTTGATGACATCGACGACACTGATTTTGAAACCGATCTTAAGCAAGCCAGTATTGGTGTTGAGTATCGTTTCTAAGACATTGGTTGCCTCACGTTTAACAACGTGACTTAATGAGAATGCTAAAGCCTTGGCAACACAGCCAAGGCTTTTTTTTGCTACCCATCTACTTTCTGGATGAGCTGCGCCAGTTCCTCTATTTTTGACACTGTCGTTTTAACTAAGTTGTTAATTTCATTGGATGAGGACTGGGAGTTACCCGCTAACGTTCGTACTTCATCAGCCAAAACCGCAAACCCTCTTCTCTTTCACCTGCTCGTGCCGCTTGTATCGCTTAATAGTCTTCGGATAAAACTTGATTTATCTAGCGCCTGTTTTTCCAACTATGAATATTAAACTCGTTTCACAGTGAAAATATTACACATTGCGAACTGATACATCTTACACACGAACTTAAAAACACCACTTATCAGTTAAAAATCATACACTTATATATTTTTTTCTTGCGTTTTATAGAGGTACAAATTCTGCAACAGAATACAAATAGTGAAAAATGAATAAATAGGAAACGTCACATGCAATCAGGAAAGAGTGTATTTCAACCCGGTCAAAACTGTTGGGTAGAGAGCAAGGCTCGCTTTTCTACACCTTTGATAGATTGCGGAAACTATTATAAAGCCTTGCACAGCTCTATCGTTAAAGCTAAGCACAGTATCTTCATTGTTGGATGGGATATAGATAGCCGCATTCGCTTGCTGAGAGGCGACGACGAAGCGAACAGTGAAGCGCCGAGCGTAATAAGTGATTTACTTAAGTGGAAAGCTGAGCAAAATCCTGACATTAAAATTTACCTGCTACGTTGGGACTCATCGCTAGCCTTTTTCGCGCAGCGCGAAATGTGGGCAAAGGAAGTGTGGGAAGAAAAAACTCCAGACAATGTGCAAACCGAGCTCGATGACACGATTCCGATGGGCGGAAGTCAGCACCAAAAAATTGTGGTTATCGATGATGAACTTGTATTCTCAGGTGGAATGGATGTATCTACCAACCGCTGGGATACCCGTGACCACCCCGTAGTTTCAGAAGAGCGTGATGGACCTGATGGGGAGTATGGTCCTCTTCATGATGTGCAAATGGTATCAAGTGGACCTGTAGTAGCCGACTTTTCAAAATTAGTTCGATGGAGGTGGCAGCGTGTTGCTGACTCTTCACCTATTGATATCCGCGAGGACGCGCGCATTGATGAAAATGCCCCGTTGCCTGATGCTTGGCCACAAGATTATCCTCCCCTTTTTGAAGACGTAGAGTGTGCACTTGCCAGAACAATTCCATTTATGGATGAGGTCGAGCCTGCTCAAGAGGTACGTCATATGCTGCTTGATCTTATCGGTGAAGCAGAGTCTGTAATCTACATTGAGAATCAATTTACAACGCGTCAGGAGATCGCTGAAGCGCTGAATAAGCAGCTCAAACTGAAACCTAATCTTTCGGTCATTATCGTAAGTTCCTACGAGCCAAAAGGTAAGTTTGAGTGCGAAGCATTTTGGGCAAGCCGCATAGAATTCAAGGAAATTTTAGAAAAAGGGATTGACCCTAAGCGAGTAAAACTGACTTATTCTTCAATTGAAGACATGCAAGGCCGCAAGGCATACAAGCGCATCCACTCCAAAGTGATGACCATTGATAACAAATACCTTGTTATCGGGTCATCAAACTTGAGTAATCGCTCAATGACGCTAGACACCGAAATCGACACGGTGCTGTTTGGTAACACCAAAGACAATCAGGCGTGTATTGAGCAAGTGAGAAACGACTTACTCGCAGAGCACACGGGGCGTGATATTGATGCAATGCCGGCGTTATTCAACAATGAATATCCGGTTGAAGCATTAATGCAGGATCAGATAGCACACGGCTACGTACTTACCGAAGTTCGCGATGAGGTGTTTACCGAACAATCCGTTAAGAATGTGTTCAGAGCGTTATCTGACCCTGAAGAACCCCTTATTTCGGTGCCAACCTTTGATGGAGCTGCTATGCCTGCACGTAACCCAAGACGTCGCAGTATTATGATTTTGATTGGTCTTGCCATCATTGCTGTTCTTGGCGGGCTTATGTTTTGGGCTAGCCAGTCAATACCTTGGTTAAGTTCTGACAGCATTAACGCCTTTCTAGAGAAAAGTCGTGGAACCTACTTTGCTCTGCCTACCGTGTTGCTGGTCTATGTGGTCGGCGGCGTTTTATTCTTCCCGGTCACTGTACTGTCACTTGCTGTGGCTGCTATTTTTGGCCCTATATGGGGGCCCATCTACGGCATCATGGGAGCACTAATGAGCTCTGCAATCATGTTTGGAATAGGCAAGCTATCAGGCAACGCGGGGCTTAGAAAAATTGGAGGTCCAAAGGTAGCTGCCGTTGACGAAAAACTAAAGCGTAGTGGTATCGTTGGCGTCGCAGCCATTCGAATGTTGCCTGTAGCGCCCTTTAGTTTGGTGAATTTGGTAGCGGGCATCTCATCTATTGGCATTTTCCAGTTTTTAGTAGGGACATTTTTAGGCATGTTCCCGCCCATGATTGCGAAAGGGCTTGTGGGTGATTCGATAGCACAAATTTGGCAAAACCCTTCTGTGGAAACCATTAGCTATTTAGTTGGCGGTATCGTTTTATGGGGCCTTATGATTTGGGGCTCGCAAAAATTTGCCCGCTACTACCAAGCTCGAAAGGAGTCGGGGAATCAAGATACTGCCAGTGATAATAGTGACAAAGATGAGGTAGATAAATGTGCCGCATAGTGACCTACAACATTCACAGCGGAATAGGTAGAGACAAAAAGCACGATTACAAACGCATAGGGCAATTCTTGGCAAACAGTGGCGCCGACGTGGTGCTGCTGCAAGAAATGGATACTCGTCCCTCTGAGCGAAGTACAGCACAGGACGTTAAAGATATCTGCGCTGAAAACACGTTTAAGCTTATTCCATCACCAGCCATTAGGGAATCTGATGGCTGGTATGGTAACGCCATCCTCACTCGCTTTGACGTGTTGGCGCACGATACACTGGATGTTAGCCAAAACGGGCGACAGCCTAGAAATGTTCAGATCGTAGAGCTCAAGACGGAAAAAACACCTCTTACGGTGGTGAATACCCATAAGGGACTTAAGAAGCTAGAACGTCGCTCACAGTTTTCTTTGCTTCATGAGCACCTTTCTTCAAGGATGAAAGAGAAGCAAATCCCTCTAGTTCTAGCCGGTGATTTCAACGAGTGGCAGTTTTTCTCAAAAGCGTTTAAAGCACTTAACGACTTGCTATTACAGCAAAAAGTGGGGGCAACATTTCCAAGCCATTTTCCTGTATTTGCTCTTGATAGAGTATGGGTGTCTGACGACATCAAGGTAAAAGCGTGCAGAAAATTAAAAAATGCGAAAACTCGAATCTTGTCAGATCATTTACCTGTACTTGTTGATATTGAACTGCCCCAGAACTACTAACCCAGTGATCTTTTGCACTTAACGGGTTGCATTATTCTCGTCGTACGCGAGATTTAGCCTCATCTTGTGTTGGCACAGTGCTACGCAGGTTGCGCTATGAACGATGAAGCGGCAAATTCTAACGTACCGCACCAGTGCTTCAGTGCGTTTTCTTGAGCCACTACTTTTCTGAGAATATCAATGATCGGACTGCTATCTAGCAGCGTCTTGGCACTTTTGTTTGTCGCAGCGAGTACAGTACGCTGCATTTCTGGCTGTGTTATTTTCAGTGATGAAACTAGGCCAGACTCCTCTAAATGAAAAATAGCTGATGTAGGAAGGATCATCACGCCTTCTCCCTGCATAACTTGCCTAAGGCCAGTCATGAGTTGTCCAGAATAAGCCAAATCGTGCTGCAAACTAACGCCCGTTGCTTTTTCATAGTCAGCAATTAGTTGACCCAATGCATCTTTGTTACCCGGTGATAGCAAAGGTAATTCACTGATTTCCCAAAAACGGATCGTCGTTCTATCTCGAAGCTTGGCGTATTGTTCACACGATGAGGAAGCAGAAAAAACCAAATGAAGATCTTCTTGAATTAGCGGTGTGACTCGCATGAATTTAGGGTCGACAGCTTGCTGATAAGTAAGCGCAACATCCACCTGCTTTGACTCAAGCCAATCATTAATGGTGTAAGACGGTCCAGTGCTGATTTCGACTTTGAGCCCTTTATGGTTCGCCGTTATTTCCGTGAGCAGCGGTAAAGAAAGCACATTGCCGATTGATGGTAGCATTCCTATTTTTACTACCTTCTTTTGTCCAGTTTGAAAGGCTTCCAATGCGGCCTTAACGTTGTCTATTTCGGTTAGCAGCTTTAATGCATGTTTATAAAAAATTTCGCCCGCCGATGTTAGGTTTACTCCCGAAAAACTTCTTTCAAGCAGCGTCGCTTTCATCTCTCTTTCTAAACTTGCCAACTGCTGACTAATGGCGGGTTGAGCGATATCCAATGCTCTTGCCGCCGCAGCAATACTACCCTTACGCACAGTCATAACAAAATAATGCAGCTGTTTTGAATGCACTTGCCCTCCTTACAAAGGTGGTGAGTTCTAGAACGGGAACGGTTTAATGAAGACGGCAGCAACGAATATGCCATTCCATTAAGTTATATGAAGCAAAATTGTAAAAATGGGCTAAAAGCAGTGGGGCATGAAAATCTTGTCTCCCCCCATACTTAAGTCTAATAGCATTAAATTAGCGCCCTGTGAGACGGCTCAATATTTTTCTTATACCCCTGAATAATCTTCTTTCTTCCTGCAAAGCCAAAGAGTTTTTAGCCTTGTTCTTGTACACGAGTGGCTAGACAACAATAACAAGATGCTTCTCGCATCAAAGTAGTGCTCGTGCGTGCCTAAAAAGAGTGCAGATTTTAATAATCCACACCCACAAAACTAAGTAGCAATAAGCACGATTGGGAACACAAATGAAACAGAAAAAGCTCCACACTGCAGTACGTTACGCACTTACCGGATTAACACTTTTCACTACTTCATTGCTTGTACAGGCGCAAGAAGTGACTGAAGAAACCACAGAAGCCAAAGACCTAGAACGCATTGCCGTTGTTGGTGCCCGCGGTGCACCGCGTTCGGTGACCAGCTCCCCTGTACCGGTTGATGTACTCACCGCCGAAGACGTTGAAGCCGTTGCGTTTACCGATATGAACAATGTCCTTATGACACTCGTTCCCTCTTATTCCGTAGGCCGTCAACCCATTTCCGACGGCGGAACGTTTATCCGTCCAGCAACGCTTCGAGGTATGCCCACCGATAAAACGCTTGTTTTGGTTAACTCTAAACGTCGTCACAGGGCCGCACTTGTTTCAATTGGCGGTTCTGGCACACAGGGGCCAGACATCGCAACTATTCCAACCGCTGCAATTCAAAGTGTTGAAGTGTTGCGCGACGGTGCAGCTGCGCAATATGGCTCAGATGCCATTGCAGGTGTTATCAACTTTCAATTAAAAAATAACACCGAAGGCGGCTCGTTCACTGCCGACTACGGCAGCTACTACGAAGGAGATGGCGATCAAATTACCGTTACTGGGAATAAAGGTTTCGCGTTAGGCGACGATGGCTTTTTCAGTATTTCAGCCGAATACTCTGACAGCGAGGCCACCTTTCGCGGTGAGCAATATTGTGAGCCATGGTTTTGTGTGGATGACCAGTCAGATCAATACATCGCTGATGCTACGGCCATGGCCAACAGCGTTCATGGTTCAGACGTAGTCCAACCATGGGGGCAACCAAATACAAGCGGGACGCGTGTTTTCTTTAACGCCGGTTACGCACTATCCGGTGAACTTGAACTCTACGCATTCGGTAACTATTCAGAAAGTGAAGGTGACGGTTCATTCTATTATCGCTATCCAGGCAATGGCACCATTGAAGACATTCGACTTGAGGACGGTTCAATCTGGAACCCGCTAGAGTTCTTCCCTGGTGGCTTCACGCCTCGTTTCTTCGGTGATGTGACTGACTACGCATTTGTTGGTGGTGTTAAGGGCATGTCGGGCGACCTTACTTATGATATCAGTGGTCGTTACGGCAATAATGAAATCTCTTACACACTAGCCAATACCATTAACCCGTCACTGGGTAACGAGTCACCTACTTCATTTAAGCCGGGTGACTTAACCAACGAAGAAACACAGATTCAAGCTGACTTCACCTATGACTTGAACCAGTATGTTCTTGCCTTCGGTGCAAGTTACTTAGACGAGTCATACGAAATCTCTGAAGGCGAGCTAAGTTCCTATTTTGCAGGCTCTTACGCCACATCCGACCCTTGGGAGTTTTGTAACGACGACTACACCACTACGGCACTGGGCGCTGCTGTCATTGCTAACGGTTCAACTCTGAATTGTGCCAACTACACCAGTGCTGACAGTAACGACGATGGGGTTGAAGATGATGGATTCGCTGGAGTAGACGCCGTTTATACCGTTGTAGGCGTTGGCTCCAACGGCTTTCCTGGCTATTCACCAGACTATTCGGGCTCATACGAGCGTGACTCATATGCGGTATACACGGATATCTCTGGTGACATTACAGACGAGTTGTTTGCTCAGGCTGCGCTGCGTTATGAAGACTATTCTGACTTTGGCTCAGAAGTAGTATACAAAGTAGCAGGGTTCTATCAGTTTAGTGATGAAGTAGGCTTTAGGTCATCTTTTGGCACTGGCTTTAGAGCCCCTACTCCAGGTCAGCAAGGCACCACCAACGTATCTACACGTCTGCCCGATGGCTTCCCAGTAGCAACAGGTTTGTTCCCAGCCGGCGGCGAAGTAGCGCAGGCGCTTGGTGCCAACGAGCTTTCACCCGAAAAATCGACCAACTTTACGCTGGGCATGACTGCGAACTATGGCGATTTAACGCTCACTGTTGATTACTACAACATCAAGCTTGAAGACCGCCTTTACTCTGTGTCTACCCGAGATGTTTCCACCACTGTCGTTACCGACCCTCAAGCAGACGGTTATGACGCATACCAAAACTATCTAGCCCTATCAGGTGCCAATGTTTCTGGCGCCGAGTCCATTGGTGGTGTGTTCTTCTTCCAAAACGCTTTCGATACCGTAACCGAAGGCGTGGACGTTGTTGCTACTTACAAGATGGAATCGAGGTATGGCGCAACCGTGCTAACCGGCTCTGTGAATTACAACAAAACAGAATTCGATTCTGATCCGAGTGAATACTTGAACGCTGAGGATCAGTTCGACTTTGAAAATGGCCGTCCCGAAATGCGTGGTGTTTTCTCAGTTACCCACAGTTACGACGTGTGGTCTGCCGTTGCACGTCTTAGCTATTTTGGCGAATACGAAAATGCGGGAAGCGATGACGGGGTAAACGCCACGAATATTCAAACCTTCGGTGACGAATATATGTTCGATATAGAGGGCTCCTACCTTATTAACGAGAACCTCACCCTGTCAGTGGGGGTAAGAAATCTCTTCGACAATTACCCAGATGTAAGTACTAACGGCGACGCCTGTTGCGGTGAAGTCTATGACTCTGCCTCGGTGGTTGATTGGCAGGGAGGATATTACTACACCCGACTTGCAGCCCGTTTTTAACTGGCTCCTTGCAAACACCGACATAAGTCGGTGTTTGTGTATGTAGTTAACTGTATATAAGAAAAACTTAAAAGGTCATTCATGTTTAAAGCTGTTTCATGCGGAGTAAAAAGCAAATGGAAATAGAGCTACTGTGGTTTGTAGTTACTTTATGTATAACGGGTGCCATTGCAGGTATCACGGCAGGTCTGTTTGGTAATGGCGGGGGGTTTGTTGTCGTGCCTGCTCTTCTCGCTGTTTTTCCGTTTTTTACTCCTCCATCAGAAGCCCTCGTTAAGGTAGCCATCGGAACATCATTGGCATCCATTGTGGTATCAAGCGCTCGGTCAGTGATGGCGCATCGCGCTAAAGGTGCGGTGGATTTTGACATTCTTCGCTCGTGGAGTATTTGGCTTATTCTTGGCGTTGGTGGCGGGCTGCTCATCGCAAACAACTCCAGCGCCAATGGTTTAACGGTGGTGTTTGCTGCAGGTGTTCTACTTTACTCCGTATACTTCCTTTTCCCTGAGTTCGTTGTAAGACCCGGGCTTGTTTTCGATATGCCTAAAGGCATAGGCAAAGCGGTTTTGGCGTTTGTTCTGGGTGGTTTCTCTGCTCTGCTTGGCATAGGTGGTGGCACGCCAACCGTAATCACGATGGTGATGTGCCAGCGCACCATTCAACAGGCTGTCGCGACCGCCGCAGGCGTCGGTTTTCTTATCGGGCTTCCTGGTGCCATTGGCTTTTTGTTTATGAAGCACCCTGAAACCGCCTCGTTGCCGGTAGGCACTATTGGCTACATCAATATACCTGCGCTTATTGCTATCAGTATTGGGGCAATCTTTACCGCTCCAATCGGAGCCAAAATGGCGCACAACTTCAGTGAAAAGAAGCTAAAGCGCTTATTTGGCATCTATCTCGTCATTGTTTCTAGCGCAATGTTCTATAAAGCCATTTAAAAGAAGAAGGAGACAACCCGTGAGTTATAACCGTTCAAGACGCTTGTTTATTGGTGGCACAGTTGCAGCGTCAGCAATAGGTGCGAGTGGCATAAGTCACCTTGTGAGCGCCCAATCTGTTAGTGCAAGCGCTTCCCCATCGTCTGTTATGTATGGACCAAAGCCTGGGGTTGCAAAGCTTAACGCCAATGAAAACCCGTTTGGACCGAGCCCAAAAGCGCTAGACGCTATCGCAAAAGCATCGGCGGAAGGTGGAGCCTACTATGCTTACCCTGCCGCTATGACACTATTAGATATGATTGCCGAGCGCTATGGCATTACTCGAAAGCACATTTCTTTAAGCGCAGGTTCAAGCCCTATTCTTTCCTACGCCGCCCTTGCGGCCAGCAAGAACGGAAAAATTCTGGGCCCGGACCTTTTTTGGGACACCACGTCTAAAGCACCTGAAAAACAAGGTGCGCCAGAAATAGTGAGAGTTGCTAATACGGCAGAGCTTGATATTGACCTTGATGCCATGTACGCCGCAATAGACGACTCTATTGGTATGGTGCACATTTGTAACCCGAACAATCCAACGGGAAAAGTGCTCGATCCGAATAAGCTTCGCGAATTCTGCATAAAAGCATCTAAAAAAACACTGGTGTTGGTCGATGAGGCATATAACGAGCTTATCGATGAGCCTCCTAAGCATTCAATGATTCCGCTCGTTAAAGCTGGTCATAATGTCATTGTAGCCAGAACCTTCTCAAAGATTTATGGCCTCGCGGGTATGCGCGTGGGCTATTTAATCGCATCAGAGGAAAATACTGAGTGGATTAATCGCTACGGCATGGGCGGCTATACATTGAATCAAGCAGGCCTTGCCGCGGCTATCGCCAGCTACAATGACGATGCCTTTTTAACTTTCTCTAAAGAGAAAATTTATGAAGGTAAATCTATGGTTATGGACGCAGTAAAAGCAAATGGATTGACAGCGCTACCTTCTAGTACTAACTTTATTTTTGTTAATTTAGGTGACGGCAACGCAGAGTACTTCCGCCAAGCCATGGCTGAACGGGACGTGCTGATTAGAGGAATCTACCGTACGTACGACAACTGGTCTCGGGTGAGTATGGGAAAAATTGGCGATGTAAAACGCTATGTTGATGCCATGCCCAGTGCACTTGAAAAAATGTACACTATGCAGAATACTTAACTTAACGTTAAGGGTGTGTATTGTCTACCAGTGCACACCTCTCTACTTAAACCCTATATATTTTACTTCTTACTGTTTTCCACTCTTCTCCGCATTTTCAACTAAAAGTCTAATACGCATAAAAGTCACTTCTGTCATATACTAAAATTAAAGCGCCGCTGCTCAAAGAATACGCTAATTGGAAAATTTTTACGGTATTGTTGCAGTAACGCTAAAGTTGCACATACTTTACTAAAAAGGCATCGCATTAAATGCCGTTCTAGGAGGCTGTAAATGTCAATTTCTGTATTAGTAGCTGATGATTCTAAGTTGGCGAGGCGCAGCGTGATTCGCTCACTTCCCCAAGACTTAGAGTATGACATCACCGAAGCAACAAACGGGCAAGAAGCTATAAACGCTTTGTCAGAGAGTGAATTTGCTCTGGTTCTTCTAGATCTTACTATGCCAGAAGTTGACGGCGTTGGTGTGTTAGAATTCCTGCATGAGAGACCCGACGCCCCGAATGTTATTGTGATCAGCGCTGACTTTCAGCCAGAAAAACAAAAAATTGTTATGTCTCTCGGCGCTAAACGCTTTCTGCGCAAACCGCTTGATAAAGAAGAATTAGCAATGACGTTGTTTGAGTTGGGGTATCTATGAGCACTGTCCTATCACTAGACGAAGAGCAAAGAGACGCCCTTCAAGAACTCCTAAATATTTCCATGGGACAAGCAGCCAATTCTCTTGCGCAGTTAATTGAAACCAAAATCGGCATTTCTATTCCAAAAATTTCAGCGGTTACTCCCACCGAGCTTTACAGTCTCTTATTTGAAACCGAAGACGCTTTCTATACCCGTCAGTCTTTTTTAGGCGACGTACACGGCGAAGTGATGTCTGTGCTATCTCAAGCTGGATTGAATGAGGTCGCAACGTTAATGGATTACGATGAACCATTAAGCAAAGAAGATATTCAAGAGATTATCTTGGAGCTTTGTAACATTTTGGCAGGTGCGTGTTTGGCTGGTCTTTCCGACCAGTTGGAACTTACCACTAATTTGAACATGCCCACGTTATTCTTGCCCGATAAAGCGAACTTCGATGAGTTGCAATGGCAGCACAGCTTAGTGATGGAAGTGCAGTTTATTATCGCGATCTCGTCGTTTAGCATGCGCGTTGTTTTCTGCTTAGACGATGAATCTCTTGCACGCATGAAAGACACATTGGATGAGTTACTCGCATAATGTTTGAACAACTGGTAGGTAAATTACCTGTCGGAATTGGTATAGTCGATGAGAGCTTTAAGGTTGTTTATCTAAACGACTTCTTTTTAGATCGACTTCCTCACAATATGCGCGACTGCTATAAAGAAACGCCAGTTGTTGAGTTATTTCAAGGACAAGGTAAGTTTCTAAAACGCAGACTAAAGTCAGTTTTTGTTCTGCAGCATCCTAGCTTTAGCTATTGGGAACAACGCCCCCACATCTTTCCGTTTAAGAGCTCTCGCCCTATAACGGGTGAAGAAACACAGATGTATCAAAACATGGAAATCTTGCCCATTAAAGACAAAAACACAGGGCAAAAATTGGCGTGTATTTTTCTGCAAGATGTGACCGCCCAAGCTAGCTATTTTAGAGCCCAGCAAAAGCTTTCTGAAGCATTGAAGAAAGAACACGAAGCGCAAAAAAAGTTAATTCGCAAACTCGATACCGCACAGAGCCAGCTTATTCAAGCAGAGAAAATGGCTTCTACTGGTCAGCTAGCGGCGGGGATCGCCCACGAAATTAATAACCCTATTGGTTTTGTGAACGCCAACCTCAATACACTTGAGCAATACGCAGCTCACCTTATTGCGATTTGTGATGGCGTCCAAGGGCAACTCGAATACTTTACCGACGAGCTTAAAGAACAGATCGACGCGCTGTTTGAGTCTAATCACTACGACCTGTTAAAGGACGATATTACTGAGCTTATTGCCGAATCGACAGACGGTCTTACCCGCGTTAAAGATATCGTCGAAAACCTTAAGAACTTTTCGCTGGAGACTACCGAAGGCGTGCAGATAGTAGATGTTTGCGCCGTGTGTCACCAGTTAATTACTCTTATTTCTGCCCAGTACAGCGCGCCCCAATATAAATTTGAATGTGAGCATGAGAAAGTGGAGGTAATGGGAAACCCTGGACCGTTGAAACAGGCGCTCATGAACGTCATGATAAATGCTGCGCAAGCCATAAAAGATAAGGGCTTCATTAAGCTTACTGTGCTCAATTCACCTACGTTGGTGACTATCAAAATACTGGACTCGGGTTGCGGTATTCCTACGAAACATCTAAAGCGAGTCTTTGAACCCTTCTTTACTACAAAACCCGAAGGGCAAGGCCAAGGGCTGGGCCTTTCTGTGGCTTACACCGCCATCGAACAACATCAAGGTAAAATATCTATTAGCAGCAAAGAGGCAAAAGGAACCGTGGTAGAGATCACCATTCCGAAACAGCCTGCAACACAGCCCCCGTCAAGTGAAGATAATGAAGAGAATAAAGAGAACGAAGCGGAAAATTCTCAAACGGCCTAGAAAACAGATAGCCCAGTACAGAGTAAGTCGTTGTTAATCCTCACTCTGTTTGTATGTCCTCTGACTGAACTAACAAGCAAGCTTTTTTACTTCACAGGCTTTAAATGTATACACACCCTTGCTGTTTAACGTCCGCGAAATGACTCCTTCATTAAGCAAGTAATTAAGGTGAGACAAACACTCTGCTACTGCAAACACCATGTTGCGACTAGAGAGCTTGCGCTTAAACATAACCGGTAATAGCTCTACGACCGTTTGAGGTTGCTCGCAAGCATTTAACAGTGCTTTTAGGTGCTCGTGATGATGAGCAATAAGCGAATCTACTCGCTCATGCAGGCCGATAAAGGGTAGCTTGTGAGCAGGTAATACTGTCGCATCTTTGGGCAAATTCTTGAATTGCGGCAGCGTGGTAAGGTAGTCATCTAAGGTGTTGGCGTCAGGCTCAGTTGAGTAGGCGCCAATGTTTGGCGTGATAATCGGCAAAATATGATCGCCTGATATGAGAATATTTTTTTGCTTATTGTAAAGGCACGCATGCTCAGGAGAGTGGCCGCGGCCAATGATGATCTGCCATTCGTTACCGCCAAGTGGCAGTGTCATACCATGTTTTAGACGGATGTAGCTAATGGGTAGTGGTGAAACAACGCTGCTGTAGCCGTTGCCTTCACCAGAAGTAAGCTTTGCGATCATGGATTCGTCTAAACCTGCTCGCTGGTAATATTGCACATCCCGGTCATTCGTTGCGCCATTTCTTCCAGCCGCAAACGCTCGGGCAGTAAAATACTCAGTTTGAGACATATAAAAGGGAACATTATACGTGTCGGCTATCCAGCCCGCTAACCCTACATGATCAGGATGTAAATGCGTAACGATGACACCAACTATTGGCCCGTCTAATTGCTTGAATATACGCTCCCACAGCGCTTTGGTGGTGGACGTTCCTATGCCAGTATCAATGACCACCCAACCGCCTTCACCGCGGATCAGGTACAAATTTATGTGGTCAAGTTCAAATGGAAGCGGCATTGTTAGCCAAAGAACACCATCGGCCACTTCTATTAGCTCGCCCGGCTCTACCTGTTTATCGAATAGATATTCCATATCGCCCTTACCTTTTCTATCGTGCATGGTCTAACGTGCACAAAGACTGTACGTTTTCGTTTTAACTCGCGCTGCTTACAAAAACAAACATATCTGTCGAATAGAGATCTATAGGAGTAGGTGATAACAAACGTTATACTGAGCCTACTGCCGTTTCTCGTGCACAGTGGTAGCGCATTTTTATTGCACCTTTGCGCCAGTTATTGAACAGATAATGGTAATGCGAGTTTATAAAACGTACACGCCCATGAGGCTATTTAAAGAAATTAACGTCAACAAAGCCGGTTAGTAAATTAGATTCATGTCAGCCTCAACAATACAACAAGGGTTCATACTCAATAAAAGTACGTTTACCCGGCGAGGCAAGGTGTATGTTGAGCTATGGGTTAAAACGCCCAGTAGTACCGCTAGGTTAATTTCTTCACCCCAATACCCCACTTGCTTTGTATCTGTTGATCACGCCAATGATTTACGCAATATCGCCGAGCGTATTTCAGCAAAGATCAGTATTTCAGATGACGAGTTTCACACGCTGGAACAAGTTCCTGTTGCGACGGTAAAAACCGCAACCGAATCACATATGCATCAGCTTCGCCAGCATGCGCAGGAAAGCAGTATTATATTGTACGAAGCGGATATTCGCGTTGCCGATCGCTACTTAATGGAGCGCTTTGTGTATGGCGCGGTGGAATTTCTGGCTCCGCAAGATTTCGACGATACGCCTCAGATCGTTATAGAAAATGCGCAAATCAGACCCTGTCAATTCAGAACCACATTTACATCACTTAGCATAGACATCGAATGCAATGAGCATGAAGAACTCTTTAGCATTGCGTTAGCCGGTGAAGGACTCAACGTTGTGCTGCTACTATGCCCACCACATTTTGTTGGGCAAACATTGCAGGGACAAGAAGACAGCGCGTACGAGCTCATTACCGTTGAATCAGAAAAAGTACTGCTTGAAGCATTTTTTTCTTATCTTACATCCTACGACCCAGATATCATTTTAGGCTGGAACGTTAAACAGTTCGATATGGCAGTACTTGAACGCCGCGCTAGGGCTAACTCGCTAAAGTATGCTATCGGCCGCCATGGCAGAGAGGCTTCTGTAAGACAGTGGGAAGATCAAACCCTCGTTGATGTGCCAGGACGATGCGTCATTGATGGTATCGAAGCACTAAAAACAATGACTTATCAATTCGAGTCGTTCTCGCTCGATCACGTATCTGAAGAACTGCTTGGCGAAAATAAGCTTATTCAGGCTGCAGACAAGCTTGAAGCGATAAAGCGTCTTTATCATAGCGACCCTGTTGCACTCGCTAACTATAACTTTAAAGACACGGAACTGGTCAATCGCATTCAGGATAAAACCCAATTTATCGATTTTCTGGCGCTGCGCAGTATTCTTACCGGCCTAGATATGAGTCGCCCCGGAGGGTCAGTGGCCGCGTTTTTAAATGTGTACTTGCCTAAGCTTCACCGCAAGTCTTATGTCGCGGGGGTAAGACCTGAAAATGGAGGCTTGGCTAGTCCGGGTGGTTATGTCATGCGTTCCCAGCCAGGTTTATATAAAGACGTTTTAGTCCTCGATTTTAAGAGCCTATATCCTTCCATCATTCGTACATTTAAAATCGACCCGTTAGGACTTGCAGAAGGGCTTAAGTCTCCTGACACGGCGATAGAAGGTTTTAAAGGCGCAGTATTTAGCCGCGAATCTCATTTTCTACCTTCCATCATTGAAAACCTATGGCTGCAGCGCGACGAAGCCAAAAAACAGAATGACGCACCGCGCTCTCAGGCCATCAAAATATTAATGAACTCCTTCTATGGTGTGCTTGGTAGTGGAGGTTGCCCTTTCTACGATCCTCGCCTGGCTAGCTCAATCACATTAAGGGGTCACGAGATTATGCAAACCACTGCGGGTTGGATTGAAGAACTAGGCTATACGGTTATTTACGGCGATACCGACTCAACATTTGTTCATGTAGAAGGGAATGATGCACTGGGTACGCCCCCAGAGACTGGACTTGAGCTCGCTAGCATTATTAATCGAAAGTGGACAGAGTTACTAAAAAGTGAGTTCGACATTGATTGCCACTTAGAAATTGAGTTTGAATCTCACTTTTCTACGTTTTTTATGCCGACGATCCGAGGCTCTTCCGAAGGCAGCAAAAAACGTTACGCAGGAATGAAGGGCGGTGAACTTGTCTTTAAAGGCTTAGAAAATGTCCGCTCTGATTGGACGGTACTAGCTAAAACCTTCCAGTACGAGCTGTACAAAAAAGTGTTTACTGGACAGCCTGTTGAAGACTACATAAATAGCACGATAGCAGCGATAAAGTCCGGTGAAATGGATCACGCTTTGGTCTATAAAAAGCGGCTGCGAAAGCCTTTGTCGTCGTATACCAAGTCGCTACCTCCCCACGTAAAGGCAGCGCGATTAGCGGACGAGTACTATAAAGAACAGGGGTTGCCACTTCGCTATCAGTTTAATACTACCATTGCTTATGTTATTACAGTACAGGGCCCTCAAACAGCAGAAACCGCCACGGCCCCCCTTCAATATGACCACTATATTGAAAAGCAAATCCAACCCATTGCCGATAGTATCTTGCCACTTATTGGCCTGAATTTTGAGACAATAGCGAACGATCAACTCTCGCTGTTTTAATCTCATTAATGGGGTTCTATCTATATCTGAGAACAGCTTAAGTTTGACGTATGAAGATCTTGCAAACACTGCGACAATTTAACATAGCAATAACATTGAAAACCTCGCCTTAAATTTTTATTACCTCACTAAATCAGTTAGTTATGCATTTGGCACATTCAATGAATAATGAATTACGTAAGTCATTAGCGGTGTCAGATTGAAACTTACTTCCAATCTGCACCTATGTTGAGGTCTGTGGACCTAGTGGTTAGGGCAATTGAACGCCCGAGTTCACTGTAAAAGCCAGAAGGAATTTGATTATGAAGATCACAAAACTAAGTATGATTACCAGTGCTGTTATTGCTGCAACACTATCTGCTTCAGCAGTAGCAGGCCACCACGAAGAGAAGATCTCGATGGGATTTAACGCAATGGATAAGGATGGAAACGGCTATATCGTCGGTTCAGAGTCTTCTGGCGTTATTGACAGTAAGCTTCTCGCAAAAATGGATACCGATGGTGACAGCATGATTAGCCGTGTTGAATTCAACAAGTTTGTTGATGAAAAACCATCAATGTTTAGCGACGACATCATTACTCAGGTGAAAACTGAAGGCACCAATGACGCTCTACTCTCGGAAAAGGGCAACCCTGAATTATTCTCTAAAGCAGACGGTGAAATGATATCAGAGAAGAATAAGGAGCTTCGTACTGAAATGTCAGCCACAGCCGACAATAAGTTTACTGAAATTGATGTAGACAGCGACGGTAAGCTTACAGCCGAGGAGTTAAAGGTTGCACATGTCGAAGGTGACTTTGAGATGATGGATGAAAATGGCGATTCTTACGTTACCCGTATGGAATATCGTGCATACTTCGAAGGTATTGAGTCTGAATAGACGCTCACCACTCGTAAAGTAAAAATTTTTGAGAAGCCTCCTTCGTCGGAGGCTTTTTTGTTTCATTAAAGTCGAGACAATTTTCTTTAGACATCAAATACATTGTCACTTTTAGTTATTACTCTTCTTTCAGCGTGTACGACGAGTCTCACAAATTCATCGTTGAATAACGCCATATACGACTAACATCTTGTCGACAAAACTTGTTTGCAACAATATTGTTAATAAAGATTAAATTATTTGTTTTGTTCGTTGCGTATTCAGCATTTACTGCAATTGTTGCCATTGGTTATTTGGCACCAAAAGCCGAAACAGCCAACTCTATTATTTATATATAAATCATATGCGTACGCGCATGGAGGCAAGATATGATGGAATCAAAATTTACACCAAACTCACTACTCCCTCTTCAGAAAAGTGAGTTTACTGGCTCTGATGACGCTGAGTTGACGTCACTCACTATCGGTCAGTATTTCAAAAATGTTGTCGACAATTATGGCGATAACCCAGCGATTATTGTAAAACATCAAGACGTTAGCTGGACCTATCAGCAGTATTGGTATGAAGTAGAACGTGTTGCTTGCGGCTTACTTGCAAACGGTGTAGAACCTGGCGACCGCGTGGGTATATGGTCTCCGAACAATATCGAATGGTCGATCGTACAGATGGCCACTGCGCGAATCGGGGCGATCATGGTATGCCTGAACCCTGCTTATCGTCCTGATGAATTAGCGTTTGCTATTAATAACGTTTCCGTAAAATACTTAGTCATGGCGCAGTCATTCAAGCAGTCAAATTACGTCGCCATGTTGAAAGAGCTTGCGCCAGAAATAGACAGCCAAGATAAGAACACACCAAGGCGTCCTCTAACGCTTGCTAAGTTGCCTTCACTTAAATATGTATACACTATTGGCGATAAGCCTGTAGAAGGATTACAGGCTTTTTCTGCATTGCAAATAGAACCAACGGAAGCGCTCAAGTCTCAGTTGGAGGCCGTTGAATCGAACCTTAGCGCGGATGATAACATCAATATTCAGTTTACCTCTGGCACGACGGGAAATCCGAAAGGCGCAACGTTAACGCACCGAAACATTCTAAATAATGGGTTATTAGTATCACAAGCAATGAGGTTCACACACAAAGACAAACTTTGTATTCCCGTACCGCTTTATCACTGCTTTGGAATGGTATTGGGCAACTTAGTTTGCTTAGCATCAGGTGCATGTGCAGTATTCCCCGGGGAGTCATTCGACCCTGAGACAACACTCCGTACAGTAGAAGAAGAAAAGTGCACGGGATTACATGGCGTACCAACCATGTTTATTGCCGAGCTCGAACTATCCAACTTCAAAGCTTTTGATCTATCAACACTAAGAACAGGTGTCATGGCAGGTAGTACCTGTCCAGAAGAGCTCATGCGAAAGGTCCATAGTGAATTTCATATGACAGAAGTCGTCATAGGTTATGGTCAGACAGAGTGTAGCCCTATCAATCATATTACTGACATTGACTCGCCTTTTGAAAAGCAGGTCAAAACCGTAGGACGCGCTATGCCCCATACAGAAGTGAAGATCATAGATCCCCAAGGCAATACGGTGCCTATTGGAGAACCTGGCGAAATCTGCGCGAGAGGCTACTGTGTAATGAAAGGTTATTGGGGTGATGAGGTTAAGACGAAAGCCACCATAGACGATGAAGGTTGGCTTCATTCTGGCGATCTTGGAGAAATGGATGAAGAAGGCTACGTCACAATAGTTGGTAGAATAAAGGACATGATTATTCGCGGCGGCGAGAACATTTATCCACGAGAAATTGAAGAAGTCTTGTATCAACATGCGGATGTGTCAGACGCCGCTGTCTTTGGTATTCCTGACAACAAATATGGCGAGCAAGTATGCCTATGGATTAAGGCAAAGGAAAATCGACATATAGACGAAGATCAGATACGCGACTACCTTAAATCCAAACTAGCCTACTTTAAAGTACCCAAATACATCAGCGTAGTTAAAGAGTACCCCATGACGGTAACAGGGAAGCTTCAGAAGTTTAAAATGCGCGAATACATGATAGAAACACTGAAGAAGCAAGCCCTACAAACCGAAGCATAATCCCAGCAAATAGTGGGGTCAGAGTACATTTCGAAGATTGGGGTCAGAGTCTGAGGTATCCCCACAAATAATATTGCGATATCAATAAGATAAAAAAGATAGGAACATTCATGACGTTTGGTGATCAGATCA
>NZ_JAKRFB010000027.1:0-60274 GCF_022348315.1 Alteromonas sp. MmMcT2-5 | reverse complement strand
CATACCTGGATTACAAAAGTCCAAACCAATATGAAGCTGACATGGCTAACTTAGGAAAAGCTGCTTAACTGGGTTGTGTGAATTTGCTTGACCACGTCAGCTTCACACGAGAAAGAGACTAGCAAGGAAAAGAAAAAATAGATAAGTAAGGTTTGTGTTTTCATTTTTTTACCCGTTTTTTTAACATGAAATTAAGGTTGAGTACTCAACTGAAATAGCGCGCTCGATTATTCAATGGTCTTATGATTTTGTATATCGTTGCATATTTCGCAATGGATCCGCTTTTTAAAATTGTAAATGCGGCGAGCTGCAAATATAGAAATAGATATAAAAGCCCATGTAACCCCGAATTCAAGAGAGTAGGAAAAAGACTGGCCTTTAAAGTATTGAACACTGGCAAAAATAGTGGCCAGCAAGGGAAATGCGACTAGGTATTGTAAAGTCCATTTTTTTATAGGCATTGTCGTTCCTTCGTAAATCTTCAAAATATAGATTTAGACTATCACTAGTGTTCATCTACATATAAGCGTTGATAAAATGCGTGTCAATTTTAACCTTAAGATTGCTCATACATTTTAATAGGCATTCCATTTTCATTTCTGAGTATTCTTTTTGATTTTTTTCTTTCTAACTCAGTTTTCCATTCTGGCTTAATCACAAGATAGTAATAAACGATAAAGCCTATCCATGATAATAAAAACGACATCAAGAACCAGATGACCTTGTTATTACCAGAAGCCTTTTTAGATATAAGTGCTAGAACCCAAGGTAGGATATTTATTGTGAAAAAAGAGATAAAAAGTACAAGTAAAAACGATAAGTTCATAAAATATCCTTTCTTATTAAACTATCTAATAGAGAACACGGCAGCCATCTAAGATGTGAAACTCGTGTGCGAAAATTAGAATCTACGTGTCGGGATCCGTGCTTACGTATTTCAACGGCCAGTTCGAGCTCCTTACTAGTTTGCCTTCTGACCTTGGAAACATCAATGATTCTCCAACTCAGGCTTGGGGTAACTACTTTTAAAACTAAATGCATCCTGAGATTCTCCATTTTCCCGAAGATGGTCTAATTTAGTGATAGCTTCCTGAAGGGTTGGAATATGACCCTTCGGTATCCACCAAAGCACATAAGATGCTTCGCTTAAGGGCAAAAACCACTCTTTTTTACGCTTAAGGAAATCAATGTGATGCGTCTTGAACATGAAGTTCTTAAGGGACTCTACGCTTTCCCAAACAGACATGTTAACAATGATATCTGGGTTATTTTCTACCTCTATATTAGTGGCATCACCTGATTCGTCTTTCAAACGCCAGATAAATCCTGGACTTTGTTCAGCAATGGCGTTGATAGGGTCTAAGTTATTTACAAAGTCCGCCATTTCGGGGGCCTCTAAGTTAAACCTGACTTTTCCAATATTCAATTGAGCGAGATGCATATTGTCTCCTTGACTTTTAACTTAGAGAACGCGTTTTATAAAGTTAGACTAGGTCTAGTGCTTTGAAGTGTCTGTCTTGGAATTACTTTACGCATTTTCCAAATAACTTACTTTTGAATGGAGAAAACGGATAGTTAGCTCCAATTTTAAAACAGTTGCTTGAGCAGTCTGCTCAGATGCCTGTTCAGCACATTGGCACCCAAAGAATCGGTGTAGGCCATCTTTAAAAGAATAAATAGGTTAACTGGTTCTTTTGAAAGGGGCGCTCGATTCATTATTTACCTTGATGCATAACGCCTAGCTAAACTGGCGCAAAATAGCAGGCTAAAATTAGCGACGAAGGAGCGCAAGCCTGCTGTTTTTCGTCCCTTGGTTAAAGCGTTTGTTATGTTTAAAACACTCTTAATTGTAAGGTTCAAGCTTAACATCTAACTCAGGCACACCAGTTAGAATTGGGGTTAATCGCCAACCATTTCTCAGGTTATCGTAAGCCTCAGGGAAAAATAGAACACCAGACTTTTTAATCGCTTTATTGGATATAAAACGTTTTAATTTTTTAAAGACATCTTTAGAGCGCTGAGTTTCACAAAAGCCATCAATCGTACTTTGTAAAATTGTACTTCCCTCAACCTTATCTAAACCACTACCCTAGGTGGTTTACCGTGAAAGTCCAAGTACAGTTTTTTGAGATTATCTGGTACCAGAGGCCAGCCACGTTCAATACCTTCTTTGGTACCTTTCCAGAATAAGTGCTCTGTATAATATACATCTATGTACTCGAATTCTGCTTCGGTTGCAGTATCTAGTTTCTCGCTCATGTAATGCAACTGCTCAAGTGCTTCTTCTAAGTCGCCTTGGTTTAACAAAATAGTCGTCAAATTTGCAAACTCTCCCATTAGAAATGTAAGCGCCCAACTCTCATGTTTTTCCATAAGAGGAACAACGTCAGGAAACTTAGTGCGGATCTCTTTTAAGAATCGTCTTATTTCTGATTTAGCCATTGATTTCTCAGAAGCTTCTAACATTAAGCTAAGAGGCGCATATGCGCTGAGCATAATGGCGAAGCGGCCCCGCGTGTATGCGTCACAGTGAAGGTAGTGAGTGAGTTTATTGGGTTGTTAGCTATCACAGTTTAAAAAAACTGCATGGCTAAACACGTTTTTTGCTTTTTCAATCTCACTCTCTAGATGCTTAGGTTGCACCCAGACATCAGTTGCGTTGCTGGTGTTTTGAAAGAGGCTTAATCTATTACCGTGAACCTCAATTTTTACAACGCTCTCAATTGGAATAGTTTTCTTGCTTGCTAGAGTAAACTGAAGCTTATTAGTTCGATTAATCAGTACATCGTTTCCAATAAGCTCAAAAAGTTCTCTGTTTCGATTCCTGAAGTGCAAGATAAAATAATTGGACGCTAATGCAATCAATAGAATTAAAGATAGATTTTGCATTAAAAAAGAGAGCGATTCTTCCATAATTTCCTCTAGTAGCTAACACTAAGCTATGGGGCGATAACACATGGGCTTAAATTATGAACGAAGAGACGCAGCCCATGTATTAGCGTCCCAGCGAGCAGCGCGAGCGCCTTTAGTGGCTTGTTATGCCCTTTACCCGTTGGGTATTTTAACCAGCAAATCCGTGACGCCTAAATCTACACTAAGTTGTGACAACAGTGTAGACACCTGTCCACGATGATGAGTTTGATGGTTAAAGAAATGCAGCAGTAGATGTGCGAAGCATTTTGAATACAAGACGCCCCTCATATTTTGATAGTTTAGGTTACTTGCTAAAATGCCCTCGGAAAGCTGATTAACAAAATTCAAGATTGTGTTGTCCAGACTTACTCTTTCTTGTTTAAGCAGGGCGAGCTCTGAGAACAGAAGTGAGTCTAGTTTTTCAGGCTTAGGCTTCGATGCTAACGAATCTAATGCAGTAAAAGTTTTAGAATGAGTGGCAAAACGTTTAAGCCAAATTATATCTGCCACCAAAATATGATTGAGTGTACCAATGATAGAATCAAAGAAAGCCCCTCTATCCTCGGCAAGTTCCTCTGAGCTTAAATTCGACGCAGCAGAATAAATAGATGCGTTCATCCATTTATTGTATTCAGCCATTAATATGAAATTGCTTTTCGTAGACATTCGTTTTCCAAGAGGGCATAATAACTTTTCAATAACGGGCGCAGGCACGTAGGGCATAATGGCGAAGCCGCCCCGCGTGTATGCGTCCCTGCGAACGAAGTGAGCGAGTTTATTGAGTTGTATGACGGTGCTAAAATAACCCAAGACCAATAACCGCGGCACTTTAATCGAGAATTTTCTTTTTAAAAAAAAGAGTATAGCTAACCGTTAGCCAGTCATAGTTTACAGAAACAAGTTCCCAGTCTTTATTACCCATATCACCGCAGAGTTCTTCTAATTCTGTGAGCTTTGTGGAGCGCAGCTTGAATACTCCACCTACAGTTTTTACTTCGTATTTAAAACTATCCATATTTGAAAGCGACTCTTGTCATACTTTCCAATAACGGACGCAGGCATGTGGGGCATAATGGCGCAGCCGCCCCGCGTG
Source organism: Alteromonas sp. MmMcT2-5 (assembly GCF_022348315.1). NCBI lineage: Bacteria > Pseudomonadati > Pseudomonadota > Gammaproteobacteria > Alteromonadales > Alteromonadaceae > Alteromonas > Alteromonas sp. MmMcT2-5. The sequence goes on along the minus strand of NZ_JAKRFB010000027.1, from coordinate 56,268 downwards.
TATGCGTCCCAGCGAACGCAGTGAGTGTGTTGATTGGCTTGTTAGCTGACATTGTTAATCGAAGAGAGTGTCGCCTTTTTAAGTCCACTTTAGTCATGAGTCCTTTTCTCTAGGTTTATCAGTATCTGGGATTACGAATAGGTAAAAGATAAAAACCAACCACATTGCTCCAAACACACCAACAGTTGTTACAACTAAGCGGAGAAATACTTCCATGGCTGAGCCACTAACATCTCTGGTTAGTATTGCATATAAAACCAAAAGCATAATTATTAAAGAAGATATTACGGCGTACTTTAAAGCCCTTCTTGGCAAAGACTTTTGAGTCATGGTCTACCTACTGACAGCTAACGGCCCGCATAACGGGCAAAAATACGTAGGCTACAATACCAAGCGAAGCGCAGGGAGCCTACGTGTTACTGTCCCAGCGAGCAGCGCGAGCGCCTTTAGTGTTTTGTTATGTTTCGTCACTGATATAGCCAATAAAGACAAATTTTTCATAGCTAGAACTTTCTCCATAAGCACGGTTTACCTTGACCCGTGCCCCAATATTTATTCCGACATTTTTGGGAAGCCGAACTCTAACTGGAGCTTCTCTGTTCTCTAATTTTCAAACAGGTAAAGGGTATGACCTTCGTCATGTAGTGATGCGTGATGATGTGTTGACACACCGACTAATGTTTCGGTTTTATTGGGTTGATTTGATAAGTACCAACCTATGACCACTACCCAAAAGATAATAATGAAAGCAAAAGGTGCATACTTGAAAACCCACTCCTTAAGCTGTTCTCGTTCAAGAATTCCGTTTCGATTTATGTTCATTTTGATGGGTTGTCCAGAAACATAACTTTTAAATAAGGGGCGATAACGCGTAGGGCACAATAGCGAAGCGGCCCTGCGTGTTAGCGTCCCAGTGGGCTTTAGCCACGACTTAATTTTTTTGTTATACACAAACCGTATGTTAACTGCCAGCATGTTGAAGAAAATAGGGTAAAAGAACCGAACAAAATAACCACCGTTTTTAACTTTTACTTGCTACCAAGGAAGAGGGCTGCTTGAGTTGAAAAGCAGAGCTTTCAAGTTACCTTCGGTATTAACCAAAAACTAAAACGAACCCCCAAAGCTGTTGTAAAAAGGTGCTGAACTTTGGCTTGGTTTTAACTAAAAAATGGGTGGTGTATAACAATTTAATGTACAGAAAAAATCCTTTATGTAAGGTGGAAACTATCCGTATATCACTTATGAGCGTTTTGAAATTATTACCCTAAAACAACCCATTAAACAAAAAATAAACGCTTTTAAGCATAAAAGCCGGAAAACATCCTTTTTATTTTCTTCATTTGTAAAAAGCTACGTTGCTGGCCATAAAAACAGCGTTTATCTACACGTTATAAATAGGCATCTGGATGAATTTTATTAACCTTCCATTCACCGTCTTCTTTAATCAAGTCTAGGCTACGCAAGTCTTCAATTTTATCGTCGTTGTATGTTCCACTTAAAAATACGGTGATTGTCGATTTTTCTGCGAACTCGTTGCGGCCAACTCGGCCTGCACTTTGAGGCGTGATGGTGACGGTGTCATATTTAAGGTTTAAGAGGTGGCGCTGAACGTTACTGTTAGTGTGGTATCTCGTTAATATACGAGACAGTTTTTCGCTTGATAGTCGAATTGCTGTATCAAGGTTGTCATCTTCATAAACACTTTTGAGAAACGCTACGGTGGTGTACTCAGGGGTACTTTCATCAAGCATGCCGTACCGCCCGATGCCTTCTTCCTTTTTACCGCAAGCGGATAAAATCAACACTGTAAAAAGCCCGAATAGGGCGTACCACATACGCGTTTTCATTTGGATTACCTTAATGTAAAGAGGTCCGTTTCTTATTGATAGTTTTATATCTCAACGAAGTCAATGTGCTCGCCGCTTCGCTAATCTATGCTTTGATTATTCACAATATTGCGCACAAAAGCAAAGTAATAGAGCGTAAAACTCAGGTGTTTGTGTTCATGAAACTTCAGGAGAAACAGAAGAGAGTAGGCATAAAAAAACGAGGCACTAGGCCTCGTTTTTAAATGATTGAAACATTTTGGTGGTTATTGAACTTCTTCTTGTTCGTCGAACGCACCAGCAAACAAAGGGCTACTTAGGTAACGTTCTGTGCCGCTTGCTAGAAGCACTACAACCACTTTGTCTTTGTTTTCTGGGCGTTCAGCAAAACGCTTAGCGGCAACAACGGCTGCACCAGAAGAAATACCTGCAAGAATACCCTCGTCGGTCATTAGCTTGCGCGCCATGTCCATACATTCTTCGTTGGTAACTTGCTCAACTTCGTCAATTAGGTCTAGGTCTAGGTTACCTGGAATAAAACCTGCGCCAATACCTTGAATTTTGTGTGGACCAGGGGTTAATTCTTCGCCCGCAAGCGCTTGGGTAATTACTGGAGAGTCTGTTGGCTCAACGGCAATAGAAGTAATTGCTTTACCTTTCGTATTTTTAAGGTAGCGACTTACACCCGTGATTGTACCACCCGTACCTACACCAGCTACGAATGCATCTACTTTACCGTCTGTATCTTCCCAAATTTCAGGGCCAGTGGTTTTTTCGTGAATAGCTGGGTTAGCCGGATTGTCGAACTGCTGAAGCAATACGTATTTGTCTGGATCTGATGCCACAATTTCTTGTGCAGCGGCAACCGCACCTTTCATGCCCTTAGGCGCTTCAGTAAGAACAAGGTTTGCGCCCAAAGCTTTTAGAAGTTTGCGACGCTCAAGGCTCATGCTACTAGGCATGGTTAGCGTTAGCTTATAACCGCGAGACGCTGCAACAAACGCCAAAGCAATACCTGTGTTACCACTGGTCGGCTCTACAATTTCTTTACCTTCGGTAAGGACACCGCGCTTTTCAGCATCCCAAATCATGTTTGCGCCAATACGGCACTTAACGCTGAAGCTTGGGTTACGCGATTCAATTTTTGCGTATACATTACCTGATGTTACGCGATTTAGCTTAACTAGTGGCGTGCGGCCAATAGATAGGGAATTGTCGTCAAATACGTTCATTATAAATCCTTACCTCGTTCCTTATTTTATAGGAAACCCCGTCTGTCGTGATCTGTACGACCTTTTTAATAGTTAATAATTCAACGCGTGTGATAGTTAATAATTCACAGCCTGAATTAGGGGATTTCGTCATACCCCTATATCATTGGTCCCAATCAGTAAAATGCAAAGTGCTTTTTAGCTATATGTTATATCTATGGGCAATCATGAGAAGGCCTTGATATTATAGTTAAAATTGCAAAGACGAAAAATTATACGGAGTACAACAATAATGGCTTTTAGTGGCACGTCTAATTATATCGCAACCAAAGACTTACAGCTGGCGGTTAACGCAGCTATTACGCTAGAGCGTCCGCTTTTAATTAAAGGCGAACCGGGCACAGGTAAAACCATGCTTGCTGAAGAATTGGCCGAGAGTTTAGGCACCGAACTAATTCAGTGGCACATTAAATCCACCACTAAAGCACAGCAAGGTTTGTACGAATACGACGCAGTATCCCGACTTCGCGACTCTCAACTTGGTGATGATCGCGTTCACGATATAAGCAACTACATCGTAAAAGGTAAATTATGGGAAGCCTTTAGCGCAGAAAAGCGCCCGGTACTACTGATTGACGAAATCGACAAAGCAGACATTGAGTTTCCTAACGATTTATTACTAGAGCTCGATAAAATGGAGTTCTTCGTATACGAAACCCAAGAACGTGTAGTCGCGAAGCAGCGTCCTATTGTTATTATTACATCGAACAATGAAAAAGAGCTGCCAGACGCTTTCTTGCGCCGCTGTTTTTTCCACTACATTCAGTTCCCGAACCCAGATGAAATGCAAGAAATCGTTAACGTGCATTTCCCTGATCTAAAGAAAAAGTTGCTTGATGAAGCATTGAAAGCTTTCTTTGAAATTCGCGATGTACCAGGGCTTAAGAAAAAGCCTTCTACCTCTGAACTTATCGACTGGCTTAAGCTCTTGGTTGCCGAAGATATTCCACCAGAAGCGCTTCACTCAAAAGACGGAAAAGCTGCTATTCCACCACTTTACGGGGCACTACTTAAAAACGAACAAGACATACATTTGTTTGAAAAACTGGTCTTTATGGCGCGTCGCTAATGCTTATTCAGTTTTTTTATACACTGCGAAAATATCAGGTTAAAACCACGCTGCGCGAGTTGCTGGATTTGCTTAGTGCGCTTGAAAAGCACGTGGTGTATGCCGATATCGAAGCGTTCTACAGTTTGTCGCGTACTATTATGGTTAAGGACGAAACTCAGTACGATAAGTTCGACAGGGCGTTTGCTGAATATTTTGAAGGTGTCGAATCTGTCGATCTATTCGGTAAAGATATCCCTGAAGAATGGCTGCGTAAAGAAATTGAGAAAAATTTAAGCCCTGAAGAGCGTGAGGCACTGCGTAAAGCCGGTGGCCTTGAAGAACTGATGGAAACGTTGAAAAAACGCTTAGAAGAACAAGAGAAGCGTCACCAAGGTGGAAATAAATGGGTGGGCACCGGTGGAACATCGCCCTTTGGCGCTTATGGCGACAACCCGGAAGGCGTGAGAATAGGGCAAAAGGGAAACAGAAAGTTTTCGGCAGTAAAAGTATGGGATAAACGCGAGTTTAAAAACCTAAGCTCTGATGTAGAACTGGGTACGCGTAACATAAAAGTGGCTCTTAGGAAGCTACGCAAGTTTGCTCGCACCGGCGCAAGTGAGCAGCTAGATGTGCCAACAACCATAGGTGAGACAGCTAAAAAAGGCGGTTTGCTCGATATCCACATGGCACCAGAGCGTCACAATGCGGTAAAAGTGTTGATGTTTTTTGATGTGGGAGGCTCTATGGACCCACACGTAAAAAGTACTCAAGAGCTTTTCTCTGCGGTGCAAAGCGAGTTTAAATACTTAGAGTACTTTTATTTCCACAACTGCGTGTATGAGGAGGTGTGGAAAGATAACCTTCGTCGCAATAAAGAACGCATTCCTATTTGGGATATCATTCATCGCTACGGAAAAGACTACAAGGTTATTTTCGTAGGTGACGCTACCATGGGACCGTATGAAATAACGTATCCAGGTGGCAGTGTAGAGCATTGGAATGAAGAGCCGGGCAGTGTGTGGATGCAGCGTTTATTGAACCACTTTAACAACGCTGTGTGGCTTAATCCGCAAGCTGAGAATTATTGGCCGTATTATTCGTCTATCAAAATTATTCGTGAAATAATGGAAGACAGAATGTATGGGCTAACGCTTGAAGGGTTAACGGCTGCTATTAAAGGGCTTAGCAGAAGCCGCTAAGCCCTTTGACGTGTAACGTTTTATTTCTTTGATATAACGGATGTTGAATTGAAGTCGGAAAACTATGCCGTAGCTCTTGTGGTGTTGGCGGGCGGAAAGAGCGCTCGCTACAAGGGTAATAAGCTTTTATCGGAACACCCAATTTCTGCGCTTTCTCTTGTACAACACAGTGTGGGGGAGGTAGTTAGTGCGCGCAATGACTTAGCGTTAACCAGTGAATTACCCATTACCGTTGTTACGGGTAAATGGCATGATTCCGTAAATACGCAGCTAAAGCACTCTCTATGTAAGGTTTCTGAACTACCCATCAGTGTCGTTCACAACGCTAATTGGGATGAAGGCCTTGCATCAAGTATTCGCACTGGACTCACGCATCTTTTAAGCCTTTCATCACTGTCGAAATCAGTATCCCCGACAGCAAAGGGCTTGTGTACAAGACCTACTCACGTGCTATTCACGTTGGCCGATTTGCCGAGTCTTAATGCACAAGACTTCGTTCGCCTTATCAACTCTTCTTATGCGAACCCTAATCACATAGTATGCAGTGAATGGCAAAAGCAGGGAGAGAACAATAGTCGAGTAACCGTACCTGCTATCTTTCCTGAAGCGGTATTTAGTGAACTGCTAGCGCTAAGTGGCGATATGGGGGCTAAGCCGGTTATTAAGAAGTATGCGAAATTAGGTAGGGTAACGGCTGTGTCTATACCTAACGCACAATTTGATATAGACACGCCACAAGACTGGGACAAACTGAAAAGCAGGGGGTAACTGCTTTGGTTCAATTGAACATTTTAAACTCGCCCCTCGGGAAGGTCTGGCAAGCTTCTGAGTGGGCAATGATCTATGCGGATTGGTATTATGCATTCGCGATACGATGCACAGCACTGGGCCTTTGGATGTAAAGAAGGCGTGCACCTAGCATAACAGCTGCGGCACTCAATCCTACAATGAAGCCAATCCAAAACCCTGCTGCGGCCATTGGTTCTGCCGTTATCCAGTTTGTTCTACCTAAAATAACGCCTGTAGGTAGACCTATTAACCAGTAGGACACAAAGGTAATAATAAACATCGCTGTTGTGTCTTTATAGCCGCGTAATGCATTAGCCGAAATCACCTGAACCGCATCAGACAATTGGAATAACGCCGCATAAATCAATAACGCATTTGCCAAGGTATATACGGCTTCGTCGCTGGTGTACAGGCCAATGATGAATCCCTTTGCTAGCAGAGTGAAGCTAGCCGTACACGCAGCGGTGAAAAACCCGATCAAAATAGCGGTTCGAGCTGCAATTTTTGCCTGTCGTGGGTTATTTTGCCCTATGCGATAGCCAATGCGAATTGCTGCTGCCATACCAATGCTCATAGGAAACATGAACATCAGGGCCGAGAAGTTCAGTGCGACTTGGTGGGCCGCTACCGTTGTGGCACCAAAAGGGGCTAATAACAATGCAACCAGTGAAAACAGCGTCACTTCAAATAGGATAGTCATAGCAATGGGCAAGCCCATTTTGAAGGTGCGATTTATGGTTACCATGTTAGGTTTATACAATTGTCCGAACAAATTGTACTTTTGCAGGGCAGGGGCAAAACGAACATAGATAACGGTTGCTATAAGCATAGTGTAAATAACAATGGCCGTTGCAATACCACAACCCGCACCGCCCATAGCTGGTAATGGGCCTACACCATAGATAAACAGGTAGTTCCCTACAATGTTCGCCATCAGCCCGATAACCGTAATAATCATAGTGGGTTTGGTTTTACCCAAGCCTTCACAATAGTTTCTAAGCCATTGGTAAAGTGCAAATCCAGGCATAGCGAACAGCACATACAGTACGTAGTCTACGGTAATGCTAAATAGCTCGGGCGCCATAGGGAACAGCGCGACTATGCTTTCAGTAAATGGAATTAAGCCTGCTACCGCTAATCCCACAAAGAAAACCAGATAACCAGCTTGCTGACTTGCGTCGGCAATACCACTTAAATTTTTGTTTCCCTGCAGCCGTGAAATGATTGGGGGAAGTGCCAGCGCTATACCCTGTATAAAGCAAAGCAGTGGCACAGTGATGCTAAATCCAAGTGCTACCGCAGCCATGTCGGTTGCACTGTAACGCCCAGCCATAATAGTATCGCTAACGCCCATTAGCATTTGAGTAATCTGCGCAACCAACAATGGCCATGCTAGTTTTAAAATGTCTCTTCCTTCTAAAAGAAAGCGTTTTTTATTCACGGTAATGTGTCTCTATATGGGTCGCCTAGGGCGATAAAAATGCAGAAAATAAAAACGAGCTTAAAAGCCTTAACGAAGTAGCGTTTCAACAACGAACTTGTTAAAAATGTAGCGGTATAACCGGAACCGTATCGCCAACTTTTAACTCACTTATATCTTCATGTACTACCATTAGGCAGTTAGCAGAAGTGATTGAAGTCATAACGCCAGAGCTTTGTGACCTAAATGGTGTGACTTCCCATTCACCTTGATTATTTCTTACCATGGTTGCACGCTGAAAGTCTCGGCGGCCTGCACGTCGCTTAAGAGGTGTCGTAATGCTAGCGTTAACAAAGAACGGCTCGTGCGGTTGTACTTGTCCTTGCATTTTTTTGATAACAGGCACAACCAATAATTTTGCGGTAACAAATGAAGACACAGGGTTGCCAGGCAAACCGCAAAACAACGTGTTGTTTATTTTACCCAGAGCAAAGGGTTTACCCGGTTTAACTGCGACTTTCCAAAATTCGATAGTGCCCAATTCAGCGATGATATCTTTTACATAGTCGGCATCGCCCACAGATACACCACCGCTACTTACCATTACATCTACACGCTCGCTCGCCTCAATGAAGAGTTTACGCAAAGAAGCTTCGTCGTCTTCTACAATGCCGAAATCAACAAGCTCTACGTTTTCATTGCTTAAAATGCTGCTTACACCAACGCGATTAGACTCGAAAATTTGTGTCGATTTACAGGGTTCGCCAGGTGCAGCAAGTTCAGAACCAGTCGCGACTACACCAACGCGAAGTTTTCTGAATACTGCCACCTTACTGTTTCCTTGGGAGGACAGCAGCATAAGGTGTTCGGCGTGAAGGCGCGTGCCCTTGCTTATTAGTGTATCGCCACTGGCGATATCATTGGCCTTTTTACGTATATTCTCTTGCGCCGATGGAATTTTATTGATCAAAACCGCGCCATCATGACTTTCGGTATTCTCTACCATTACAACGGCGTTAGCATTGGCAGGCACCGGGGCCCCCGTCATTATTTTAAATGCTTTGCCTTTTTCAAGCGGCTCATCAGCACTCATGCCAGCTGTAATTACACCCTGTACTTCGAGTTTACCACTGTGTTTAAGATCTTCTGCATTTACGGCATAGCCATCCATTGCTGAATTATCCCATGGCGGGACATCAACGTGGGCAGTTACATCTTGGGCCAAGATGCGGTTGTTGGCGTCAAAAATGCTCACTTGCTCAACGTCGTTTATCGCTTTTGCAGCGTCTAATGCTTTAGTGAGGGCTTCTTCTAGTGAAAGCCATTTAGATGACATACCAACAACTCCATGAAATGATTTAACACGCGGATATTACAGAAAAAGCGGCCTTATACCAAAGGTTAAAGCGTGAAATAAAAGAAAGTATGCGTAAACGACGCAATTGAAGTTTCATCAACGGCTATGTCAGATGAATTAAGAAGCGAACGTTAATATCTCTTCAAAGTCGTCGAAAACCCAGTTAGGTTTATATTTTGCGATGTTCTCACCATAGTTATACCCGTAGGTAAGCCCTATACTTTTTATGTTCGCGGCTTTTGCGGCAACAATGTCATTTTTAGAATCTCCAACCATTACACACTGTGAGGGCGAAACACCAAGCTTTTCACAGGCGTGCAGAAGGGGAAGGGAAGAAGGCTTTTTTTCCGGTAAACTATCACCGCCAATGGTAAGCGAAAACAACGAGAATATTGAGAACGAAGAAAGAATAGGCTCAATAAATTCCGAAGGTTTATTAGTGATTAATGCTAGCGTGAACCCTTGTTCTTTTAGCGCGTGAAGTGTTGAGAACACGCCGTCGTACAGCACTGTACTCTTAGTATCTAGCGTTCGGTAATAGAAAAGAAATTTTTCTAAAGCGGCATCAATCTCGTTTGATGTGTAATGGTGTCTGATCTTTGCGTTGCCGCTCAATCCGCGTTCCACCAGAACACGAGCACCATTTCCAACCCAGTGTCTAATTGTCTGCTCGTTATAAGTTGGTAATTGGTAGTCGTTTAATGTTTGGTTTAACGCTGTTGCCAAATCAGGAACAGAATCTACCAAGGTTCCGTCTAAATCGAAAAAAAAGGTATTAATTTCTTGCATTACAAAATTTTGATTTGCTAACTCGTGTGACAAGCATAACACCGCAGTATCCTTACCGCGGTAGATTTATTGGTCGACTGGCGTTATAAGCTCAAAGATTTATTCAAAATCTTGGTTGCTGATCCAAAGTACTTGATAAGGCTTCATTTGTAAGAAACCACTAGAAAGGGCTATCTCGTCACGGGTGATGAGATCAATCCAATTATCTGTGCCAATAAGGTTTATGTCAGACAACAAAATTGTTTGTTCTTCGTCTGAAATATTACTAATACAGAAAATACTTTGCTTTCTATCGAGACTTTGTCGCCAGTAGCCAAATAATTGATTACCAAGCTGCAATGTAAACTGCGTTGCATTGGGGTGAAATGCGGGCTGCGCTTTACGTATGCGTATAAGCTGCGAGATTCGAGTGAGTACTTTATGATGCTGTGAAAAGGGCGAGTCTAACAGAGCCTCTAACTCGTTAAAGTCCCAACGTTTTCTGTTGATTGAACGATTTTGTCCTGTATTAGCGACTTTTTCGTAATCGTTGGATGTGCCGAGTAAACTGTGAATGTAAATTCCTGGTATACCTTCCATACCTAACATTATGGCGTGAGCACAAATAAATCGGTCCACTTGATACTTATCAGGGCCCTTGGTGGTTCCTTGCAGCGCGTCGAATAGGGTGATGTTTATCTCGTAAGGCTTTTGCTGACCGTGATCAGAAGCGCGCCACGACACCTTGCCGCCAAAGTGCTGCATTGTATGCACAAGCTCTGAAATTTCTTCATCTGACAGTAGGCCTTCCGCCGGACGCAAGCCAATACCATCGTGCGAAGCGATAAAGTTAAAGTAGGCTGTGCCGTTTTGCGCCGGTGGCATACTCATCATCCAGCTTTTCAAATACGTACAATCACCCGTTACTAATGTATTTACAAGTAACGGCGGAAGCGAAAAGTTGTAGATAGCATGGGCTTCGTTAGCATTACCAAAATAGGTTAGGTTTTCCCTGTTAGGAATATTAGTTTCGGTAATGATTATGATTGATGGATCAACATGTTCAATCAGCGTTCGGATCAAACGTATGACTTCGTGGGTTTGGAATAGATTAATGCAGTTTGTACCTACAATTTTCCAAAGAAATGCTACTGCGTCTAAGCGAAAGATTTTAGCGCCTTTATCAATATACAGCTTGATGATATCGATAAACGCTAACAACACCTTGGGGTTTCTAAAGTCAAAGTCAACTTGGTCGTGACTAAACGTGCACCATACATGCTTTGTACCGTTGGCGGTTTCCGTTTCTCGCAGCAAAGGCGACACACGAGGGCGAGTTACCGTGGAGAGGTCATCGGATGGATCTGCTGTGAAGAAAAAGTCAGATCCTGGTCCTTCACCCTTCACAAAGTTATCAAACCACACGCTTCTTGCAGAGCAGTGATTGATAACTAGGTCGGTCATCAAGCCATAATCCTCAGCAATGACTTCAATATCGTCCCATGACCCTAGTGCTTCATTCACCGTAGAGTAGTCGATAACCGAAAACCCATCGTCTGAGCTGTACGGAAAGAAGGGCAGGATGTGAACATTATTAACGGTGTTCTTGCAGTAGCGGTGCAAAAACTTATTTAACGTAACCAGCGGACGCTCCCCTTCGTCAATGACACTATCACCGTAGGTAATCATGATAATGTCATCTTCATCCCAATAATTGTGATGAGACTGAGGTGAAGCAATATCCGTTTGCTGCTGAATGCCTATAGTGTTCATTAACTCAGTCGCTAGCGTCTCATACGAGACGTCCAGCGATACATCGGCATAAATGCTTTCTAAATGGTGTTTTACTTTGTCATGGAGATGGTCCCATGCCATATTACTTACTCCATATATTCTGCAGTATCGGCTTCAACCGCTTCTAATAGTCGCTCTAAAATATCGGGTACCGCGCTGGTCACGCGGTTCCAGCTTGGTATAAACGGCGTTTCCATAGGGTTTTCTAAAAAGTTTTGCCCCGCTTTCATGATGTTACTGGCAAACATTTCTACTGCTTTCTCTTCGCTGTGAATGTCTAAGTTCAAGCCATTCATTACCGCGTCATTGTGGTAGGTTTCTATAAAGTCTAGCGCAATACGGAAATAGGTGGCTTTAATTGAGCGGAACATTTCGTTGCTAAACGTATAGCCTTGCGTAGCAAGTTTTCTGAAAATGGCTTTGGTAATGTCGATAGACATTTTAGACAAACCACCTTGGTCGTTATTAAGCGATAAATCCTGATGTTTATGGTCGTAAATATCACATATATCTGCCTGACACAGGCGGTTGTGCGAATAGTTGCGGTGCATTTCAGACAGCACACCAATTTCTAAGCCCCAGTCACTTGGAATGCGAATATCGTTTAGTACGTCGCGTCTAAACGAAAACTCACCCGCTAATGGATAGCGGAAGCTGTCCATAAACTCCAAGTATTCGTTGTCTCCCATAATGCGTTTTAATGCACGAAGTAATGGCGTAACAAGAAGTCGAGAAACACGGCCATTAATTTTGCCGTTAGCCACACGCGCATAGTAACCTTTACAAAACTCGTAGTTAAACATTGGGTTGGCTACAGGGTAGATAAGCTTTGCGAGCAAATCTTTGTTATAGGTAACAATATCGCAATCGTGTAGTGCAACAGATTCTGCTCGATTCGATGCTAGTACGTAGCCCATGCAGTACCAAACATTTCGACCTTTACCTAACTCCTTTGGCGCCAAGCCTTGAGCCTGAAGCTCTTCATCAAGTGCTTTAAGGCGAGGACCGTCGTTCCATAGCACTCTGTGATGCTGAGGAAGTTTGCCGAAGAATTTTAGTGCGTGTTTGTACTGCTCTTCATTGGCTCGGTCCAGACCGATGACAATTTCTGATAAGTAGGGCACGTCTGTTAATTCGTTGACGATATGTGGAAGTGCGTCGCCTTCTAATTCAGAAAAGAGCGACGGTAAAATAAGTGCCATAGGGCGCTTTTGTGAAAACTGTAGAAGCTCTGCTTCAAGCTCTTCGGTAGGACGACGAGCTAAGTTATGTAACGTAGTAACCACACCATTTTGATAAAAATCAGCCATGTGTCCTCCTGATCATAGGGATAGTAATTGAGTAAGCATTTCGTTCCAGCCTTCAGGGCCGGTTAGGGTGCTGGTATAAACCTCTTCTTTTTTTACTGCTGGTGGAGGATTTACCGGGGATAAAATGCGAATGGGGACGTGCGCAGCTTCAAGCATTGCAACGTCGTTCTTACCATCGCCAAGGGCAATAGTGTTAACTTTGGTGGTATGTTGCTTTTGATATTCATTGGCCAGCCACTTGAGGGCCTGGCCTTTATCGCAATTACCTGAAATATGAATGAAGCGGCCGCCTTCCAGAGGGAAAGCACCGCGATCTTTTACTACCTTTAAAAAGCGTTGTTTTTCTTCGTCAGTGCCAAGCCACAAAACCGGTTCGCCAAACTGGCGTTTGGCAGCGAGTGACGCTGATCTTTCGTCAAGCCCAGTACACTCCTGAATTTCTTGAATCGACATTTTTGAGAATTGTTTATACTTGCCGTCAAACTCGCTACCTATTTTTTCGAGTAGCTTAATCCAGTAATTTTTGTTTGAGATAAACGCCTTACACCAGTAGCCATCTATCCAAACCGTACCGCTGGGTTTTTGTTTGAAAAAGCCATGAGGGATGAAAATAGCGGCGCCATTTTCAATAATAAACGGCCCGTCTAAACCAATACTCTCGCGAAGCGGTTGTAATTCAGCAAAGGTTTTGCTGGTAGTGGGAATAACGGGAATGTCCTTTTTTTCTAATGCCGTTAAAGCCGGTTTCGCCGCCTCGAAAGAGTAGGTATGGTGGTCTAACAGCGTGCCGTCCATATCGGTGAAAACAAGCGTTTTCGTCATCGTTTTACGTCCTGTTTAGTTATCGTTCTTGTTTCATCTAGATAAAACACGGTGTCGCACTTTTCAGGCAAGTGACTTAATGCGTGTTCAGTGATGCGTTGGTAGTGTTGCACAAAGTTTGCCACTTCTTCATCAGACATCACTCCATCGCTATCTTTTAACGCTTTTTGGGCGAGTTTATGTTCTTGTTCTAACCGCCATTGATACACACAGTCGAAACTCGGTGCTTTCAGCATAATGCGGTAGTCTATTTTGTCGAACAACGTTTGATAATCGCCCGCTAGTTCAGTGTTTACAAAAGAGCGCCAAATGCCCAATGGGTCCTCTACTTCTTCAAGGTGGTTTACTGGCCGTTTAAGTTCGCTAGATGTTTGCGCAATAGCGCCCACACACCATCCTTCAAGTATGATGAAATCGGGTGAAGATTCGATTACAGGCCACTGTTCTTTGGGGAACGGGTTATCTGTGGCTTTGTTAAAGCGGGGCAGCGATGTACGCGTGCCTTTTTCTAAACTGCGAAACGTATTTAACGCTAGAGGAATGTCATGAGTACCCGGTACACCACGAGTTGCTAGAAGCGGGTGAACTTTTATTGCTAGCGCATTTCGCTGCGACTGGTCGTAGTAAAAATCGTCAATTGAGAGTGATACCACTTTTTTGTTGTGGACCGAGGTAAGGAAGGACTCGATAAAACTGGTCAGAGTTGATTTACCTGAACCCTGACTGCCATTTATGCCCACGATAAATGGTTGTGTTGCACCGTCTTGGTGCTTAAGCAGTTGCTCACATAATGGGGTGAACCATTTTTGTGCAGTTTCTGCATAGGTACTTGGCAATTGATGCGTCGTTAGAAAGCCATGTATATCCATGTTGTCACCTTAATCAATGCAGAATTCGCACGTTCTTCTTGATTAAGATAACAACATTTGTGCCAATAGGGTAACAGAGACGTGGTCTTACGACTTACTTCTTGTTAGCGACAATAACGGCCCTTTGTGGTGCAGGGTAACCTTCGATAGTGCGAGTAATATCTTCCGGATCGAGAAAATCTTTCAAAGATTGCGTTTCCATCCAAGGCGTTGCGCGCTGCTCATCTAGGGTTGTGTGGTTGATATCTACAACGCGAATATTTTCAAAGCCTAAGCGGCCTAACCAAACAGATAGGGCTGCAGTGCTCGGTAAGAACCACACATTTCGCATTTGTGCATAGCGTTCACCCGCCATCAATACTGTATTTTCATCACCATCCACAACAAGGGTTTCAAGAACCAGTTCGCCACCTTTTCTTAGCTGGTCTTTAAGTTGCTGCAGAAACGCCATTGGGTCTTTACGGTGGTAAAGTACACCCATAGAAAACACAGTGTCGAAAGCTCTCAGTGGTTGCATGTCTTCAATGCCCATCGGTAGAAAATGGATATTCTCGGAAGGCGCACTACTTTTACTAATAAATTGTTTAATGGCGTGAAACTGAATAAGAAACAGCTGGGTAGGATCTATACCTATTACGTTATTGGCACCTTCACCCAGCATGCGCCACATGTGATAACCACTACCACAACCTACGTCTAAAACGTTTCGGTCTTTCAGCGAACTAATATGAGGTGCTACGCGGTCCCATTTCCAGTCCGAACGCCACTCTGTATCAATATGAATTCCATGAAGATTAAATGGCCCTTTTCTCCAGGGCATAAACTGCTTTAGTAATCCTTCAATTTGTTTTTGGACATACTCATCTACGTCATTTTCGGTGCCAATGGAAACGCTTGAGGCTAAATCAACACAACTCGGCGACGTAGTCGGCAGCTTCGAAAGTAAACGGCACCATTTATCAAACTCACCGTGTTTAGCAGTTTGCTGCCAGGTTTCCATTTGTGCCGGCAGCGTTTGAAGCCAATGTGATAGCGGGCTGTCTATTAACGATTTGTAGCAATCGGTAAACCAAGTTTGTTCTAATTTGCTCATACTGTTCTTAATATGTGTTGGCGTTGCGGAAAGACGGACGTAGCGAGATTTGTTTAGCCTTTAATGGCAACCATAGACGTGAAGTTATAACATTTGTACCACATCACAACATCGGTAAACCCGACTTTTCTCAAGCGAGTATCATGCTCGTTAAATGTATCGGTTAGCATAACTTTTTCTAACGCGGCGCGCTTTTGGCTCACTTCTAGTTCACTATAACCGTTGTCGCGCTTAAATTGATGATGTAAATCTACCAGCAGTTCATTGCCAGTAAGGGTAGGGTGGCGTATTTTTTCTGATAGCACCAACATACCGCCGGGGTTAAGCCCGTCGTAAATGCGCTTTAATAACGCTTCGCGGTCAGCGGGTGGGATAAATTGCAAAGTGAAATTCATCACAACCAAAGAGGCATTCTTAATTTCTACACTTTGTGCAAACCCATGCTGAATAACAATTGGGTTTGGCAGTGTGAAGGTCTGTACGACGCGTTTGCAGCGTTCTACCATTGCTTCTGAAGCATCCACACCAATAATTTCACATGTATCGTAAGGTACAGCTCTTGCCACAGATAAACTTGCAGCACCTAAGCTACAACCAAGATCATAAACGACGGTATTGAGCGTAACGGCAATTTTAGCCAATTCGCCTATGGTGTGAACAATGGTTTCGTATCCAGGCACTGAGCGCTGAATCATATCGGGAAACACATCAACGACAGACTCGTCAAATTTAAAGTCATCTACTTTATTGAGTGCCTTTGCGTATATATTGTCGTGTTTCTTCACAGTGGGTCTTCAATTAACTAATTTGGGGCGCAATTTTACCGTTTGATACGTAAATGCCAATGGAAAACACCAAATTTATTATATTTTGCGTGATTTTTCTGGTTTAGGGCTTTTCGTTAATGATCTAAAGTATTAATCTATACTCATAATACAATAAAGAAGCAGTAACGCTAATGACAAGAATTCTAGTAGCAGACGATCACCCATTGTTTCGCGAAGCTTTGAGCGGCGCGTTGGAACCTTACTTTGAAAACGCACAGATAATTCAAGCAGGAAGCTTGGATGATGCGATGGCGAAGCTAAACGAATTCGACGGTGTTGAGCTGATCCTTCTTGACCTTAATATGCCTGGCGGTGAATATTTTAACGGCCTTATCACGCTGCGTGAACAATACCCGAATATCCCTATTGGTGTTGTTTCGGGCAGCGATACTGTTGAGGTTGTCGCTCAAGTAATGAGCCTAGGTGCTCAGGGCTTTATCCCCAAAGTGTCGCAAACACGAGAAATTGCTCAGGCTATTGTAGACATTATTGGTGGCAAAAAGTGGCTTCCAGAAGGTATGGAAGAAGAACTAGAGAAAGTTGACGATGAGCTTAAAGTTCTACTTCAGCGCTTCCGTGAACTTACACCTAAACAGATTCAAGTGCTTTCTTACTTACGCGCAGGCTTAATGAACAAGCAAATCGCTCACGAGATGAACGTTACGGAAGCCACAATCAAAGCACACATTAGTGCCATTCTTCGCAAGCTAGAGATCAACACGCGTACGCAAGCCGTATTGTTGATGGATAAACTCCAACTTAGCTAAACTAAGTATTTATCTAGCGCTAATAAAAAACCGGATTATTCATCCGGTTTTTTTGGCTGTAAAATAATTTCACCACTTTCCGTGACGATCCCAAGACCTTTATCAGGGACATGGTCAAACTTCTTTTGACGTTTTATTAGAAGCGTAGTTGTTGTGTCATCCTTTAAGTCATTGTTAGACGTTTCTGTGTCAATCAGTTTGGTCAAGTATATAGCCCAGTATTCAACGTGAGGCGTTGAGTAATCTTTGTAAAAGGCAATACCAATTTGATCTTGTTCTTGATAAAAAGGTAACTCTGCTAACAAGTGTTGACGGTGTGAAGTCGATGTTTTAAGTGCGTACCACACGTCATCAGCTGTTATATAACCACCAGCAAGGGCCTCCACTTGATTGCTCATCGCATCGCCATAATATTCTGGTAATGTTAAACCAGCATTGCGAATGCGAGTGTTCGGACTGCCGCCTAAAAAGTGAGACACCAAGCCTCTTTCAGCCATGTCTTTGGCTTTTGTTTCAGCCAGCATAACAAGCGTAGGATTACATTTTAGTACCGAACGTTGTTGACCTTTGTCGTTAGCAATTAATAAAGAGAGTTCTCTCGCCTGTTCGGTATTTCCGCAGGTTGTTTGGTCGGCCAAGCAAAGGCTAGAAAATACGTAGGTGAGTGATGTTAATAGAATGAATCGTTGACGAAAAAGGCCGCGAGAGCGGCCCTTTTGTTTGGGTATGAAATTAAGCAGCTTTGCCACCTCGTTTCTTAGCAGTGGTGTTGGAATTAACCTTCGCTACTAATTCATCGTGGTCGAAATCATCGACGTTGATAGTGCGAAGTCTTCCAGCTTCAGTCTTACGAAGTAGATTCGCTTCTTCTTCGTTAATAATTCCTTCTGCTAGCGCTTCGTCAGCAAGCACATCTAAACGGGTAAACGGTAGTTTAGCTTTTTTGTGCTTACAAATACGTTCGAAGATAGGCTCACTTGCTAGTACATCATCAAGAGTTTGCTCAAGATCGCCAAACAAGCTTCCTTCCTCACGGGTGAGGTACTGACCATAACCTAAACGGCTACGTGCAGTTGAAGGCGTTTGAAGCATTTGTGCAATAGCATGTTCTGTCTTGTCTGAAGGCTTACCAATACGTCGGCCAAACGGAATCACCATAACGCGAAGCGCTGCAGCGATTGCGCGGTTAGGGAAGTTAGCCAAGAAGTCATCAATTGCTGTCTCGATATCGTGCAATGTAGTTTGCATTGCCCAATGTAAAAGCGGTAAATCTTCTTTTAGACGACCTTCTTCGTCGAAGCGTTTAAGCGTTGTACTACCCATGTAAAGGCCACTTAGGATGTCACCTAAACGCGCTGATAAACGCTCGCGACGCTTAAGATCACCACCAAGCACACCCATAGAGACATCGGTTAGTAGTGCTAAGTTTGCACTGTAGCCTTGAAGTAGCTTGTAGTAACGCGCCGTTTCGTCAGTGAACGGTGCGCTGCTGAATGCGCCATTGGTTAACGAGAACCAAATACTGCGAACAGTATTAGCTACCGCAAAGCCAATATGACCGAATACCGCTTTATCAAACGCTTTCAACGCTTCTTTCTTGTCTTCGATAGACGCAGCTTCTATTTCCTTAAGCACGTAAGGGTGACAACGCATTGCACCTTGACCAAAGATCATCATGTTACGGGTTAGAATGTTTGCGCCTTCAACCGTAATTGATACTGGTACACCTTGATAGCCGCGACCAAGGTAATTGTTTGGCCCAAGCATAACGCCTTTACCGCCGTGAACATCCATCGAATCATTAATGATTTGACGCATCTTCTCGGTCAAGTGGTACTTACAGATAGCCGAGATAACAGAAGGTTTCTCACCAAGGTCTACACCCACCGTTGAGAAGCGTGTTACGCCATCCATCAAATATGCATTACCACCAATGCGCGCAAGCATTTCTTCAACACCTTCCATATGACCTACAGGCATACGGAACTGGCGACGAATACGTGCATATGCACCCGTTGCAAGAGATACTGATTTAGCACCACCAGCAGCAGATGAAGGAAGGGTAATACAGCGACCTACCGACAAACATTCAACCAGCATGCGCCAGCCGCGACCTGCCATTTTCGGACCACCAATGATGTAATCGATTGGAACGAAAATATCTTCACCCTTAATAGGGCCATTTTGGAATGGCGTATTGAGTGGGAAGTGACGGCGACCAATCTCTAAACCTTTAGTGTCGCGAGGAATAAGGGCACATGTTATGCCCGGCTCTTTGTTATCACCTAGAAGACCTTCAGGATCTTGAAGTTTAAAGGCAAGACCAATAACCGTAGCAACAGGCGCAAGGGTGATGTAGCGTTTGTTAAACGTTAGGCGCATACCCAACACTTCTTCACCATTCCACTCGCCTTTACATACAACGCCAACATCAGGGATCGCACCTGCATCAGAGCCAGCTTCTGGGCCGGTTAATGCAAAACAAGGGATCTCTTCACCGGCAGCAAGACGGGGAAGATAATGATCTTGTTGCTCTTTTGTACCATAGTGCTGAAGTAATTCGCCCGGGCCCAATGAGTTTGGTACACCGACTGTGCTTGATAGCACCGCGCTAACGCCTGCAAGTTTTTGAAGAACGCGAGACTGGGCAAATGCCGAAAACTCTAGACCGCCATACTCTTTCTTGATGATCATCGCGAAGAATTTGTGTTCCTTAAGGAACTGCCAAATTTCGGGTGAAAGATCAGCATCTTTATGGTTTATTTGCCATTCATCGACCATTGAGCACACTTTATCACAAGGACCGTCTAAGAATGCTTGCTCTTCAGCAGTGAGTCGACCTTTCGGAATGCGGTGTAATTTATCCCAGTCTGGCTTGCCGCTGAAAATATCACCGTCCCACCATACCGTACCTGCGTCGATAGCTTCTTGCTCAGTGCTCGACATTTCAGGCATAACTTTGCGGTAGAAGGCTAGCAGCTTCTTAGAGATGTGCTGCTGTCTGATATTTGCAAGCGTGAACGGCAGTGTTAAAGCAAGGAACACTACCCAACCAAGCAGGCCGATGTCACCGAAAAGGGTGCCTAAAATCATAACACCTGCGCCCATGGCAACCGCTGTTACCAAGCTGGTTCGCTGATAACTAGCTACCGCTAGTGTCAGAACGACCAGTAAAAACCATATAAAATCTGCCATACTTCACTCCTGAAAGGCGTTAAACGTTACGCTAGTCTTAACTCGAGCATAGTGAGTTGCTTTATGAAAAGCAGTCACAGATCGAGGTCAGACCAGCATGCTGTAAACCTATTATTTAATAGGGCAAAGATCAAGATTTTTACATGAATATTCTATTAACAACGACATAAATAATAGGGTAGTGCGTTATCCGCTCTATAAGTATAGTCGTTGCTTATAAATACTGATTTAGAATGTGAATTGTTTTGAGAAACTAGAAGAGGTTACGTGAGGATAAGACAGCAACAGTGTAAATAAAAAAGCACGTCTGAATGCTAGTTCATAACGTGCTTTATTCAACAATTGTGAAAAAGTTGTTGAGACAAAAAGCGGTTTATCTTTACGGTTTACTGCGTCTCAAACGATTTCAGTTTGATATCGCCCTGTTCATCGCCTTCTTTGAACTGTTGCAGACGAACTAACGTGTAGTTAAGTGATGGCGCAAACCAGGCAAACGTCTCACGCTTATTTGAGTCGCGAATAAGCTTAACTTTTACAGTTTCAATTTTACCGAAAGGTAAAGATAATACCTCTTCATCCACTACTTGAACGCCGTAGTGACGAAGTTCGCCACGATAATTCACGAAGTGGTATTCTAGCGATGTCTTACCTTCCGCTAACTGCTTTGCAAGGTCAATACGATAAATTTGGTTATCAAATTCACCGTTCCAATCAAATGTTTCGCCATTCTCGACTGCAATTTTGCCTTGTCCCTGATGACTAAACGTTACCTTAAGCTCTTTATCAGGCCCTGTGCCAGAACGATTATAGTAGTACTCAGAGGGTACGACGGTATTATCATTAACAGTAAAAATAGAATGTTCACTGCGTTTGTCAGACAAGAAAAACTTAGACACTTTTGACGTGTAAATTAGAGAATACTGTTGATCACCTAATTTCGAGAGCTCAATATTCGCTTCGCCTACGTCGTCACCCCATTTGTATGCGGTATAGGTTGCCTTGTAGGGCTGAAGCGGTAGCTCTGCACTATCCGTATTTTCTGTACTAGGGTTTGCTTGCGCGGCCACTGAAAGCGATGCTGCTAACAGTGCGCCTAAAGCAAAAGGCTTAGTCGCTTGCATAACCAGATTCTGGTAATTCTTGCTCATCTAAAACTGCCTTATTGTTTCGCATCGATAATCGGCCTGCACTAAACCAAGATAGCACAAGCGGATAGATACGACGTTCTTGTTCTTGAACACGCTCGGCCAGGTCGCTTGCTGTGTCGTCTTCAAACACAGGTACGCGGCTTTGAATGATAACAGGGCCGCCGTCGAGCTCAGGTGTAACAAAGTGCACGCTAACGCCGTGCTCCTTGTCTCCATTGTCGATAGCTCGCTGATGCGTATTCAAACCTTTGTACTTCGGCAACAAAGATGGATGAATGTTCACTAATTTTCCAGCAAAGCTGTCGACGAACTCCGGTGTTAAGATACGCATAAAGCCCGCAAGAACAACACAGTCTGCGCCAAAAGCCTCAATTTGTGCTTTGAGCGCCCCGTCATAAGACTCTCGTGAATCGAAGCCTGTATGATCTAAGCAAACCGCATTGATCCCGGCTTCTTTAGCGCGTTCCAGACCATAAGCAGTAGGGCGATTACTGATCACGCCGCTGATTTCCGCATTCAGACGGCCTGCTTTTATTTCATCGATAATGGCTTGTAAATTGCTGCCATTACCTGAAATAAGTACGCATAGTTTGGTTACATTGTTACTCACGCGTTGATCTCTACTTGCTCTTCGCCATCTTTTGCTGCGATATCACCAATAACCCAAGCATTTTCACCGTGTTGTTTAAGAATATTCAGTGCAGCATCGGTATCGCTTTCGTCAACAACGATTACAAGGCCAACACCACAGTTAAACGTACGGTACATTTCGTGGCGAGTCACGTTACCGTTTTCTTGTAACCAAGAGAAGATTGCAGGCCATTCCCAGGTGCTTTCATCAATAACCACTTTCGCATCTTCAGGTAGCACGCGAGGGATGTTCTCCCAAAAACCACCGCCCGTGATGTGAGAAATAGCGCTTACTTGCACTTCTTCAAGCAATGCCAATACCGATTTAACATAGATGCGAGTAGGCTCGAGAAGTTGGTCGATGATAGGCTTGCCGTTTAAGTCGGCGTTTACATCTGCACCACTAACTTCAATAATCTTCCTAACTAATGAGTAACCGTTTGAGTGAGGGCCCGATGAACCAAGTGCAATTAGTTTTTGACCTGGTTTAACGTTAGTGCCGTCAATAACCTTGTCAGCTTCAACCACGCCTACGCAGAAGCCTGCAATATCGTAGTCACCATCGTGATACATTCCAGGCATTTCGGCTGTTTCACCACCAATTAAAGCACAACCTGCTTGTTCACAGCCGGCGCCGATGCCGGTAACAACCGACGCGGCTACATCAACGTCAAGCTTGCCAGTTGCGTAGTAATCTAGAAAGAACAGGGGCTCAGCACCTTGAACAATAAGGTCGTTTACGCACATTGCTACTAAGTCGATACCAACACCGTCATGACGGTTAGCATCCATTGCAACTCTTAGTTTTGTACCCACGCCGTCAGTACCTGAAACAAGTAGCGGCTTTTTATATTTAGTAGGCAGTTCACAAAGTGCACCAAAACCACCCAGATTACCTTTTACTTCTGGTCTATGGGTTTTCTTGGTAACAGATTTAATGCGTTCAACAAGTTGATTACCTGCATCGATATCTACGCCTGCATCTTTGTAACTTAAAGAGGTTTTATTTTCGCTCACGGTTGGGCCCTGAAACTAAGAGGTAGAAAACCGCGGATTCTACCAGCAAGTCGTCACAAGTCCAATTTGTGAAGGCTATTTTATGCGCTTTTTGATCTTTTTTATTTTAGGGGTGAAATTAAACCCAATATAAAAGACAATAGAAGGCTATCTTTTGGTGAACATCTTGCTTGATAAAATGTCTCGCTCTAAAAAGTAGAGTGAATTGCGCGCAGGTTAGTCCAAGTTTACCGTATATAGGTAAACGAGATTAACTGACGATTCGATAGGTAAGGAATTGATTTTAAGAGAGTATGGAGTGTCAATGTTAACGGCAGTAAAGCGTAACACCAATGGAACTAATTTAACGAGAGTTAGCTTGAAAGGCATTCTGGGCATTTCATTTCTTGCTGCGCTGACTTACGCCCCCTTTATAAATGCGGCTCAACGCGTTGTGGTCAACGAAGCGCAGATTCAAGTTGAAGATCAAACTCAGCGTACCCAACAAAACGCGCTTAAAAAAGCATTAAGGCAGGTTTTTGTGAAGATGTCGGGCAGCACAAGCGTGCTCGATAATGCCGGTGTTAGAGCAGCGTTATCGTCGCCTCAATCGCTGCTTCGTTCCTATCGATTTGCTTTTGACAAAGGTAGAACGTATTACGTTGCGAAGTTCGATCAAGCAAAACTCAATGAACTTCTTCAGCGTGAAATGCTTCCGCTCTGGGGTGATAGACGCCCTGAAACGATAGTGTGGCTTGCGCAGGAAGACGAAAACGAAACTCGCATCATCTTAGACGAATCTCTCAATACAGAATTACAACATACGCTCAAACAAACGGCGAAAGAACGAGGCGTTCCATTAAGCTTGCCTCTAATGGACCTTACCGACAATGTAAATATTTCTACCTATGATGTGTGGGGACGATTTGTTGAGCCTTTGCGCAAAGCATCTACACGCTATAGCGTCGACAACATTATTGGTGCCAGAGTTTATCGTAATGACGCGAGTGCAATTCCTGATTTGCCGGAAAATGTTGTGCCTTCTGGCACAGTAGAATCTCTTGATAGCGTGCTAGATGAAGAAGCACAGTTTAGAGCACAAACTGATGAACAAAGTTTCGATGAGCGAAATCCGCGTGTAGATAATACGGACGCACAGCGCATTTTTTCAGATAACGTTGAGTCTGGTGCGATGAATAACGGTGTTGATGCTCAGTTAAACGACGGTTATGACGAAACAAACCAAAACTTGAATAATACTGATGGTACCTCAGCGAAGGAGCTGGCGCAGGAAGAGAGCACAACGATGCCGTTTACCATGAACGAGTTTGCCAACTATGCGAAGCGTGCCGATGAAGGTGACTATGCACTAGACTGGGTGTTCGTTGGTGGCGGTAAGGTTAGCTATGGCAGCATATACGGTGATTCGCCCGAAGTTCTTGGCAATCAGTTAATCGATGCCTACTCAAATTATTTATCGTCGCTTTATGCAATCGTAGGAATCGAAGCGTCTGAGCGAGAAGTTATCAAGGTATCGATTGCCAATATTGGCTCGGTAAAAAGTTACGCCAGCGCTACTGACTATTTAAATAGTTTAAGTGTGATTGAAAACGCTACACTAGTAGAGCAATCTGGTTCTGTTGCCACGTACTCACTTACATTAATTGGAACGGTGGACGATTTACTTAACAGTATTAAACTAGAAAGCAAATTACGTCCCGTAACCGATTCGTACGGACAATCCGTGAAAGGACACAGTTTCTATTGGAGCAATTAATTTAGCATGCAGCTGCCTTTGCCTGTCACGCTACCTGTTGACGAAAACTTCGATAGTTTTGTCAATACGGGTAACGAAGAAGTAGTTTCAGTCCTTGAGCAGATTGCAGATGCGCTGCCACACTGGCGCGAGGCTCCTGAATTGGGGCCTTTAGCATCGCTTCAGCTGCCTTTGCTTACTTTACTAGGCAGTACCGCTATCGGCAAAAGCCACTTATTGTTTGCCACTTGTCATCAACTAGCCGAAAAATCGGTTAGTCACCTTTATTTAAATCTTAATAATTATGAAGCGTGGTCGCTCGATATTTTTGAAGGCCTTGAGAATCTTTCGTTAATCGCATTAGACAACATTCACGCGATAGCCGGCGATTTACGTTGGGAAGAAGCGTTATTCGATTTGTTAAACCGAGTGATTGAGACTAAACAAACCATGGTACTTTGTTCTAGTCACCTAGGCCCATCTAACCCGGCTTTTGTTTTACCTGACTTGCGTTCTCGCTTGGCGTGGGGGGTTATTTATCACGTAAACCAACTGGATGACAATGGTCGTGAAGAAGCCGTGCGCTTACGTGCAGCGGAACGTGGATTAAAGCTATCAAACCAAGCACTACAGTTTCTTTTGCACCACAGTGAACGAGACCTAAAAAGCCTCATGTCACTATTAGCCCGTTTAGACACACGCTCACTCCAAGAACAAAAACGCCTATCGGTGGGCATGGTTAAGCGCGAGCTTAACCTAAGTTAGCCAAAGCGCGAGCTTAACTTAAGTTAGCCAAAGCGCGAGCTTAACCTAAATTAGTCAAAGCGCGAGCTCAACCTAAGTTAGCCAAAGCGCGAGTTTAACCTAAGTTAGCCAAAGCGCGAGTTTAACCTGCGTTAGTCAAAGCGCTGCTGTGTTGCCGTTTATTGTTCTTTTCTTAAACTATGAGCGCTTGATGTGGTGCTAAATTCTTCTGCTACCGTCATTAGAGTTCCATCGGAAGTAACCGAATTGTTTCCGCCGTTCTGTAGCATTAACTTATCGCTCGCAGACTGTACGTTTGGATTTGTACTAGACGCAGAGTCCCGCCAGGTAATATCGTTCGGAAGCAGATAAGGGCTTGGAAGTAACGCTTGAATAGCAGGTACATCGAGTTCGGGTAAAATTCTACTTAATACGTAATCTACGCGCATAGTAACGTTATCATCATTAACACGGTTTCTCTGAGCCCAAGTGGGAATGAAACTGCCGTCTTCCAGTGTCTCTCTTGTAAATACGCCTACATCCGCTTCTGCCTCAAGCCGGTAAAGCATCATGAAGCGCTCGAATAACATGGCGAGATCTTCTCGTTCCGTAAAGTAAGAGTAGAAAGCAACCGCACCATCATCCTCAAACCAATTTGCCACTTGTAGCGCGGTATAATTTCGCTGCGCGCTTGAAGCGGTTGCGCCGCCGTATCGAACTTCGGCCAAAGCATGGAGTTGTGACGACGTAAGAGGCAATGAAGTTGTTAGCCCCGTAGAAATGGGAGAGCTGTCATCATAAGACGACAGTGGGCTCGCGCTATTGCTGAGTTGTTGCCATTCGGTGTAGTCGAAAAAGTCATTGGCGTGAGCTAGCTCGTGGTATAGCAAATAGCTTAATGCTGCTTCTACGTCGCTCACGTCACGTGGAAGTCTATCTGCTACGTTCGCTGTGCTGATATTAGGAAAATCATAGGCCCCGTTTTTCACGTAGCGCCATGACGTCGTAAAATCGAGCTCACTACCAAAACCACTTCTATAATCTGGGCGAGTATTTAGCGTGTCTCGCTCTTGCGGTGTGCGCCAAAAGTTGTTGGCATCTAAGTAAATGGCACCAGTGGCAACCCAATAAAATGACGGGCGGATATCGTAAGAAATCACAATCGCGTTAGTTGCGCGTAGTAACTTAAGCATGTCATCACGGGTTGCTGAAGTTTCTAAATACGTTCTAAATGCATCGCCCATCCACGGATGCGAGACGTATGTTCTATCTAAAATATCATCGATAGTGGGGCTTTCGGTAACTTGGCCAATCAGTGGTAGCTGAGAGAACGTACAGCTGTTTGAAACCTGATTGTTATAAACACAATCAACAAGTGCCGACGCGTAAGGGCTGTCGGCTCTATAGGGCTGCATATGCGCGCTTACCGTTTCGGGAATACTTGTCTCGTCATCTACAAAAAAGCCGCTATTGTTAATGTCGATGTTTTTCACTAGAACTTGCGCGCTATCGGTTAACACCTCGCCATTTGAGAGTGTAACGGTACTTTCTATTTCAATGATTGTGTCGTTGCTAACTCGAGGCGCTTGAAAATATATCGAATGAGAATAATCGCCATCATCAAAGTTGAAGTCATTGACGATTGGTCCAGACGTTTGTTGCCACGTGATATTTGAGATTGTTAACCCTTGCGAGTTAACGGTGTCAACGCGAAGAGAAACTCTGCCGCCTTCGGATGCCTCATGACCCAATCGTAATGCGGCAATCGGCGCGGTACTTTCGTTCGTTTGTAACGTTATGGTGTCTGTAAGCGTTGTGCCATTTTCTAAGCTAACGTTTACGGCGATATCGAAGCTACCTGAAGAGGTAACATCAAAGCCTATAGCCTGCGTGTGAGCACTGAGAGGCTGCTGTGATATGCCTGAGACTTGCCAATTGATGTCTACAATAGCGTGGCCAGTAGGCGAGGCGACAGCAAAGTCGACCGCATCGCCTACAACGGCGTTTGTAGGGCCTGAAATGCTAATGGTTGGAGGAATGGAAGGAGTGCTTGGGGCTGAACTATCGCCTGAACCAGAGCCTCCACATGCTGCAAGTAACGATAATGATGCGATTACTAATGTAAGTTCAGGCAAATGGCGTGTCATATTAACCCCTTGGCAGCATGTGTTTTCGCTGTGTATTACATGATCATTGTTGACCTTGCTCAAAGCGTGCTTTTTCTTCTTGCATCTCTTCTTTAAGCTTTTTAAGGCCCAAACCCAATTCACGACCACGTTTTCTAGCAAACGCACTACAGCCGACAAACATACCCGTGCATAGAATAATCTCTACCACTGCATACCAACGTTCATCAGGTACAGCGTATGCCACAGTGCATCCGTGAATGAGGTAAAACAAAACGACAAAATTGGCCCATGCGTGAGTATATGGCTTGCCTTTTAATATACCCCAGTAAGGTAACAATAAAGGTAAAATATAAAACAAGGCAATAAACAATGGAGAGTAAGTATGCTCTTTAGTAAAAGTAAATTGCCACAGTGTTATCCATACGATTAACCCGGTGTGGCTTATAAGTGCGAGATAGCGATAAAAACGCGTATCTGGTGCCATGGTAATGTCTCCGAAACAATTTGTTTTTAATATTCTTTATATGGTCTACGTTTTATGCGTCAAATAACGTAACTGTTAGGCGTTGTCTGCTAGTTTTTTAGCGAACATTGCAAGTCGCTTACCCTGAGCAATGCATAGCGCTTTTTCATCTGCACTCAATTGCTCTGGTGCACTCAAACTGTGATGAGCGACGTGTGTTACACCGTAAGGGCTGCCACCCATTGTGGTGTTGTGTAGCGCAGGCTCACTGTAAGGTAGCCCGCAAATCACCATGCCGTGATGGATAAGCGGAACCATCATGGAAAGTAATGTGGATTCCTGGCCGCCGTGCATGGAAGAAGAAGATGTAAATACACACGCAGGCTTGTCAATCAACGCGCCTTTTAACCATTGACTGCTTGTAGAATCCAAAAAGTGTTTTACTGGCGCTGCCATATTGCCGAAACGCGTAGGACTACCTAACGCCAGGGCACTGCACTGTTCGAGTTCCTGAAGGGAAACCTCGGGTACAGCACTAGATGCCGCGTCATTAGCTGCATCGCTGATACTCTTGACTGTACGTACTATCACAGGAACATCTAATGACGATACACCTTGGGCGATGGCATCAGCTAATCGCTTTGTGCTGCCGTTGCGGCTGTAATAAAGTACGAGAACAGGTTGCACTATACAATTTCCAAAACAGATTCTGGTGGACGACCAATTCTGGCTTTCTCGCCATTAATAACAATTGGACGCTCTATCAACTTGGGCGTGTGAGCCATAGCTTCAAAAAGCGCATTATCAGACAGTGCGCTGTCACCTAAGTTAGCATCTTTATATTCTGCTTCTTTAGTACGCATCATATCTCTAACCGATCCAAGGTTAAGTTTTTTAAATATCTCTTTCAGTTCTTTTGCGTCTAGAGGGTGCTTTAGGTACTCAACAATAACAGGCGCTACACCTTGCTCTTCAAGTAATGCTAGGGTTTGTCTGCTCTTTGAACAGCGAGGATTGTGAATAATGGTAATGTCTGTCATAAATACTCTTGTTCATGATTATATGAATTGGCGCGAACTATTGCGTTTTTGCCATAGAATATCAAGCAGTTTACCGATAACGGGTAATAAATTCGTACTATTCTTTGTTTACAGCATCGTTTCTGGAAAACGGTGTTTAAAAAGCGTGGTTGAATTTATGTTAGTGCGCGAAGTAAGAATCTGGCACTATGAAAAAATAGTCAAAATTAGAAGGTTATATGTTGTTGTCACAGCCAAAAAGCAATGCAGGAAAAATAAAGCCTATACTCTTTCTAGTGCTGTTAGCGCTTGTTGCGTTTGCCGGTGCATATACGTATCAGCGTCTTCAACATGACTTTGAAACATTAGATGGAACTGCTTACCTTTGGCAAGATCTTGAGGGGAAGTGGGTTGTGGTAAATTACTTTGCGCCATGGTGTGCACCATGTCTACGAGAAATGCCTGAGCTCGTCACATTTAATCATTCGCTACCTGACGATACCCGTCTTTTTGCTATTAACTACGACCTTAAAACGAAGCCTGAACTCAAAGCCATGGCTGAGAAGTTTGATATTGAATTGCCTGTTATTGTAAGTTCGCCAGACACTAAACTGCCCATGCAAAAACCCCCTTATTTGCCAGCGACCTTTATTCTTGGACCTGATGGGAAAATAAAAGATACGATAATGGGAGAAATTACGGCAGCGCATCTGCGTCAGCGCCTAGCTGAATTGAAAGGCGCTGACGAATAGAAGAAAAGTGCGATGGTCTAGAGTCGTTGTAAACGCTCTTCTTGGTCGCGAAATTGTTTTATTCTCGCTCTGATTCTTTGTTTTTCAAGGTGATCATCGCCTGCGAAATTATACGCATATTGAAGTTCGTCAACCGCGCGGTTATAAGCACCATACAATGCATATACTTCCGCTTTGCTCTGATGCATTTGCGAGAAACGTTTCGACTTTTGATACGCCTCACTCATCAACTGATGTGCCAGTTGATAATCTTTTTTAACCAGCAGGAAATCCTTAAGTAGAGACACCGCTTCTTCATATTTGTTTGCGCTTATGTAAGCATTGGCCTGGTTTAGTGCCAATACTTGATTTCTAGGGTTATGCGTAACGTGAGGTCTTAGCATTTCAACGGCTTTTAAAGGCTCACCTTGCGAAATATAGATATCTGTCATAGCGTCGAGATAAAAGAGGTTTCCTCTATCTTTTGCTATTAACTCATCCATAATGTCTTTGGCTTTTTCGATTTTTTCGGCGCGCATATAAGCAAGCGCTAAACCATATAATGACGCTTCTTTACTGCGCTGTACGTCTTGAGCCACGGCCGCTTCGAAATATTCTACAGCGTAATCAGCTTTAAACGAGTAGCGTGCCTTTATACGTGCTTTAGCCAACTCGAATTGCTTGTTAATGGGTAAGTAGCGTCTAGGGTAGTCACCAGCGCGATTTCTCGCATCAGCAATACGGGTTTCGGTTAAAGGGTGAGTAAGCAGCCTTGCGGGTGGACGAGAAACCATGCGGTACTCTTCCGCCATGGTAGAAAAGAATGAAGCAGCCGCACTCGGATCGAAGCCCGCACGAGCAAGCATTGCGATACCAATTCTATCGGCTTCTTGTTCATTTGAACGGGTATAGTCGATTTGCAATTGTGCAGAGGCTGCGGTTCCCGCCTGCATGGCCGCAATACCCGCTTCTGGGTTGGCCATAGCAATTAGCACCCCGCCGATAAGTGACGCCAAGGCTAGGGGAGATGAGCGCTGCTGCGCCTGCATACGTCGTGCTATGTGGCGTTGAGTTACGTGAGAAATTTCGTGCGCTAGCACAGAAGCCAGTTCACTTTCATTTTCAGCACGACGCATTAAACCCGTGTGAACACCAATGTGACCGCCAAAAAACGCAAATGCGTTAATGGCATCATTATTTACCCAGAAAAATTCAAAAGGAAATTTGGCGTTGTCAGCATGTACAACCAATCGGTTGCCTACATCCTGTAAATATTCATCCAGCACCGGATCTGAGATTACAGGACTTTGACCGCGCATTTGCCGCATTACGGCATCGCCTACAATCATCTCTTTATCAAGCGATATGGCGTCTGACGCAACAACACCTATTTCAGGTAACGCATTTTTATTGCTGTAATTGGCATCTTGTGCAACAGCCGTGAGGCTCGATGTGAGCACGAAGGAAAGGGCAACCAAAGATGCTGAAAACTTTTTTCTCATGAACCTACAATCATTGTATACGGTTAATACTGCTTAATCCTTAGAGCGCTAAGTTGCTAAACAGTTTCAAATTTTATTTTTTTCTTATATGCATCATTTTCGAAGACACAAGGCAATATCGCCTATGCCATCTCGTTTATGACACGTCAGTTATACCAATGCGACACAAACGCATCTAGTTTATTCTTTTACTGTTGTAACAACCACTCTACACATTAATGCTTATACTGTAAAAACATCATACCAGTTTGATTTTGAAAGATTCTTAAGTGCTACTTATTGCTAAGTGCTAGCGCTATCAACTATGATGCGTGTCCTATTCTTAGTAATTTCTAGGCGTTTATATGATTAGCGTTTTTGGTCGTTGGTACCGACGCAAATTTTCTGATCCTGATGCAGCAATGTTGCTTATCTTGATCCTTTTGACCACGGCAGTGTTGCTATTGTGGGGCGGGCTAATTATGCCTGTGTTGGTTGCAGCAGTGATTGCGTATTTACTCGATTGGCCAGTCTGTCGCTTGGTAAATGTCGGCGTAAGTAGAACGCTCGCCTGCGTCGTTGTAATGCTCGGCTTTATCACTATAACCATATTGACCTTAATTGGCCTTGTTCCAATTATATCCAAGCAAAGCGTTAACTTGATTCAAGAAACGCCGCTAATATGGCAGAAAGCACAAGAATGGATATTAACGCTTCCGGACAAATATCCAGATTACGTTCAGGTATATCAAATCCATCAAATGATGGAAGGTTTAAATGACAAATTGGTTGAGGTGGGCGAAACCCTTATTTCTGCTTCGTTTAGTAATATCGCCAACTTAGCTGCGTTGCTCGTTTACGTTATCCTCGTACCGCTTATGGTGTTTTTCATGCTAAAAGATAAGCTTTTCTTTTTAGACAGCATATCTCGCTTGCTGCCTAAGGAGCGACGCTTAATTACGCAAGTTGGTCACGAAATGAACTCTCAAATTGCCAACTATATTCGCGGCAAAGTGATCGAGATTATAATTGTGGGCGCGGTGAGCTGCGTAACGTTTGTATTGATGGACTTACGTTATGCTATTTTGCTTGGCGTATTGGTGGGATTTTCAGTACTTATTCCGTACATTGGTGCAGCAGTGGTTACTATACCCGTGGCCGTTGTCGCTATGTTTCAGTGGGGTATTTCACCAGAATTTTGGTATTTAATGATAGCGTACGGCATTATTCAGGCGTTAGACGGTAACTTGTTGGTACCGCTGCTATTCTCGGAGGCGGTTAGCTTGCATCCGCTTTATATAATCGTTGCAGTATTAGTGTTTGGAGGTCTTTGGGGTTTCTGGGGCGTATTTTTCGCTATTCCTCTCGCTACCCTCGTGAAGGCGGTAATTACAGCGTGGTCTAGTAACCCCGTTATTGTACCGGAAGAGGCGAAGTAGTTATTCCCATTTGGCGAACCAGTCAGCGCCATCCAGTACGAGATTCAAAACGAGTACTGATTCAAATAGGCGTTATAGGTAAACACTGATACGAATTGAGTAAGTATAAAAAAGCCCCGAAAACATAATGTTATCGGGGCTTTTTAAATTCTATACCGGTTTAGCTGTTTAGATAATCAAGTACTACGGTGTGGTGTTCTTTTGTTTTGAACTTGTTGAAAACGTGCTCAATAACACCGTTTTCATCCACGAGGAATGTTTGGCGATGAATGCCATCATACTCTTTACCCATAAACTTTTTAGGTCCCCACACACCAAAAACGTCGGCAACGGCGTGGTCTTCATCAGAAAGCAACGTAAAGTTTAGGTTTTCTTTTTCGATGAATTTAGGCAGGCGTTTAACTGCATC
Organism: Alteromonas sp. MmMcT2-5; assembly: GCF_022348315.1. Taxonomy (NCBI): domain Bacteria; kingdom Pseudomonadati; phylum Pseudomonadota; class Gammaproteobacteria; order Alteromonadales; family Alteromonadaceae; genus Alteromonas; species Alteromonas sp. MmMcT2-5. Next base: position 22,965 of record NZ_JAKRFB010000027.1, on the reverse strand, counting down.
TGGGCTAATTCCTAGCACAACCACATTTTTCGCCGTTAGTTCTTCGTTTACGTCGCGTAAGCCCTGGGCTTGTACTGTGCAACCAGGCGTCATCGCTTTAGGGTAAAAATAAACCAGTACTTTTTTACCTGCGAAATCAGCTAAAGATACGGTTTCATCATTTTGGTTCTGCAATGAGAATTGTGGGGCTTTATCACCAGCTTGTAACGTTTTCATTGGGATCCTTTTTTTGTTTGTCTACAACTTTGCCTGTCACATTTAACGAAGTGAACAGGGACATTAGATCAGATTCTAGTGCGTCTACATTTTCATTAGAGGGAAGAGAAACAACAAATTTGCAGCGCATGTTGTCTTTACCCGATGTTTTGTCTTTAAATGTGCGTTGTCTAAATGCGCTTATCATTGCGTGACGCTCGGCAAAAAAGCCGGTCACCGCTTTAATCAAGCCAGCTGCATCTTCGCCACTAAACTCGACATTAAAAAGATGGGCAAGGTTTTGCTTTTCGTGATGGCTAGTGCGCTTCATCATAGAAAGCAGGTCAAGACGCTGAAATAGCGAAGGTAAAATACATTCAGCTTTTGTGATAGCGCTTTGCGTTCCTTCTATGATCATTGTCAACGAGAACTCTTTGCCGTAAATGGCTTGCCTGCTATCTAGAATATTGCACTGAGCTTCTGATACCGTCGTTGCAATTTCGCTTAAAATGCCACTTTTGTCTGTCCCCAAGATGGTGACGATAAGTTGGTGTTTCGACATCTACTTCACTTCAATGTTAATAATGTCGGGATGTTAGCACAGAGTTTTTTTATAAGTCAGCGCCTTTTTCTTGCCTTTGAATAAGATATTGTCAAATTCTTGTCATTTTACTTGCGCTATTACTTGTGTTTAAGCACCGACATATTTACCATGTGCGCTCACATTTTTCGGAGAGATTATGTTTACTGGTAGTTACGTAGCACTCGTCACGCCGATGTTCGAAAACGGCGATATTGATTACAAGTCTTTAGAGAAACTTGTGAAGTTTCATGTAGAGCAGGGCACCCACGGTATAGTGTCGGTTGGAACTACTGGTGAGTCAGCAACGCTACCTTTTGATGAACACATCAATGTGGTTAAAGAAACCGTTGCTATGGCATCGGGAGCAATTCCGGTTATTGCCGGCAGTGGCGCAAACTCTACGGCAGAGGCTATTTTTCTTACAGAGCAATTAGGCTCTACAGGTATAGACGGTTTCCTAAGCGTAGTACCTTATTACAATAAGCCTCAACAGGCGGGTATGGTCGCGCACTTTAATGCAATTGCAGACGCTAGTGACTTACCTGTTATTCTTTACAATGTGCCAGGCCGCACCGTAGCCGACATGCTGCCTGAAACGGTAGCAAAACTAGCAACCCACAAAAATATCGTTGGTCTTAAAGACGCAACCGGTAATATCGCACGCCTTAAGGCTACTCAGCCTTTGGTTCCCGATGACTTTGTTTTACTTAGCGGCGACGACGGTTCAAGCTGCGAGTTTATGTGTGAAGGCGGCCACGGCGTTATCTCCGTAACGGCTAACATAGTGCCTAAAGCAATCGCACAAATGTGTGAGGCTGCGCTAGAAAATAATTTTGATAAATGTCGCGATATCGATGAAACCATTAAGTTGCTTCATAGCGAGCTATTTATTGAACCAAATCCAGTAATGCCGAAGTGGGCATTGTATAAAATGGGCATGATGGAAAGCGCAGTTATGCGATTACCTATGGTTTTACCGGAACTATCAAGCCAAAAACGTATCGAAGAACTACTAAAAAAATACGCATTGATTTCTGGTTAATAAGGAACACAGATGAAAAGAACGCTGGCTATAGCAAGTTCAGTAGCGATGGTTGCACTTGCAGGTTGTTCAAGCCAAATAGATAGAAAGACCGCGTCTGGCAGCTACGAATACTTAAAAACTAAAGAACAAGAATCGCTAAAAGTACCTTCTGACTTAGATGCACCTGCTTTTTCTCGTGATTTTGTATTACCTGAGTTAGGTCAAGAGGCCGATTCAAATTTGGTGGGCAAGTCGTTGATGGTTCGCTCGCCAGCATTAGTTTTACCTTTAGTTACGGGTTCTCACATTGAGGAAGGTAAGAGTTCAGCAACCATTTGGTTTGACCAGGTTGACGATAGTCAGCCGCTAAGCCAAGCAATTTGGAACTCGCTTTTAAGTTTCTTAGATGAACAAGGTATTGGTGTAGATAGCTTTAGTCCAGAAGAGAAAGTGCTGGTTACTGACTGGATGGTGATAACTAGAGAAGTCGAAGGTCCTTGGTATAGCTTTATAGATGAAGAAAGCGAAATCGGTCGACGTTTTGAATTCAGCTTAGACGTTAAACCTCACGGCCGTAGTGCTGCGCTTACTGTTGAATTAAAGGACTATATGCAAACATTGGGCAACGACGTGGTTGCAGAAGTCTCTTCAATGGAAGAACGTCGCGAAGAAGTTGAGGTGTTGAACCAAGTTGTTGGTCACTATGAGTACCAAATTCAGCTAGCAGAGACACGAAGAATTGCTCGTATCCGTCAGGGTATCAATACCGAGATGGGCTTTAATGCCGATGGTGACGCGGCGTATATCGTAGAAGCTAAGTATGATGTAGCGTGGCCAAGAATGCTGTTAGTACTGCGTAAGCTTGGTTTTGACGTTAAAGATTTAGATAAATCAAACGGCCTATTATTTGTCACTTACAATGGTGATCAAGGTAGTTGGTGGGATGGTTTATTCTCAAGCGATAAAGAGTTGCTAAAGAAAGGTGACTATCGTTTGAAAGTTGCAAGAGCGGGTGCGGATCGCACGTCAGTTACCTTCATGAATAATGAAAGTGTACCGTTTGAAGCAAATCAGGTTTCCGACCTTTACAGTGCATTTGCTGAGGTCATGTCAGAAGATAACCTTGATATATAACTGAGACTGAGAATGGAAAAACGCGACGAGCTTTACCGCGGTAAAGCAAAAACTGTTTATTACACTGATGATAGCGATAAACTTATTCTTCACTTTAGAAACGACACTTCGGCGTTTGATGGTGAGAAGATTGAACAGCTAGAACGCAAAGGTGAAGTAAACAACAAGTTTAATCACTTTATTATGACAAAGCTTGAAGAAGCAGGCATTGCAACGCAAGTTGAGGCGCTGGTTTCTGACACTGAGTCTTTGGTTAAGAAGCTCGACATGATCCCTGTTGAGTGTGTGGTGAGAAACTTGTCTGCTGGCTCTTTAGTTCGCAGACTGGGTGTGGAAGAGGGCAAAGAGCTTAACCCACCTATTTTCGAGTTTTTCTTAAAGAATGATGCACTTCACGACCCAATGGTAAATGACTACCATATTTTATCATTTGGTTGGGCAACCGAAGCGCAAATTGCTGAAATGAAAGCATTGACCTTCAAGGTTAACAGTGTTTTGAAAGCACTCTTTGATGACGCGGGTATGTTGCTTGTAGACTATAAACTAGAGTTTGGTGTCGACAAAGATGGCAATATCGTACTAGGTGATGAGTTCACACCAGATGGCTGTCGCTTGTGGGATAAAGAAACCCGTAAAAAGATGGACAAAGACCGCTTTAGACAAGGTTTGGGCTCTGTAGTCGAGACCTATATTGAAGTGGCTGAGCGCTTAGGCTTATCGCTTTAAAACTCTCATCAAGTAATAACTAATTTAAAGAGGACCTTTCGGTCCTCTTTTTCGTTTTAGGCAGTTTGACCTGTCTACGTCGTTGTAAAATATTGTCTCTTGCGTTTAAGCATTTACTTTTCGATGCATTACGGGATAAGTTAGTGTACTGCTAAGCATTTTTGCGTTTAAAACTAGGGAGATTCGGTTTGTTGAAAACCTTTGTATTGGTCGCTATTGCCATGATTGCATTTGCTGCTAATTCGCTACTTTGCCGCATGGCTCTTGCTAACACCGATATAGACCCTGCTAGTTTTACTATCTTACGCTTAGCGAGCGGGGCGATAGCGTTGTTACTTTTGTCTTCTTATTTCCTACGTCGCAAAAGTGAGAGCGTGCCTTCTCAAGGCCTTTTTCATGGCCTAAAAACCAACGCCAGCGTACTCGGTGGCATTTCGTTGTTCGTTTACGCTATCTGCTTTTCATATGCCTATATTTCAATGTCCACGGGAACGGGGGCACTTTTATTATTTGGTGCCGTGCAACTCACTATGATTTCCGTAGGGTTGTTCAATGGCGAGCGATTTAAAAAATGGCAGTGGTTGGGGTTTGTGTTGGCATTTTTAGGCCTTGTTATCTTACTGTTGCCTAGCGCGGCAGCACCGCCTCTTTTAGCTGGCGCGGTTATGGTTTTGGCGGGTATGGCTTGGGGCGTCTATTCGCTTTTGGGTAAAAAAAGTAGCTCAGCCCTTTTATCTACATCGGGTAATTTTGTCTATGCCGCGTTTTTCTGTGTTCCTTTGGTTGGTGTGGTTTGCTTCGTGGGCGCAGATAATTTTGTCTTAGATAGCGAGGGTGTTTATTACGCGCTTGCATCAGGGGTGTTTGCATCGGGTTGCGGATACGCTATTTGGTACAGCGCGCTTCCCCTTATCAAATCAACCACCGCCGCGACAGTGCAACTGAGCGTGCCTGTCATAGCATCGCTGATGGGGTGGATAGCGCTTGGTGAGCCACTCACAATGCAGATCCTGGTTGCTTCAATAGCTACGTTGGGTGGCATCTACTTGGTTATAAAAAAATAGCGTTTTATACGCTACGTTTAAAACAGAAAAAGCGTTATTTTCCGCCGTGGCGAAATAGTTCTATAAAGTTTAATGGGGGAGCGTTAACGCATATTTCTAGACTAAAGAGCAATATTTGAATTTTCCAACAGTGCTAACGTAGTAGATCACTAAATAATGGGAACGCAGTTATGAACGCAGAAGATCCAATAACGATAAGAAATCCAGGCAGATTGTTAACGCTAACTTATGTTATTTCGCTTTCAGTGATTGCGGTACTGTCTCTGGTTGTTCACTTCATGTTAGATGAAGTCATTTCAGAGCAGAACAATACTGGCAAAATTGTTAACGTAAGTGGTCAGCAACGCATGCTTTCGCAAAGAGCCAGTATGTTTGCGGTCGATTACTTGCAAACTGGCGCTCAAAAATCAAAAAGACTCTCTATAGCTGCGATTGAGAAAATGAAGCAAAACCATCAGTTTCTGCTAGCACCACATTTTGAAGCATTATCAAAAGGTCAACCCAGCCCACTTTCTGAAGAACTGTATAACCTCTATTTTATGCCTCCCTCTGATGTAGATAAGAAAATAAAGTTATTTGAAGGCGAGATAAGGGCCGCACTTTCAGAAAATGGTAATGTTGGCGCTGTCCAGTTTTCTAACGGAAGTTTGATGTTTTTACAACTCGCAGAAAGCGACCTGCTAACACCGTTACACAACATTGTTGGGCAATATGAAAAAGAGAGTTTGGAAAAAGTAAACGACCTTAGAAATGCACAAAACGTAGTGTTGGGCATCATTATTCTCACCATATTAGTTGAAGCGTTTTTCATATTTCGTCCAATGGTGGCAAAGGTAAGTCGTTTTGCCACTAAGCTCCAGCGAGACGCTAATTTTGATTACCTATCTGGTTTACTAAATCGACGGGCATTTCAGATTGTTTCCCAACAAGCAATAGCGGCTAGTCACCGCTACAAGCGATCGCTGTCAGTGGTGATGATCGATATCGATTTTTTTAAACGTATCAACGACACTCACGGCCACGACATGGGTGATAAAGCGATTAAACACGTAGCAAAAATTTTAAAAATGTCTTCGCGTAATGCAGATTGCGTAGCGCGCATTGGCGGTGAGGAATTCGTACTTTTATTGCCTGATACCGACCGCGCAGGCGCCTTCAAGTTAGCTGAAAAGTTAAGAGATCGAATAAGTAAAAACCCTCTAGATGTGAATGGGAAGTTTATTGATATCACTGTTAGTGCGGGTGTATCTTATGTAAAAGAACATCATGACACTATTGAGTCAGCACTATCGGAAGCCGATGACGCATTATATAAAGCCAAAGAGAGCGGCAGAAATAATGTCCAACTGGCTTAACCACGCTATTGAAAGCGTGTTGCACAATGTGCGCAATTCGACCGTGTTGGATTTAGGAGTGAGTTGTGCGCACACCCCCGACTATTGTAAATGAACATGAGAGGCTAGCCGCACTCAACAAACTGAGAGTGCTCGATACCCCACCAGAAGAGCGCTTTGACCGTATTACTCGACTAGCAAGTAGCATTTTTGATTGTAGATTCGCATCCATCACATTTGTCGATGACAGTAGGCAGTGGTTTAAGTCGGCTATTAATCTCGATATGACTGAAACAGAAAGGGATGTCGCCTTTTGTGCCCATGCTATAGCGCAGGACAAAACCTTAGTCGTTCCAGATACTCAAGAGGACCCTCGCTTCAAAAGCAATCCTTTTGTGGTTGGTCATCCTCACATTCGTTTTTACGCGGGTGTTAGGCTGATGATAGAAGGGTTTGCGGTGGGAACGCTATGTGTGTCGGATAATAATCCAAAAATATTCAATTGCGTTCAAATACAGCAATTAGAGCAGCTTGCAAAACTTGTAGAGTCGGAACTACAGCGACAAGAATTCAATGATCTCTCAACTCAGTTGGAAGAGTACCAATTTAAGCTAGCTCAAACACAAAAAATCACCCGTGTGAGGAGCGCTATTTTAGAGAAAGTGGTAAATGCAGAGTCATTGCATACCGTACTCCACGACATTGTGAATGCTATAGAGGCCGAATACACAGATCAAGTTTGCAGTATCCTGCTATTAGAAGATGGCAAGCTGAAAAAGGGTGCTGCGCCTTCTTTACCCGACTTTTATAACGACGCTATCGATGGCGTTGAGTTTGGTGTAGGCAGGGGATCATGTGGAAATACAGCCGCGACGAACTTACCGACTATTGTTGAAGATATCAGTACGCACCCGTTTTGGACCGATTGGAAAGATTTAGCATTGCGCGCTGGTGTATGCTCTTGTTGGTCACAGCCAATACAAGGAGCTAATGGTGACGCTATTGGTACTTTTGCAATTTATCATAGAGAAAGAGCAGTACCGACAGCGGACGAAATGCGCTTAATCGAACAGTTCGCGCATATCGCTAGCATCGCTATTGAAAGAGAGCTGGCGAATCAACTTATATGGAAGCAAGCTAACTTTGATTCTTTGACAGGACTTCCTAACCGAAACCTTATGTTGGATCACTTACAGTTAGCCATTAAGGCTGCCGATAGAGAGAGCGATAAGGTAGCGGTGATATTCTTGGACCTTGATAATTTCAAAGATATTAATGACACGCTTGGTCACGATATAGGTGATAAGCTTTTAATTGAGTGCGCCAGAAGAATAAAGCAGTGTTTGCGTTCAGATGACACCGTTTCCCGATTAGGCGGTGACGAATTTGTCATTATCCTAAACGGCATTAAAGGCCTAAGTTCTATAGAACTGGTCGTACAAAAGCTACTTGGCGAGATCGTAAAACCTTATAGTTTAGAGCTGGAACGTGTGCATACTAGCGCGAGCCTAGGTGTCACCTTATATCCGGACGACGCAAAAGATGTCAAAGGCCTGTTAAAGAATGCCGACCAAGCGATGTACGGTGCTAAAGATCTCGGTAAAAACAACTATCAGTATTATACCCACGACATGCAAACTGCAGCAATAAAGAGAATGACCTTGTTGAATGATTTGCGTTATGCAGTTAAGAACAAAGAATTGTTTATTGAGTACCAGCCAATTGCATGTTTCAGTAGCCAGAAAGTGATGAAAGCTGAAGCGTTACTTCGATGGCAGCATCCCACGAAGGGGAGAATTACACCAGATGAATTTATTCCACTTGCTGAAGAATCTGGACTCATCATTGATATCAGTAATTGGGTATTTAATGAAGTCTGTGCCAATATCAAACAATGGAAAGCCCAAAACCGTCAAGAGCTGCAGGTGAGTATTAATACGTCACCTAGCCACTACTTCAATTTAGAATCTAATATAACTCAATGGTTAAACCTGCTTTTAGACCAGAAGATCTCTGCGCGTTCTATACTTCTTGAAGTCACGGAAAACTTATTAATGGAAGCCAATGAGATGGTGTCCAAGAAGCTTTTCCAGTTTAGGCAAGCAGGCGTTGATATCGCGTTGGATGATTTTGGTACAGGTTACAGCTCTATTTCTTATTTAAAGCGCTTTCCTACAGACTTTATCAAGATTGACAGGAGCTTTGTGAAGTCGATGACTGACGTTAGCAATGATAAGGTGCTGTGCGAAGCTATTATTGTGATGGCGAATAAACTCGGAATAAAGGTAGTAGCGGAAGGTGTCGAGACACAAGAACAATACGATATTCTAAAAAGCATGGGCTGTGATTATGCGCAGGGTTATTTCATTGCAAAACCGCTCAGCAAATCAGACTTTGAGTCCTTTTGGGAGAGGCACTAGCGCAACTTTGCCGCGCTAGTGCTTAATTTAATCGGGCTTAAGACAGCGTTGCTAACGCTTTACCAGAGTATTGCTCTAGTTCGTTGGTGCGGTTTTCTTTTATTTTGTTTGCCCAGTTCGGATCTTGTAGTAGCGCTCTTCCTACAGCAACCAGATCAAATTCGCCAGCGTCTAAACGTTCAAGTAAATCATCGACTGAGCGAGTGCTGGAATCTTGCCCTTTGAATGCGCCGAAGAAGTCGTCATTGAGCCCAACTGACCCTACCGTTATGGTGGGCTTGCCAGTTAATTTTTTCGTCCAGCCTGCAAGGTTTAAATCACTGCCTTCAAATTCGTTTTCCCAATAGCGGCGCTGAGAACAATGAAAAACATCTACTCCAGCTTCACTTAGCGGAAGAAGAAACTGTTCTAGTTCTTGGGGCGTGTGCGCTAAACGAGCGGTGTAATCTTGTTGTTTCCACTGCGAATAGCGCAGTACGATCGGAAAATCGGGACCGGTTGCATCACGTATGGCTTTAATTATTTCAACCGCAAATCGTCCACGATTTTCCATGTTACCGCCCCAACTGTCAGTTCGCTGGTTTGTGCCTTCCCAGAAGAACTGGTCGATTAGATAACCATGAGCACCGTGAATCTCAATTCCATCCATACCGATAGTTTTGGCATCTGCTGCTGCTTGTGCAAAGGCAGTAATCACGGATTCAATGTGTTCAACGGTCATAGGTTCAGCGCCCTGTTTTCCTGGTTTGAATAAACCTGAAGGCCCTGCACTTGGAAGTTCAGGATAAGGCGCTTTTTCCGCTACCCTCGCCATACCCACGTGCCATAGTTGAGGCATAATTTTCCCACCGACACTGTGAACTTCATCTACCACATTTTTCCAACCGGCTAGCGCTTCATCGCCATGGAATTGAGGGATATTTGCATCCATCGTAGCGACTTTATCGTTTACTGTAGTGCCCTCGGTGATAATCAAACCTGTGCCACCTTGAGCTCGGCGTTTATAGTAACCAGCTACATCGTTGGTAGGTACGCCGTTAGGCGAAAATTGACGAGTCATGGGGGCCATAACAATTCGGTTGGTTAACGATAAGTTGCCCTTTGAGTAAGGCTTAAACAGTGCGTTAGCTGCCATTTTTTGTTCCTGATTTCTTTATTGCAATTGGGGCCGTTTGTACTTTCATCATAGAAAATGAAACGCCGCCATTATTATAGAAGTGTTAAACAAGTCATTAAGTTGGGGATTGTTGAGTCTTGATGTACAACAAAGAATAACTGGCTCTAGTATATCCTGCGTGATGTGTTGCAGGAGTAACATGATGGCTACCCAACTAAAAAACTATGGTTGATTCCAGATACTACTGTCGAGTGAGGGCAAGTCAATTTTCAAATGTTGATAGTAAGCCATAAGTAAAAGTGAGCTAAGAGCTCCATATCAGAAGCTCTCTTTCAGATATGAGCAGGCTTAATCTAAAATCTCTACAATTTCCCTTGTGGCTTGAATAAGGCGTACCACTTTGTTTTCAATGCGAACTGTTACTAACCCGTCTCCTCCCAAAGGCACAATGATGCGGGCATGGTTGTAAATATCACGATCTAAACGATTTCCAACGGCTAGCTTTTTTTCCCAACCCGGCGGTAATTCACCTGTTCGTTCATACTTCTTCTCTATACCCGGAGGGAGTGATTTATCTTTATGAGGGTTAGGGTTGGCGCAAGCAGGTAAACTATTTGCTGCTAGTACGGTTGTTATTCCGATAATAGGTAGAACTTTCATTGTTAACCTCGCAAATTACGTGAAAGCGATGCCCCATTTTGATGTAATTATCTACGCAAACTATTGCGATAGTGCTTTGAACAAAAGGGCATGTAGACTCTGCATTAAAATAACTGTTTTTAGACAATCAGCAATTAAAAATAGAGAAGTCTACAAGGTGTATACGAAAATCATACCAGGCCGAGTCTACATGCTAAAAAAATCTAAAATTAGGCGTGCGGTGTGTTAACGTTAAAACGTTTATAATTGCTAACGAGCAAGAAAAACGATAGTTGAGTCTAAAACAAAGAACGTGACATTTTATAAGTGACGAATGAAGGATGACAATGAGCGATATTGCATTTACCCGTGAGGAAAAAGACGCGCTAGTCGCTAAACTGCAACGATATTTTGATGATGAATTAAGCGTGGAACTTGGTCAATTTGACGGAGAATTTCTTCTGGACTTCATTAGTAAAGAAATGGGCGCATCGTTTTATAATAAAGGCGTAAACGACGCGAGAGCCGTTGTAGCATCTCGCTTACAGGTCATTGATGAAGAATTGTATGCCATCGAAAAAGTACTTTAAATTGAGAAATAAATTAAGCCTGCATTTGCAGGCTTAATCATTAGATGGCCAATCAATACCATTACGTTAGAAATGAGCTGTATTAGAGTTCCTGACGGGTAGGTCTGATGATCATTTCGTTTATGTCTACGTCGCCAGGCTGCTCTATGGCAAACGTTACTGCACGTGCAATAGCATCTGCATCGATAGCATCGTCATACATATCATCTGCCATTTGCTTTGAGTCTTTGTGAGAAATGTGGTCAGTAAGTTCTGTCGCCACTGCACCAGGTGAGATGTTGGTAGAGCGAATTTCACCATTTGACTCCCTGCGAATGCCTTCACTTATTGCTTTAACAGCGAATTTAGTTGCGCAATAAACCGTTGCTACAGGGAACACAACATGACCTGCCACAGAGGAAAGATTGATAATATGCCCGCTTTTTTGCTCTCGCATTTGTCCTAATACAGCTGCTACTCCATACATAACGCCTTTTATGTTTACATCTATCATCTGATCCCACTCGTCAACTTTCATCTCGTCAAGCGGAGCGAGTGGCATAAGACCAGCATTGTTGACGAGCACGTCAATACGCCCATAGGCATCTATGGCCGCTTTCGCAAGCGCCTTGACGTCATCCTTTTTCGTGACATCTACCGTTTGATAAGTAGCTTGGCCACCTGAAGATTCAATTTCATCTACAAGTTTTTTAAGACGGTCTTCACGGCGGGCGCCCAACACTAATTTAGCACCTTTATCCGTAAGCATTTTCGCCGTTGCTTCTCCAAGCCCGCTACTTGCACCTGTAATGATGACAACTTTTCCAGAAACTTCGCTCATAACATTATCCTTACGTTTGATTAGTGTTAAGTTGCTACGTAAAACTATTGAAGTGGATTACTCTAACGCGCAGAAACACTGTGAGAGTGATAGTGAGAGCGATGAATGAAAATTTTACAGCGGTACTTTTATTTTTAGCGGGCATTTAGCCACGCAACAACAAGGAAGAATTTCATCGTCGTCAATGAAGGCGAGGGGATCTGTGGTGTACTCAACTTCGCCTTCAATTAGCTTTGTGCGGCATGCACCACAAAAGCCTTCACGACAATGGTAGTGAATATGAACGTCCGCTGCTTCAAGGGCGTTTAAGATAGTGGAATCAGAAGGGGAAATAATCGCCCCCACATCGACAACGTCGATGCGGAGTGATTTATCGTTGCTGCTCATTAAGCTGTAGTTTTACAGCTCAAAATCAGCAAAGTCGTCTTCGCTCACGGCAGAGTCGATTTGACCAACAAGATAAGAGCTGATTTCAGACTCTTGAGGTGCCACTTGCACGTTGTCTGAATTCAAATAGTTATTCATCCATGGAAGTGGATTACTGCTTATCTCAAACGGGGTGTCTAGACCAATAGCAGACATACGTTGATTCGCAATGTACTCAACGTACTGGCAAAGAATTTCTTTATTCAAACCAATCATTGAGCCGTTTTGGAACAAGTAGTCAGCCCACTGCTTTTCTTGCTCGACAGCGTTCATGAAGATAGCACGCGCTTCTTCTTTACATTCTTCTGCAATTTGCGCCATTTCAGGGTCATCTTTACCCTTAGCCCACAAATTAAGGATATGCTGTGTTGAAGATAAGTGTAGATTCTCGTCACGGGCAATCAAACGAATAATCTTAGAATTACCTTCCATCAGCTTCCGTTCAGCGAAAGCGAATGTGCAGGCAAAAGACACGTAGAAACGGATTGCTTCCAGTGCGTTCACCGAGTTCATGCATAGGTAAAGCTTCTTCTTAAGCTCATACATGTTGATAGTGTGTGCAACACCATTCACTGTATGTACGCCTTCACCCTGTGTCTGCCAAAGCTGAGTGGCGAAAATGAGATCATCGTAATATTTAGAAATATCAGCAGCACGTCGCTTAATTTCGTCATTCACTACGATATCTTCGAATATTTCGCTTGGGTCTGAGAACAAGTTTCTCAAAATATGGGTATACGAACGTGAGTGAATAGTCTCGAAGAAAGACCATGTTTCATATTCCGACAAGCAAAAACATACCATAAGTGCATATTTGAGCTCTTAACAGAAGTAATTCGCTTATTTAGTTTCTTTTACAATATTTTTTAATCGCGTTCAGAATAATTATTCTGACATGTGATAATATCCCATAAATAGGCTGTATTATATTTGAGTGTTGTAATACAAAAGAAAAGGTATTGTTTATGAAGCTTGTACCAAGTAATCCGTATTATCACGTACATTGGTGTGAAGAGACTACAGAATTTGGACGTGAAAGACCATTCCCACTGGTTTATATGAATAATGGAGAACTGTGCTATTCATTGCTGGCTTACTTAAAACATCTCTATTCAGTTGGGGCTGGTAAACATACTTCTTCATTGTATGATCTCTTTAGATGTATATCTGAAATTACAATATTTTATGAAAGGTCATCTAAAGAACATACTCGCTGGAAACAAGAACCCCGTACTTTAATTATTGATTACTTTGAAAAGTCGCTTCATGGAACAATACATCGTGGAAATTGCAATCTAGGTTTATGGTGGGAAGGTAGTTCTGTAAAAAATATAAAGAGAAAGCTACGAGTATTTTCTAAATACGAGGAGTTTTGTGCGGAGTACCTTAGTACAGACTCATTGAGATCAACAGAGATATTGTGCCAGTCAACGATAGAATATAATGTTTATAGAAAACGGCAAGACTATAGTTTATTAAAACACCTAAAAGGAGTTAACACTGATTCTAAAAAGCAAAGTGTTATTTTTTCTCATGGCCAAGAGCCCGAAACGAGAGTTGAAAATAGTACTCCGAATTTTTTCCCTCCCGAATTGGTTACAAAGTTCATTGAGTCGGCTTTAGATGATAATCAAAGAGCTATTTACTTACTATGTGCGTTTACTGGATTGAGAGCATCAGAGGCAATGCATGTTCTAATTAGTGATGTTGTAGTAAACAAGAAAACTGCGGAATTCGAATTAATTGTTTCTCATCCGGTTTCTGGGAGCAGTTGGTGTCATGAAACTCGTCGCCTGAAACGTCGCAAAGAAATACTAGGGTCCTACAATAACGCACAGTATTTTGATCCTTCACTGAGTTCAAAGGAGCTACAATTTGTAAGATACCCAATTGCTCGGGTTAATGTCCCAAAGCCATTGCATTTAGGATGGAAAGGGGTCTTATTAGAGCCGCAACACTCTACCTTTGGATATGTCGTACAATGGACTGAAGACGCAGCAAAGCTTAAGTTTTTTGAAATTGTCCAACGATATTTGCTTTCGCAAAAACGATGTAATCACCCATACCTGTTTTGTTCTAAGAATGGCGCACCTCTCAGTATCTCAACTTATTCCAAGCGTTTCGAACGAGAATCTTTGAGATTAACAGGCGAAAAGTATAACCCTCATAGTTTGAGACACTTTACTGGTTTTTACATTTGTAACTACCTTGATGTTAGTATCGATATCGCTCAAAAGGTACTTAGACACCATCATAGTTCTTCAACCCAACGGTATTTTAACATGAGTGCAGAGAAGTTTTCAGAGACCCTGAAAAAGGCTAAGGGAATCGAAATAAATGAAAAAAATAAATGGAAACAGATTCCATTTAGGGAAGAGTTATTAAAATTAATATGAAAGAATTGCTTTTAGAATGGTCGAATAACAATCTGGCAAGGCATGTAGTTGTTAGTGAAAGAATAGGTTTATTGCGTTCTTACAAAGGATATAGAAGTAATATTGAGAATGTTTTTAATATTACCTTGGACCAGATAATCATTAATCCGTCACATAAAAAGTTAGAGACAAATACTCTTTCTAAAATATTAAATGATTATAAGCCAGAATATTCCAAGTCTTATTGCGAACAAAAGGTTCAGTCAGAGTTGATAGGTAGTCTTCCAAAAAGAAGAGACCGAACATTCATACCACCATTTACTGCAAATACTTTCAAAGAAGTTCTCGATTCTGATAATCCAAAATCATTAAAAATAGAGAAAATCTCTGAACAAGTCCATCGCTTTTTTGAAGGTAAAGGCGGCTTTCAATTTACTAGTTTGACACCGAATAAATTGAAACAATGCTTCGACTATGTTGTTGATTGGAATGAAACCTTCGGAGACCTGTCATCTGTAGAGATAGTTCAATGGCTAGTAGCCATAAAGATGGGAACTTTCTTTAATCTACCTACAGATTTCAGAGGGTTAAAAAATAATAATTGGGCATATACACAGGATAAATTAAAGAAACATCCTTTGTTTAAGCTCCTCGTTCGACTTCGCTTCATTGAAGGAGTAAACGCTCCAAACTTCTCATTGTTGGTAGATGAATATACAAATGCGTTATTAAATGGCACAGATAAAACTAGATCCCCATTTTGTTTTATCATTCAATCACTTGAGAAAGCAATCGCGAGTTTATTGCAAGCTCTTGCACAAGACGGGGTAATATATCTGCCGTATTCAATACCGTCTTTAGCACTAGATTTACGGTTGATGAATACTCAACTACCGTGGCATACCCCGTTGGGAGAGGTGTGCGCGAGCCTTATAGAGGATGGGAATAAACATAAAAATGAGATAGTTCTGTTTTTAAGAAATGTGTCAAGAAGCTCTAATTTAGAAACTTGTGACGATATACCACTTGTATACCCTAGTGATCTCACGTCTATTCTAAAAAATTATCAAAATAGTAAGGGGTACAGTACAGCTACAGGCTTTCCTTTCATAGCATTGAAGCAGATCATAGATAGGTATGAATTGAATTTTCCTGAAGGGGAACGATTCAACCGCGCTTTTCTAGAAAATATAACTGCTAGACGTATGAAGTCCTCAGACCAAAGGCGCTCATCTTTTGAACTTAACCATGCAACCGATGTGATCGGTGATAACTTACTTATGGTGATGAGGGATTTTCTAACTAAAGAGGGAACCAAACATAAGCTAAACTCTATAAATGTCTTCATTGATTGGTTACGAGAAATAAGCAGTAGTGACTTCAAATATGACGATATTAATGAGTTTGTTAATACCATGTTTTACGATCCAATGGGTAAGCAGGTTGTTAAATTAACTCTTCGACAGTTTATTCTTGATAAAGGCAATTCTGAGAATCAAAATTACACTCAATGGAGTGGAGTTAACAGCTTTTTTGACTTTTGGGTTTCATCTCTTTCGTTGAACACGGGTAAAAATATAAATAATCCGGTCTCGAAACCTGATGTCGTCTTTCCTATTCTTAACACACATCGTGGGATAACAGTCAGAGAAGCAATGCCTTCAATACTGCACGAAAAGTGTGTCGAAGTCTTGACTGAAAATAATTATGAAATATGTGCAGAGACTCTTGTATCGCAATGTCAAATAGAAGTTACAAATTTTCAGACTGGTAATAAAGAAGTTATAAATAACAACACAGTGGCTCGGTGTTTACATTTGCTCTTGTTACTTCCGGTCAGAGGAAAACAAGCTCGCTGGCTAGATGAAGGATTATTAGATGATCGCATTTGGGATCTGAATAGACAGTGTTTTGTTAAAAATACACATCCTCTTGCTGAATTTAAGTATCCCAATGGTAAGTCTCATTGTCGACTTCATGGTAAAACAGGCGTTTTTAATAATAATCAGAATAGCGGAAATGACTCTTTAAAACTTCATATAAGTACCAACAAAACACAGTCTTATCGTTTATTAGAACAGGGTAAATTAGGATATGACATTCCTTGGCCGTATGGAACAGGTATTGCTCAGATTGATGATGTTTGGTCGATTCTTAGTGAGCAGAAATGTTTCAACGACATTTATATGAATAGAGATATTCAACCAATTCGGTTGGATGATGAGGAGCCTGACCTTTACAAACAACATATTAGGGAAAAATTGCCTTACTTTGTACCCTTATTTAGAGAGATAGAGCCACAAGTTTCGCGAGCTGATCCTAGAAATAGATTCAATCTAGCCTACCCAATCTCTAGAGATAACATTACAAAGCTTTTTAAAGCTGTACTGCTAAGAGCTGAGCATCGTTACAAAGAGGAATATCCTCAATTTAAAGAGCAAAGTATCGTAAGAACTGAGGATGGGGAGTGGATGTATGATGTTCATTCACTTCGAGTGTATGGTGTAACAGAGTTAATAGAAAAAGGTATGCCTGTAGAGGTGGTTCAAATGATTGTCGGCCATGCTACATCAATAATGACGGGTTATTATTACAAACTTAGCTTAGAAAAATTGAAAAGCCTTTTAATAAAAGCAAAAAAAATGCAAGGGATTTCTATTGAACATCAAAAGGAAATGTATAGCGATTCAAATGATCAACTGCTTATTGCCATGTTTGATTTAATGGAGGAAACGTCAGAATTAACCTCTGATAAATCTAGAGCAAAGGTTGCTCCAAACTTTTCTGGCGGGGGTATAGATAAAAACGTCAAAGGTGGAATCTGCAGCTCTTTCGATTGCGATAGTGGCGGAATAAAAATCATTGTGCATAAAAATGGCACAGCAGCGGAGGTTACGTCAACGCTTGGAGGGAAATTCAGGTGCGGAAATTGCCGGTATTGGCGTTCAGGACCTAGATTTATATTAGAGCAAATTTACGAGATTAATATTGTTGCCGAAGAGATTCGTGAATTGCGTGATGAGCGGAATGCTCTCATTGAAAAATCACATGCTGTTAGGGATGATAATTCGATAGAAAATCGAAATATTATTGCCGAACAATTTGACAGAAAAGTTGACCAAAAAGGTGAGGTTCTTGCTTGTAGGGTAATTGAGTTAGGTAGACGTCAGAGTATGCTTGAAGCTAGTTTACAAAAGGCAAACGTAAGTGGTTTTAGTGGCAATAAGATGGTTCTTAAAGAGTTGGCAAGACAAAATATAGAATGCAGTCCACCAAAATGGGAGAAAGTCTCTAAATTTAACGCATGCAGAGAGCTACAAAGCCAAGCAGCCGTTTTGGGACTGCCAATAGAAGACAATGAAGTTTCAATGAGAAAAATTGAAAAATTTGTATCCCAAGCCTTATCTGTGGCAGGTGAAAGTCAAAATCCGTTTATATTTATGCCAGATAATGAAGTTAAAAGAGTTGCGCTACTTTATGCGATAGCAAATAGTTGTGAAAAGTTGGGTAGAGATTTTAGCGATGAGGAATTTGAGAATCCCAGATTGTTAATAGAAACTTTAGGGCTTAAAGATATGAAGGCTTTAGTTGCGGGGCCTCTATCACTGGGGTCTGTAAATGATTTGCTGGAAAATTAACTATGAAAGATACAGTTGTTGCCGATGCTTTAGTTCAGCGAAGCTTTGAACAAAGCAAAGATAAGAGAGTCAAAGAGTCGATACAGAATATTCAAAAGGCTTGCAAACTTTTTATTAAGGAAGGTAAAAAAATAACACATACCGGCATAGGACGATATTGTGAAGATTTCTTAGGCAGGCCTTCAGGACGTACAATACATAATGACAGCAAAGGGATCTATAAAGCTATTATTTACGAGTATTCCAAGTTAAATGCAGAACAAAGTCCTATTACTAAACAAAGTGCCCAGGATGGTTTGCCATTAAGTGCAAGCATTAGAATTAATAACTTAGAAACTCAAGTCACTACATATAAAAATATAATTGAAACACATTTTCAACAGAAATCCGAAACATCGATAACTTCGCTATCAGATACTTTAAAAGCTGGCGCAAATAATAGAGATGGAGCAAGTCTGGTTGAATCAAATAAATTGACACGTTTGCAAGAACAAGTTGTGAAGAAGTTGCTTGATGGCCTAATTGACGTTGGCGAAATAAGTAAAGTTGAAAGCCTGGCTGGGGCTTATTATATTTATCAAGACACAAGGGGGATTTTTTTAAATGAGTCTGAGGTGAATGCTCTAGAAAAACTGATAGGTGATAAAAGGTAATTATGGCAAATGGAAAAGAATTGGCCCGTCGTAACCTTGAAGCATTTGAAGTTTGGCAAACAACTCAAACTGATGAAGACTTTAAACAAATAATATTCAAAGGCAAACTCAACCGGATTGAGGTTGCAAAAGGCGTGGGGTGCGGCAGGTCTGCGCTAAACCAAAATCCAGCGCTTAGAAAGGCGCTAAAAGCGCTAGAGGATAAATTGCGCGGTAAAGGTTTGCTTCCACCACTGAGCGCATCAGCAAAGAAAGATATCGAAAAACCAAAACAATACGACAACACCGCTAGTCGTAAGATGCTCGACTCTAAACGAATATCCGCATTAGAAGCTGAAAACATAGAGTTAAAGGCGAAAGTTCAAGAGTTAAAAAGCAAGCTAGAACGTTTCGGTGAACTGAATGAAACCCTATGTGAGATGGGATTCATGCCACGATGATTGATCAAGCTATTGGCGATTTACATCAAGACCAAATGCGCGTCACCAGTATCCCTTACACCTCAACCAATATGGTGATATTTAGCGGTGTACCACTGGCAAATAATTCATACAAGACGAATAGTGGTAAGTATTACGTCACCATTAAAGTCAACCCAGATGAAATCCCCATACAGCCTCTTCTTGGTCAGCATTGGTCGGTGAGAGGTGCCCGCATAATAGAAGAGGTAGAGACGGGGGATTTTGTAATGCAGCAGCATAGCTATACATCACCATTGCATATTGAATGCATCTTGCCCGAAACAGGTGAGCAACTTATTCGTTTTATTGCAAGGGAAACTGACTTCAAAGGCATTGGAGAAAGTAAAGCTAGAGCGTTATGGAAGCTGCTAGGTAAGAATTTCCACTCAACCGTTAGAAATGACACTCCAGAATCGAGATATCTACTTAGAAGCGTCATTAGTGACGAGTCGATTGATGTGTTGTTTAAAGGTTACGCGAAGTATAAGAACCTGGCCTACTGCAATTGGATGAGCGAGCTCAAAATACCATCAAGTGTGCAGCAGCGATTGTTAAAATATCACGGTAACGATTCGATTGAGGCCATCAAACAAAATCCGTATGTTCTTATATGCTTTGGGATGTCGTTTACTGATGTTGATAAAATCGCTGATCTCGACCAGTTTAAGATCATCGACTGTGATCATCGCAGATTAAGTGCAGCGCTTGAAACTGCTATCCGAAAAGAGATTGAGAAAGGCCACACCTATACAACACAGGCATCTTTACGACCTCATCTAACCAAACTTATTAAAGATAAAGAGTTGATTACAGAGGCGTTGAAAGCGGGTTATAACAAAGCACAACATATTTTAAACCCTGGTACTGGAACCTATCATCCAACAGCACAGCTATTGATGGAAAACGTAGTTGTCAAACGACTTAAGGCATTAGCCAGTCAAAATAACCTTTATGACAACGTTGCGAATTCTGCATACTGCTTAGCTGTTGGTGAGTTGCCTTATGACCTAACCAAGAGGCAAATAGAAGCAGTATTAAATTGTTTAGATAATGCAGTGAGTTGTATAACTGGTGGTGCAGGTACAGGTAAAACGACAGTGCTAAGAACTGCACTCAGGGCCTATCACCAAATGGGATTTAAAATACATGGGGTCGCGCTTAGTGGTAGAGCCGCGATGCGCTTACACGAGTCGATAGGTTTTATTACGTCAACTATCGCTAAGTTATTGCATCAGGAGCCTGTAATGCCTACCTCAGAACAACAAAAGCATCTTCTGGTAATTGACGAAGCCAGTATGATTGACTTGCCAACCATGTATCGCTTAGTCAACCACATTCATCCATCAGTTCGCATTATCCTTACTGGAGATCCTGACCAATTACCGCCAATAGGTTGTGGCAAAGTACTTGCTGATATCGTTTTGTCTAAAGCTATTGCGAACACTAGGCTTGATATCGTTAAGCGTCAGGAAGGCTCAACGGGTATTCCCGAATATGCTAAGTTAATTAATCAAGGGATCGTGCCTGAGGAACTAAGTACAGGTGCTATTTATTTCCATGAAACGCCAAAGAGCGAAATAGCGCATGTATGCTGTGACTTGTATCAGCAATCACCTGAAATCAGTCGTGTTATGGCACCGACTAAAGCGTTAGTTGCTGAAATAAATCAGCTAACTCAAAAAGTCGTCAACTCGGATGGAAATAGACTTGAGTTCGACATGCACGGTGAGAGATTTTATCAGAACCTCAAATTGAATGATGCAATACTATTTACGCAAAACCACTATGACATAGGTATTCAAAATGGTTCTCTAGGCACTCTTACCAAAGTTGAATCATCAGATGATACTTATGGTGAGGTAACACTGGACACAGGGAATAAAATTGAAGTCACGCAAACTTTACTCGACTGCATGGAACTGGGTTATGCAATAACCTTACACAAAGCACAGGGGTCTCAATTTCCCCGGGTTATCATTGCACTTCAAAAAGGCAAGATCGTTGATAGAGCATGGCTGTATACAGCAATCACAAGGGCAGAGATTGAAATCCATATAGTGGGAAGCTCTGAGGATCTGAAGCTCATTACAGAATCACAAAGTATTTCTCACAAGCGTAATAGCTACCTTTTTGAGATTTTAAAGCAATAAAAAGAAGATAATTGTTGTATTAAGGGTGACTACTTTGGGCAAGCAGTGGAAACTTGCGTATAAACTCATTTAGTTCTTTACATCTTAAGCGCTACGATACTGTAACTTATATAGTTGTCGTTGGCACATTGGCAAATTTTTTAAATAATGAGGATGATTGCACATTTTATATTTACCATAATAGACAAAATATAATGTCGGTGAATATGCGTCGACGTTGTGCTCTGGCAATGTTAACTTGAGGGGAATAGAGTGTCTTGATATAAAAGACAACGACTTAGCGACGTTTTTGCATAACCTTAATCTCTGTATTCAAATAAAACTACTTACTGAAAACTCTCCGAATCAGGATTTTAACCAAGAGTGAAAAAACATGACTCATTTGGAGGTGGCTGGGTGACAGAAGGTGGACCTTCTGAAAACCTGAATTAAAGTCAGAATTTTTTAACATTAAC
Source organism: Alteromonas sp. MmMcT2-5 (assembly GCF_022348315.1). Lineage (NCBI taxonomy): Bacteria > Pseudomonadati > Pseudomonadota > Gammaproteobacteria > Alteromonadales > Alteromonadaceae > Alteromonas > Alteromonas sp. MmMcT2-5. Next base: position 1,161 of record NZ_JAKRFB010000027.1, on the reverse strand, counting down.
AGTCGGGGTCTTTCGACGCATTTACTATTGAGCGAGTTATTGATCCACTTAATCCGGAGAATCAACCTTTTACTAAACAATTAGTATGCTCGTCAATTTTAAATTGGTAGTAAAAGCATAAAAGTTGTCTATGTGGTAGCAGAAAACGGGGAAAGCGCGCTATATTAAAAAGCTAATTTAACTTAGAGAGAAAGAACTATGGATTGGATATTGTGGATGTCTTTGGCGGCTCTGTTTATTGGTATCTGGCACGAGATAAATAGATTTCCAGCTACAAACAGTTCTATCTTAAAACTTGAGGAAAATTTTGAGGAACTTGCGGCTGAAAATGAAGAGCTCCGAGAACGCATAGTTAACTTAGATAATGAGCTATTTGTTTTATCTAATGAAATGGAAAAAATTAAAGACCCTGAATATTACCAAGCGATTGAAGATGGTGATGGACTAACCCTTTACGAAATGGATAAAGCTCGCGGAAATATTTGAAATTCAGTGTAGAAAAGTCGAGTTCTACCGATATTAAATACACGAATAAATTGTTTGGTTTTTGCGCTTTTGTGCCACCAATTGATGACTTTCAGTTGTATGGGTGATCAAAAATCCAGCAAAAACTCAACATATCAATTGGATACACGCCGGTTTTTGCTGCGTTATATTTCGTAAGTATCGGAGTAATGAATGCTAGACTTGGACAGATTCATCGTAGAAATAGATAGGGTTACTAAGGCTATATATTTCTATGATGAAATCTTCGGTAAGAAAGAAACGATAAAAATCTTTAACCAACTCCTTAACTCCCCCAATTTTTTATTACTTGAACGAGGCAAGGTGACTTTACTTAGGAATATTTATGTTTCGCTTCTGGGGCCCTACAGGGCTCGCTAATGACTCTTGATTCTCGTGATATATATGTCCGCCGCCCATATCAACTTTGCTTCGACAGTGAGCTATGGGGCCACATGACGCATAAGATTGTAAAGGCTCTTAGAGACGATAATATTAATATGAGTGAAAGTGCTTTTAGGAAGCAAGATTTACGTGGAAATATCCTTGTAGACTTACTATCGCTTAATTGAGGGTATATAACTGGCGAAACGTTCGCCGTTTATCGCCATTACGCATTTATGTATATACTTAAACCTTCTGCTACGACTAAATGCA
>NZ_JAKRFB010000026.1:0-60564 GCF_022348315.1 Alteromonas sp. MmMcT2-5 | reverse complement strand
CTTAGCATTAGATATGGAAACGCCTAACGCAGTGCATAATAGAAAAGGCCAGCTTCGAGAGCTGGCCTAATAACTGTCAACCTATATTAGGACGACACACTAAATTTTTGTTCGATACTTAAAGATCAATAGCAATCCGCATAGATGATTGCCCACCCAGAAGGTGCTGGCAAGTTTCCTAGCAAAGCGTGGGAATACAGGAATGGCCGTTGCTTTTTAAATTCCCAGAGTGAAGCTTGCCAGACCTTCCCGAAGGGCGAGTTTAAAATATCCCTACCCTCACTCCACGTCGCGACGCCTAATTAAGGGTGGGTGTAAGCAAATATGTCCAGCGCCGACAAATGGCGTATTTTTGAGGTCCACTCATCTGCGATAAATAACGTTTTTTAAACGGTATTTAAACAAAATGTTAATAATCGCTGAAATTCTTAGTGTCATGGCTTTAAACTTTTTCTGTCATTCCTGCGACCTATAGTAAACCAAACAATAAAAAGCATAAGTGCCATATTATGGACATCACTAAGCAAGCAATAAAAAACGCGACTGGGGTAGGTATCGGAATAACACTGCTGGTATTTTTAGGGCTATATAGCCTGTTTAATTTACCTGTACAGCTGTTTCCTGACATTGAAAGACCGAATATTAACATCCAGACCTCTTGGCGCGCTGCGTCGCCTCAAGAAATCGAATCTGAGATCATTGAGCCTCAAGAGGAAGTGCTGCAAGGGATCCCTGGCCTTGAGTCGATGAATGCATGGGCAAACCAAGGTAATGCGTGGATTAATCTAGAGTTTGGTTTAGATACGGACATGCAGAAAACGCTCATTGAAGTGATTAGCCGCATGAATCGCGTACCGCCACTACCTCGCGATGCCTTGTCCCCTAATATTATGCTTGCTGGAAGTGGGGGAGACGCCCCCGCTTTGACCTACTTTTTTCTTCAGCGCCTTCCGGGCAATCCAAACGAAATTAATACCTATGTAACCTTTTTTACCGATGTCATTAAACCTCAGCTTGAATCCATCCCGGGCGTTGCAAGGGCGCGTATGGAAAGCGGGGTTGGCGGCGTTGAGGAGTTTCAAATTGTTTTCGACCCGTTTAAAGCGGCGCAGTTAGGCATTGACCTAACGGCAGTTGCCAACGAGTTGGGGCGTGCGAATGATATTTCAGGCGGCTTTGTCGATGTGGGCAGAAGACGCTATACCCTGCGTTTTGAAGGTCGCTACGAGCCTACGCAAATGGGTGAAATGATCCTTGAATGGCGAGACGGCAGCCCTATCACGCTAAATGACATTGCCGAAATTAAAATTACCCGCGCTGACGGTGCAAACTACAGTGTGCAAAACGGCAATCCGGCTATATCTATTCGCGTAGACAGACAAAACAACGCCAATGTTTTAGCTACCTTAGAAGCCGTAAAAGCAAAAGTTGCACAAATAAACGAACAGGACTTGGCCCCTGAACAGTTAGTAATGGCGCAAAGCTTCGATGCCTCAGTGTTTATCTATAGAGCGGTGCAGCTAGTTACCAGCAATTTATTTATAGGCGTGCTGCTTGCCATTGCCGTGCTTTGGCTCTTTATGCGCCAGCTGCGGGCAACGCTCATTGTGGCATTGGCCATTCCTATCTCACTACTTAGCACTTTTGTGGTGCTTCAACTTACCGGTCGCTCGCTCAATATCATTTCACTGGCAGGACTCGCCTTCGCGGTAGGTATGGTGCTAGATGCCGCTATTGTCGTGCTGGAAAACATTGTAAGAACGCGCAAGAGCGCCGAAGCCGAAATCGAAAATAAAGACCCAAATTCACAAACGCACATGGAGGATTGTGCCCATCGGGGAACGAAAGGAGTGTTTGGTGCCCTCATGGCGTCAACAGCCACCACCGTTGCTATTTTTATTCCCGTCATGTTTTTGGAAGATGTTGAAGGGCAATTGTTTGCTGACCTCGCTCTTACCATCGCCATTGCAGTGTGTATGTCGCTAGTGGTTGCGGTAACGGTATTGCCTGTTGTTGCCGCTCGATATCTTAATGGCAACATGCCAGCTGATAGCTTACAGCGGGTATGGGCAAAAATAACCCGCGCTATTATGTCGCTATCAAGCACGCCGCTTCGCCGCCTTGTATTAGTTATAACGCTCATGGGCGTGCCTATAACAGGTAGTGTTCTGCTTATGCCTTCCATGGACTATTTGCCACCCGTAAAACGCGATGCCGTTGACGCCTTCTTAAGTTTGCCTGCAGGTGCTAGTGAAAACTTTATTAGCGAAGAAGTGATGCCAATTATCGTTGAGCGACTGCAGCCCTATATGGACGGAGAAAAGCAGCCAGCGCTGAAAAACTACTACATTATCACATGGCCAAATGGCGGAAATTTGGGTGTGCGCGCTAAAGATCAGTCTAAGGTCAAAGAGTTAGAAGCCATTGTTCGCGATGAAATTTTAAAGGATTTGCCGGATACACAGACCTTTTCACAACAAGGCAATTTGTTCGGCGGCTTTGGAAACGGTCGCTCAATCGACATTCATCTTCAAGGTACCGATCAGGCCATGCTCGGCATCGCTGCGCAAGCAGGTTTAGACAAATTGAGAGAAGTTTTTCCTAACGCGAATGCGCGTTCGAATCCACCTCTAGAGCAAGCCGAACCAGAGCTTCGCTTCTACCCTAATGACAGCCGAATGATGGAAGTCGGGTTAAATCGCGGCAGTATGGGGAACCTGGTACGTGCCATGGGTGATGGTATGTATGTGGGGGAGTACTTCGATGGCACCAAGCGCATGAATATTATCTTCCGCTCAGCCCCCTGGTTTACACCCGAAGACTTAAATAGCACGCCAGTCATGACGCCATCAGGCGAGGTGGTGCAATTAGGCGAACTGGTAGGTATTGAAAGAGCCGTAGGGCCAAGTCGTATTCAGCGCATTGATGGTCGAAGAACCCTCACGCTAAACGTAAATCCGCCAGAGGGTATGAGTTTAGAAGAAGCAATGAAAGTGATTACCTCTGAGGTTGAACCTGCCATTATGGCCATGATGCCTACCGATGGCGCTATTAATTATGGTGGTAGCGCGGATAGCTTAAAAGGCGCTATTGCCTCGATGGCTGATAACTTTCTTTTTGCCATGGTGTTGCTACTGCTGTTAATGGCGGGGTTGTTTAAATCGTTAAAAGACAGCGTGCTGGTAGTACTTTCTATTCCGCTAGCCACGGTGGGCGGGGTGATTGCTATTCGTATCATGAACATCTTTACCTTCCAGCCCATGGACCTGTTAACCATGATTGGCTTCATTATTTTGCTAGGGCTTGTGGTGAACAATGCCATTTTACTCGTGCATCAGACTCGTATAGGAGAGCAAGAAGGGCTGACCCGTGATGACGCGGTAGAACAAGCAATCAAACTACGTTTACGGCCTATCTTTATGAGCACGCTGACTTCAATCTTTGGCATGCTGCCCCTGCTGTTGCTACCAGGTGCAGGCAGCGTTATTTACCGAGGTCTTGCGGCTGTTATTGTGGGAGGAATGACGGTGAGTACCATATTCACCTTGCTATTACTGCCTACCTTGCTGCGTATGACGGCTTCAAAGTCACCTGTAAATATACTCAAACCCCTGGCCGAGCGCATAGAGAGCACCGGCGCTTCGCCGACTACCTCATCCACCGTAAAACAAAATAAATACAACGATCATGTGTAAGGAAAAGACAACCATGAAAGCAATGACTTCTACTCTCGCCCTTAGTGTGTTTGCCTTATTTGCAAGCAGTGTATCGTTGAGCGCACACGCGCAGGATAGCAAGCAACCACCGCCGGTGCTGGTTCAAATAGATGAAGCCAGAGAGCAAGCGATTTCACAACTAACCTGGGTTCCTGGAACGGTACTAAGCGTTATCGATGCAAACCTTGCTTCTGAGGTAGACGGTCGCATCACTTGGATGGCAGAGGTAGGTGATGTGGTGAAAGCGGGGGAGCCTTTAGTTAAAGTCGACGATACTCGCTTAAGCATTACCCGCAATCAAAATGCCTCAAATATTGCCAGATGGCAGTCGCAGGTTGAACTGTTTACCAAACGACTCGGGAGGTACAAAAACCTTCAGGCCAGTCAAAACACGTCCAGAGGCGAGTTAGAGGAAGTGGAAGCAGACTTAGAGAATGCTAAGCAGGAGTTAGCGCAAGCCAAATTGGATTTAGAATTCACCGAATATCAGATAGCACAAAGCAGTATTCGTGCTCCCTTTGCGGCTTTGGTGGTTGAAAGGCTGCAGTCGCCGGGCGAATACACTGGGGTAGGGCAAACCCTGCTTCGCGTGGTAAACCCTGATAGCGTTGAAGTTCAGGTGCGCGCACCACTCAACGTATTACCCTATATTGCTAACGGCATGAGCGTTAGCGTTCACAATAACGTGAACCAAGTAGAAGAATCTATTCGTGCCATTGTACCGGTAGGCAACAGTACATCGCGCACGATGGAGCTACGAATTGCCATCAACCCCGGTGACTTTCCTATAGGCAGTGCAGTGCGCGTGGCGTTGCCTAGCAGCGATACTCATGATGGTGTCACCATACCCCGCGATGCACTGGTACTAAGAAAGTCGGGCACCTTTATCTATCAGCTCAATGAAAATAATGAAGCGGAGCAGGTTAAGGTGACAACCGGGGTGGGCATGGGCGATAGAATTGAAGTGTTTGGCGATGTGAACCCGAAGCGCTCGGTTGTGGTGAGAGGAGCTGAACGCCTGCGTGCAGGCCAGAAAGTACGTTACAACAATGAGCGTGAGTCTTTGACAGCGAAGAACTGAGAGAATTGTAACAAATGTAAAAGTGCTATCCATTTAGACTAAAGTTAATGAGAATGTTTCTTATTTGTAATTGTTGATTATCAAATGGAGACATCCTTGAAAAAGTTAGTTTTAGCCAGTGCAGTATGCACGCTATCCAGTCCAGTAGTATTTGCGCAATCCCTAGAAAGCCAGAATGAAGAAACCAAGTCTATAGAGCGAGTTGCTGTGGTAGGCGCAGCAACTAACTTGAGCATTACTGCCGAGGATATTGAGCAGTTTCAGGCAAACGATTTAGCTGACGTTTTTAGAGAGTCTCCGTCGGTCAGCGTTGGCGGTTCAGTAGGTGTAGCACAGAAAATCTTTATCCGTGGACTAGAAGATGCCTACCTGAATGTAACCGTAGATGGCGCGCAACAAACCTCAACCCTATTTCACCATATTGGCCGCGTAACGCTAGATCCCGATCTTTTGAAGCAAATCGATGTGCAGGCTGGTGCAGGTGAAGCAACCAGTGGCCCAGGTGCCATTGGTGGTTCAATCCGCTTTAAAACCAAAGATGCGCAAGATTTATTGAGAGGCGACGAACAATTTGGTGGTCGAGTAAAAGCGAGTTATTTCTCAAACGAAGGTACGCGATATAGCGGCAGTCTTTATGGAAAGCTAAGTGATTCATGGGGCTTGCTAGGTTATTACAGCACGGTTGACAGAGATAACTTTGAAGACGGCGACGGCAACGAAGTGCTGGGTACTGCCGCAGATCAAGATCTTATGTTCCTTAAAGCCAGTGGTTACATTGCGGATAATCAATACCTTTCAATAAGTGCAGAGCAGCGCGATGAAGAGGGTGAGTTTTCGGCAAGACCTAACTGGGTAGTACTAGAAGGTGCTCCACTTTATCCTAGTGAAGCAGAGCGTGATACCTACGTAGCGAACTACCGCTTTGACCACAGTGCATTGGTTTTCTTAGAAGCCACGGCATACCAAACTTCATCATCGTTCCGCGGCGGCCGTTTCGATTTCTTGTCTGATATCGATACCTATGGTTTTGATATTAGAAACACCACCGACATTTCAAACCACGTATTCACCTACGGTATCGACTATCGTAAAGATGAGGTAGAAAGTGGTCCTGGCGTAGGTCCTGTGCAGAACGCAGAAGAAGGCAGCGTAATGGGTATTTACGCGCAAGCTCATAGCAATATCACACCAGAGTTGCTGTTGAGCTACGGTGTTCGTTATGACGACTTTGATTTTCAGCAACAAATCTTGATCGATGACTATTACGGCACACCCGTTACCGATGAGCCATCTGGACTAGACGACAATGAACTTAGCTTTAACGTCGGTCTTGAGTATCAGCTTACCGAAGCTTGGACCCTTGGTCTTGGTTACGCAGAAGCGGCGCGCGGTAAGCAAATTGGTGATGGTTTCACGCTTGACGAATACTTATATGATGGTGAGGACGTTCCCGTTGTAGCCAGTGACGTGGTGCCTGAAACTGTCACCAATATTGAAGCGTCAATCGAATACAGCGCGAATAACCTTAATGCGCGTCTTAGCGCCTATGAATCTACTATTGATGATGTGCTATTTAGCGGTTATCAAGGCAACTCGGTATTTAATAATATCGGTGACCTAGAATCATCTGGCGTAGAGTTTAACCTTGCGTATCGCTGGGACTCTGTTGACGTGTACTTTGGGTTTTCAAGCGTAGATGTTGAATTGATGCCTCGTGAAGATCTGTACAGCGTACCCTATAACAGCATCGATATTAACGGATACGAGTTTGTTGGCTTAGGTAATAGTCGCGGTGATACGTGGGTACTTGGTGCAGATTACACCGTTACTGCAGACATTAGCGTTGGCTTTAACATCACTATGGTTGACGACATCAACATAGATACACTACATCAGGCCTTGGAAAACGGTTGGACCGACTCGCTTTATTCACTTAACAAAGCAGACTATACCCTAGTGGATATTTATGGCGAGTGGGAAGTCACAAACGACCTTCGCTTAAATCTGGCGGTAACGAACTTGTTTGATGAAGCGTATATCGACCATTCAAGTGTGGGTGACTACAGCGAAGTATTCCCAAGCGTTATTGGTCCGCAAGAAGCTGGACGAGATATTCGTTTGTCTGTGACTTACGATTTCTAAGCAACGCCTTTAGATGAACTTTTCCACGTTTAAAAGGTGGGTCTTTTGGGCCCACCTCTTTGCTGGCTTATTGGCCAGCATTGTCGTTTTCATTATGGCTTTTACCGGTGTATTACTCACTTACGAGCGCCAGTTCAAAGAGCTAAGTGAAATGGCTTATGCACAAACGATTGATATCGAAAAGTCGGTAATCTCGACTGAGCGGGTTGTAGCAATACTTCGTGAAAAGCATCCTAACGAAGCGCATATTTTTGTTCGATGGGTCAATAGCGAGGGAGCGGCAATTCCCGCATGGGCCGGCGAACACAGCTATCTTATTCACCCCTATACCGGAGATATATTAAGAGAAGGAGAAGGGGTCGTTGAAGAAGCATTTCATGTCATAACTGACCTGCATCGATATCTTTTAATGGAAGGGGATTACCAATTAATTGGCAAAACCATAACGGCTTATAGCAATCTTATTTTTATTTTTTTGCTGTTATCGGGGGTTATCATATGGTTGCCCAAACACATATCGAAAAAATCCTTAAAGCAGCAAATGTGGTTACGGCAAAAGTACACTAATAAACAGCACCGTCGCCGACATTGGCATTTTGTTTTTGGTATGTGGTCACTGCCTTTTTTAGTTGTGATTGGACTAACGGCTACCCTGTTTTATTTTGAGTGGGCAAACAAAGCATTGTATGGAATGTACGGTGAACAAGTCCCTACTCGCGAAAAGAAAGCTATGCCTGAGACGCTAGACGCCGACGTTGTCAGTTACGACACGCTATTTACCAAAGCTCAGCAACACGCCAATGAAAATGGCTATCAGGATTGGTATTCCATGTGGATGGAAATTGGCAAAAGTGAGGGTGTTGCACGGTTTTATATCGATAAAAGTATAGGGCACAGGCAAGAGTTAGCGTATTCACTGTATTTCGACACGGGAACCGGTGACATCACTAGGACACTTTACAAAACCGATTGGCCCAAAGGGAGTCAGGCTTGGGGTACTTCCCGCTTTTTGCACACGGGAGAATACTTTGGCTTTATAGGGCAGACCATCGCAGGGCTGGTAAGCTTGCTTTGCTGTATCTTAGTTTATACTGGCACACTACTTGGTGTGCAGAGACTTCTCAATTTGCGAAAGCAGCATTAAAAGACTTAGGCAGGGTAATGGTAACGACTAGCCCTGTTTGCTTTGTAGCACTAGCGTCTCTATGTAATGCGTTGCCTTTGATTAGTGCAGCGCGATTTATCGCCGAAATGTCGCCGCCCACAGCGGCAATTTGACGTTTCGCCAGTGCAAGCCCTAGACCAAAGCCAGAGCGCTTTGCGGCATGTACGTAGTTTTTGGCTGCCCGTGCCTTGTCTACCCTGAAAAAAGGTTCGAATATGGCGTCTAGCATTGATTCAGGGACGCCGGTGCCTTCGTCTGTAACCGTGATAACATAGTTATTATTATCGCTGGTCAGCGTTAAACTCACTTTGCTTTGCTCAGGGGTATGACGCAAAGCATTACGAATAATATTTTCTAACGCCTGCCCCAAAGCAAGCTGGCTGCTCTTTTCAATATTCGCGCATTCAGGTGTGTCGACATGCAAGGTTCTATCAGGGTATTCAAACCGCGCATCTTCACAAATAACATTGATAAGTTCTACCAAGTCAAAGTCATCGCTGTTCAATTGTGGCGATTCTGTATTTAGCCATGCAAAGGTTAGGGTATCTTCAACAAGCTCTCTCATCGTGCTCGCTTCATAACGCAGGCGTGAAAGTGCTTGTTCACGATTAATGTCTTGCTCTACAAAGTCTATTGCCATATCAATGCGGGCAAGAGGCGTGCGAAGCTCGTGAGAGAGATCAGCAAGCAAACTTCTTTGATTATAAATGAGACTGCTGGTTCTTTGGGCCATCTTGTCGAACGTTTGGGCAAGCCCAGTAAGTTCGTCATTTCGCTTGGGCATTGCAGCCATTGCACGGGCTTCTAAATTGCCATTTGCGAAATCTTTTGTGGCATTTTCTAATTGCTTTAGTGGCGTCATTAGGTGTCGATACAGCATAAAACTCAACAGACTTAATATCACTAGAGGTAATGCAATTTGAAGCGTTAAGCGTGTGGCGAGCAATAACGAACCTGGGCGCATACGCTGTGGAAGTTGAATTAAAAAGTGCGTATTGTCATCGACGAAGGGGACTTCCATCACAGGGTTTTCAGAAAAGTACAAATGTATTTTCCATTCGGGGCTGCGGCCTATTTGAAATCGGTCAACAAACTCATCTAACATTTGGGTGTCAGCGAATGTGGTCATTTGGGAGTTAACTACGGCAAGCCACGTGTCTTCCTTTGTCTTCACTTCTTGCAAAAAAGCAGCTAACGCTTGTTCTCCATCCTCCAGGTAGATTTTCTCCGCTTCTTGACCATAGGAATAAAGGGTTTCTTGATGAGCTTTATCGATAAAACTCATGCTGGTCTCGGTATGATTGGTAAGCCACGCGATGGCCCAAAATAACAGAACAGTACCAACGGCAATAAATGCGCACAGTCGCCATAGCAGTTTATTTTTCACGAAAAGCGATATCCTTGGCCGTGGACAGTGGCAAGGCGTTCAGGGGGCATGCCAGTCTCAACGAGCTTTTTGCGTACTCTAGACAAATGCATATCTAAGCTTCGGTCGTACCTCGAAAAGGGTTTGTTAAGCACGCTGTGATAAAGAAATGCTTTGCTCAACGTTTCCCCTTTGTTATCTACTAACATCCAAAGAAGCTTAAATTGTATTGGCGTGAATTCGAGTAGTCTTGAGTGGTATTTGGTAACTTGCTGAATGCGATTTAAATAAAGCACATCAACAATGATTTCCGACTTTTGCGTGCCTGAGTCGTTTAGTGTTTTGCTGCGTCGCAACAGTGCGTCGATGCGAAGCATCATTTCAGTAAAATTGAAGGGCTTGGGTAAGTAGTCATCTGCGCCCTTACGGTAGCCTTCAATCCTTTCTTGCTCGGCACCTGACGCGGTGATCATCATCACCGGGGTTTGCTTTATTTGCCTTAATTGGTTTAACAGCGACAAGCCGTTTAAAGAGGGAAGGCGTATGTCGAGTAACACAAGGTCAAAGTTCTCCTCAAGCACAGCTTGTAATCCAGCGTTACCGTCACTTTCGTGGCGAGTGTCAAATCCTCGAGACTGCAACAGCTGTGTGATTTGTTCACTTAACGTCGCGTCATCTTCAACAATGAGTATTCGGGTTTTACGCATAATGGCTTCAGGAAAGAATTTTAAACATACTATTAATAATAGTTATCATTTGCAACTAATCGGTTTGTGACGATAAATGCGGCCGCTAACGCGCGCTTTTATATTGTTACAAATTTACTGTGGTGCTGATGGTTTCTCGCTTTACAATAACGGTTAACAGCTATCTTAGTGCTTGCGCTAAACTGCGGTTCTCTTGATGTCTGCACAATTGAGTAAATAAAGCATAGACGCAGCAGTCAACTAAGCGCTTTGCCTGCTAGGTTGGAGCTACAAGGACACGATCTTAAAAATGGTAATGAGTTTAAAGAAGTTAACGACGTTGTCGGCGTCGCTAGTAGTAGCAGGAAGTGTCGTGACTGGTTGCGCCAGCTCTAATCATGTTACTCAGATAGAAGGTGAAAATGCTGTAATCAAGCACACCAATGAACCTGGGTATGAGGACAGATTCAGCAATATTTACGACGGTTTTAAAGCATACCCCGTCACGTGCACTAATGATTGCTACCCAGCGTCTGCCGATATTGAATGTGAAAGTGACATGCAAAATTGTCAGTTCGTTGGCAACAACCCGACAGTGAACTCGAACACCGGCTTTAATGTCACCTGGTTAGGGCACGCAAGTTTTTTACTTAACACCGCAAGTGGTGAGCAAATACTTATTGACCCTGTGTTTGGGCAGTTTGATTGGCCCGTTAATTGGGCTTTTCGATTGGCGGAGGGGTTCAGCCGCAACGAACCCGCTGAGGTAGGTGAAGACAAACTCGCACAAACCGATGCTGTGGTTTATTCCCATATTCACTATGATCATTTCAATAAAGCCGATATTGCCGAATTAGGCACAAAGCCCGAATATCTTGTTCCGTTAGGTTTCGCAGAGCACTTCCCTAATAGAGGCTACACCATTAAAGAAATGGCGTGGTATACCAGCAAAAACGTAGGCAAAACCTCTATCCACTTCGTGCCGGCCCATCATTTCAGTAACCGAATTTGGGTGCCTTATTTGTACGAGGACGACAATGCGACACTGTGGGGTGGTTGGGTATTTGAGAGTGAAGGCAAAACATTGTTCTTTGCGGGGGATACGGGATATTCACCGCACTTCATGGATATTAAAGCGCGCTTTGGTGAAATAGATGTTTGCCTGTTACCTATAGCGTCTTATTTCAGCGAAACCTCACCTAAATGGTATCGCAAGGTACATACTACGCCAGAAGATGCCATTGTTGCGGCCCAAGACCTAGGCTGTAAAGCCGTAGTGCCTTGGGGCTATGGAAATGCCAGCTGGATGATGGGTGACAAGACGTCACATTCTGCGCTATTTCGTCTTATGAAAATGAAGAAGCAGCTAAACCCTGCAATGCCTTGGGTTATTTTGAATGAAGGTGAACAGGCGTCTTTTTAATTTAAGCTACGGATAAATGGCTTATTTATCCGCAATCTTATCCGCAATTTTTTGGCATTTTCCGCGCCATTCGTCATCAAGCGCCTCAAGATTCGCTAGCTTTTGGGCCAGGGCTTTGTCTGCTTTGGTATGGGCGCATTGCATTAGGGTGTGAACATTAACGGTATCGTCCTCACGGTGCAGTAGTGTTACTTCGTCGCCAACACTGATGGTTCCGGTTTTAATAACCCGGTAATACCAGCCAGTGATACCTCGTTCTCCGACAAATCTATCTAAATTGGGCACTTCGAAGCGTTGCGAGATTTTATTGCAAGGGGCACGGGGTGCGCTTACTTGCAGTTCTACCTCGCCGAGCTTCCATATATCGCCGATATAAACGGTAGCATCGTCCATGCCCTCTACACTGATGTTTTCGCCAATGCTGCCCAGCGAAAAGTCGCCTTCAGGAAAATGCTTTCTTAATGTCAGATAGTTGGTCGGGTTGAACTGATGCAGCACTTTCTCCGGTCCACCGTGAAGCCGTTTGTTGGCCTGTTCGTCTTCATCGGTTCTGTCCATATGCACCGTTAACGCGTCGACGGGGGCTTTAACAATACTGCTTGGTGCCCCACGAGGGCCTAGCGGCTGAGGTTTTCCAGCAAACAGAGCGTTAACAGAAAATGAGGTAGACATGGCATCTCCAAAAAATATTTTTGTGCATTTAAACCTTTCTACTATAGGGTACGACTAACCTTATAACACTAACAAGTGCTAATGCTAATCAGCACCATAAATAACAAAGAGAAAAGAATGGAACACACACAACAACGTGTTGTACACGCCAATGTGGTGTTTGGTAATAAAAGCGAAAATGAGCTGATATCTAAAGCGAAAAAGGGCGATAAGCAGGCATTTCGGTCCCTTTACGATGAACATATTGGGCGAGTCTACGCGCTTTGTTACCGGCTTACAGGTGAAAAGGGAATGGCAGAAGATGCTTCGCAAGAAGTCTTTATTCAGCTATGGAAAAAGCTTGCTAATTTTGATGGGCAAAGCCAATTTTCCACGTGGTTACACAGCGTTACGGCAAACATTACCATCTCTTATATGCGTAAGCAGAAAGGTTGGGTGCAGCGGATGTTTAATTTGGAAAACAGCGGCATTAACGAGATGCCGGCTGAAGAAAACAGCACCGATGTGGATTTAGAAGCATTAGTTATTCGCTTACCCGAGCGAGCCAGAATGGTTTTTGTCCTCCATGCAATTGAAGGTTACAGGCATGAAGACATTGCCAGCATGTTGAACATGGCAGTGGGCTCAAGCAAAGCACAATTTTTCCGTGCTAAGCAATTATTGAAAGATTTTATGGGAGTCGATGATGAGTAATTTTGACGACAAGCTTGCTCAGCATATTTCTGAGATATCAAAAGAGAAGCAGCCAGAACGAGATTTGTGGCGAGGTATTGAACTCGGCATAACATCGCAGCAAGGCGACGCTTCACAAGACGACGCTTCACAAGGCGACGCTTCATCATCTAGGGTTACATCAAAACAGTGGATGGCAATAGCCGCAAGCGTTTGTTTAGTTACTGTATTGTGGTTTGCGGCTCCTTTTGCGTTTAAAGCTGATGAAAGTCGAAGCGATGGCTATGCCCTGATTGACGCAATGAGTATGCAGCAGCAACAACAAGTGAATAGTCTTCTTGCTAGTTATGAAAGTACAACAGCGCTAACGGAAGATTGGCAAGAGCAATTAAAAGAATTGGACGATGCTGCAGATGTTATTAAAGCGGCATTAAAGGACGATCCAGACAACTCAGCATTAATCAAAATGCTGCATCACGTATATCAACAGCAGATTGCCTTAATTGAGCGAGTGCACGCGCCAAAGTGGCAGCAAATTTAATAAGGGTTTAAAGATGAATATAAATACGAAAAGCACATTTTTGCACACGTTCATGGCACCTTTGGGGGCCAAGGTATTACTTACTACTGCGCTGCTAAGTATCGCTACTGCGGCGTTTGCAGGAGAAAAAGTAGATAAGACCATCGACACATCGTCTTCGCCGAAAGTGGACATTGAACACATCAACGGAAAAGCAGATATCCGAGTTTGGGATAAGTCTCAGGTTCGTGTCACCGGTGAACTGGGCGATCAAACTGAAGAGTTTATCTTTGAAAGACGTGGAGATGTCGTGGTTATACACGTTGAAGTCGAGCGCCACTCAAAGAGCTGGTTTAATAAAGGTAAAGATGGCGACGACCTTGTTATCTATATACCTTCAGCAAGCGACCTTCACTATACCGCGGTCAATGCTGATCTTATTGCAGAAGGTATAACAAAAGCAGTAGATGTTGAGGTGGTAAACGGCGACGTAACCCTTAAAAACATAGGTGAGCGGGTTGAAGTTGAGTCGGTTAATGGCGATATCGTGCTTGAGAATGTGAGAGGCCGTTTAGAGGCGGAAACAGTGAATGGCGAAATTGAAGCGTCACACTCAGGAAACACGCCAGTGAGCTTTGCGTCAGTTAATGGCAAGCTCGACATCACTTCCGATAGCCCAGACGTATCAGTAGAAACCGTCAACGGTCGAATCGATGTGTCTCTTCAAGCGGTGGACGTACTGCAAATCAATACGGTTAATGGAAGGACTTACGCAAGTTTAGGTCTTAATGAGAACGGTAGCGTAAAAGCGAATTCTGTAGGCGGTGCGATGGAATTTGTCTTTCAAGATGGCGTATCGGCACAATTTGATATTGAGACGCACGCTGGCGGCAACATTGTAAACAATATCAGTGATGAAAAGTCGCAAAAGCCTAAGTATGGCCCAGGTAGCTGGCTACGCTTTATCCACAACGGTGGGGCTGCAAATGTAGACATCTCTACGGTACACGGGCGAATTGAAATAGACCAAAAGTGAATAAGCTATAGGCAACACAATTGAAACTTTAGGTTGAAAAAATGAATTTAGTCCACATTTATTAATCAGACATGTGGTGATTAATGAAAAGCTGCGAGTGATCGCAGCTTTTTTTGTTTGGTCGCTAAAAATGTGTAGCTGAGCGTTTGTAAGTAACAAAAGTGCGTTTTAATGGCTCTTAGTTACAAGTTAGCGGACCTGCACGCTTCACCCACATCATCACATGGTTTGTTATTTTTTGATTGGAGGTTACATTGAGTATTGTTGGACACGTCAAAAGGTTTTGGCGATTTCATAGTCTAATTATTGGTGCGTTTGGAATATGCGCATTTACGCTAGGCTGTGCTGTTCAGGAACCCGCTTATTACGAAGGTACTTGGGTGGTGACCAAGGCCTATAATGTAGGTGTTTCAGCTCACTCATCAATAGAGTCAGAAAAGTTCTTGGGTCGCTCGGTAACCTATGCTTCAGACTCGGCTAAACTCGATCAGGCATTCTGTGAGTCACCGGTGTATTCAACGAAAAATATCAGTAATCAAGATTTTTATGCTGCTTTTAAAGCCTCTCCATCATCGCTTGGCTTTAGCGACGACAAGATTACTGAAGTAAGTTTGTCGTGCCTTGATAATTCAGCAATCATGGGTTCTACACTCATTTTTCAGGAAGGTGGCAGCGCCTACACCTTGGTTGATGGTACGTTTTTAAAGCTGGAGAAAACGCTTTAAACGATGTTGTCTTTTTGCGCTTTCGCAACAAAATGACGACTTCCTTTGTTGAGTGATGGACGTTAAAAGCGCATAATATCCAACTGACTTTTGTGCATTGGAATAGGTTTCACTCGTGGCGTCTGCGTCTAAAAACGATAAGAATGTTGAAAAATTGAAGGTTCCACCTCATAGCATTGAGGCTGAGCAATCTGTTTTGGGCAGCATGCTTATTGACCCTGAAAGCTGGGACAAAGTCGCGGAGCTTGTTACCGATAACGATTTCTACAATCGCTCACACCAAATTATCTTTCGTGCAATCACTCGACTACTAAACAGTAGCCAGCCAATAGATCTTATAACAGTATCAGAAGAACTGGAAAAGCATGATGAACTGGAAGATGCCGGTGGTTTTGCCTACTTAGGTGAACTTGCCAAAAACACGCCAAGTTCTGCGAACGTTGTGTCTTATGCGCAAATTATCAGTGAGCGCGCGATAACCCGTGAGCTTATTGGCGTGGCGCATGAAATAGCGGAAGTTGGGTACAACCCCGAAGGCCGTGACAGTGCAGACATTCTTGACCTGGCCGAAAGTAAAGTATTTGAAATTGCCGAGCGAAGAACTGGTGAAAACGAAGGTCCTCGCGATGTCGAGTCTATCTTAGGGAAGACCATTGACCGTCTAGAAGAATTGGTGAAAACCAATAAAGACGTTACCGGTGTTACTACCGGCTTTACCGACCTAGACAAAATGACCAGTGGTATGCAGCCCTCTGACCTTATTATCGTGGCGGCTCGTCCATCGATGGGTAAGACCACCTTCGCCATGAACTTGATTGAAAACGCCATGATGGCAGAAGACAAACCTGTACTTGTTTTCAGTCTTGAGATGCCCTCAGAACAAATCATGATGCGTATGTTGGCGTCATTAAGCCGCGTTGACCAAACCAAAATTCGTACTGCTCAGCTGGATGATGAAGATTGGGCACGTATCTCCAACACCATGGCTATGCTCAAAGACAAAGATTGTTTGTTTGTTGATGATTCATCAGGCCTTACACCAATGGACGTGCGAAGTCGCGCAAGAAAACTCGCTCGCGAACGCGGTGGAATCAGTCTCATCATGGTGGATTATCTTCAGTTGATGCGCGTACCTTCTCTTAGCGATAACCGAACATTGGAAATTGCAGAGATCTCTCGCTCATTGAAAGCATTGGCTAAAGAGCTTGAAGTGCCGGTAGTTGCCCTTTCACAGCTTAACCGTACGCTAGAACAACGCGCCGATAAACGTCCTGTAAACTCTGACCTTCGTGAGTCTGGCTCAATCGAGCAGGATGCCGACCTTATTATGTTTATTTATCGTGATGAGGTTTATCACGAAAACAGTGAGTATAAGGGCATTGCAGAGATTATTATTGGTAAACAGCGTAACGGCCCAATTGGTACCTGTCGACTTACGTTCCAAGGCCAATTCTCACGATTTGACAACTATGCAGGCCCTGCCATAGCCGATGAATATTAGCCCCTCTTTTGGCGACTAAAGGCTTAGACCGCGGCCACGGTCTTCATTTTAAGGGTTAACAAGTTAAAGTATTTCAGACACAAAAAAGGCGCCGTCAGGCGCCTTTTTCAATTCATATACAATGAATTACTTTTCTTCAGCTACTTTCACTGTGTCTTTAACTGTCACTGAAATGCGACGGTTAACACGGTGTGCTTCAGCATTCTTACCATTGTCTAGAAGCTGAGTTTCGCCGTAACCGATAGTCTCTAAACGAGAACCTTCGATACCGTACATGTCTACCATTACTTCTTTGAAGTTCGCAGCACGACGCTTAGAAAGGTCCATGTTGTAAGCTTCACTACCTGGTGCAGAAGTGTGACCTTCAATTACCGCAGTTGTTGAAGGATACTGCTTCATGAACTCAGCAAATTCAGAGATTTCTGGATCTTTTGGCATTTTAACTACAGCACTTTCGTTGTCGAATAGAACGCGTAGTGTGATTTCTACTGTCTCTTCGTCAAATACTGTACAACCTTTTGCATCAACTTTCACGCCAGCTGGTGTATCAGGGCACATATCTTTGCTGTCTACAACGCCGTCGTTGTCCGAATCTTTAATTGCACAGCCAGTTGCATCTACTTTAGTGCCAGCTGGAGTGTTAGGACACTGGTCCACGTTGTTTAGAACGCCATCGTTATCATCATCGATGCTACAACCATTTGCGTCAACACGAACACCCGCTGGTGTCATTGGGCACTGGTCTTTGCTATCTACAACGCCATCGTTGTCGCTGTCTTTAGGTGCGGCAGGAGTGCCTTTACCAAATGGTATCGCGATACCAACTTTAACACTGTAGTCATTGTAATCTTCACCGAAGTCGTGATAAGCGGCGATTTCAGTAACAAGTTTAACATCTTCGTGGATGTCCCAGTGTTTACCGATACCGATGTTACCAAGCGTAGTTGATTCGCCTACTGCTTGACGCTTAACACCACCAAAAACGAACCATGCATCATTTGGCATGAAGTATAGTGCGTCAACACCAACCATTTCACCGCTTTCATCACCGCCGCCTGCATAATCAAGGTCTAGGGCTGTAAATTCAACACGTGCTGCCCAGCTTTGAGTAAAACGGAAACCGTATTCAAAAGCTACGCCACGACCATCGTCGTAAAGGCCGCCGTCAGTTAGATCTAACGGACGTGAGTCGTCAGTGTTGTAATACATGCCAGACAAACCAAACCAGTTTTTGTACTCTGGCTCAGAAGAGTCTTGTGCAAATGCATTAGTCGAAGAAATTACAGCAAGAGATAGCGCTGCCATTTTAAAGTGTTGTTTCATAGTCACATCCTGTTTAACGTTGAGTGATTATCGATTTTTGATAATTTTGTGTTGTGCTTAACGTTTAACGCTAGCACAAATTGTGCCATTTATAATATGGGTTAGGCTGCGATCCCTTGTAATGTGGCAATAATTGTTCGTCTTCCACCATGATCTCGGTGTTCGCCGAGCATGATACCCTGCCACGTGCCAAGTGCAAGCTTGCCTTGTTGGACAGGTATAGTAAGTTGACACCCTAGTATACTCGATTTTAAGTGAGCAGGCATATCATCTTTACCTTCATAAGTATGCCTGAAAAAAGAAAGTTCTTCTTTTACACTATGGTTGAAGAACGCTTCCATATCATGCCTCACTGTAGGGTCGGCATTTTCATTGATTGTCAAACTAGCGCTTGTATGCTGAAGCCATAGGTGCAAAAGGCCGACTTCAACATGACGAATACTGGGTAGTGCAGATTCCACCTGCTGTGTTATCAGGTGAAATCCTCTCGGGTAGCTGTCGAGTGTAATTTTTTCAGACTGCCAGAAATTATTTGTCAAAACAGATTTCCAAATGCGCTAACCCTTCGTCGCACATGAAAGGAAGAATAATTTTAGCACCATCAACCTGGTGACTAATCGTATGTTGCTTTCCTGATACAACAATGGGTGTTGCCATTCCAAACTCGTAACCCCGTTCAGCAAGGTCTCGTTTTGCGTTACCGCAAATCATGTTGGTAACTTCGCCAACCATGTCGCCTACTTCTGCATCAAGCTTCTCAGGGCGCTCGCCAACCATTCTCTCCATTATAGTCAGGGCCAAAGACTCGTCAAAAGTAATAGACATAGAGCCGCGAACGTCAGGGCCCACCATGCCAATTAGCCCCGATACATCGCCTTTGGCGATATCACTTTGTTTGCGCTTGGGCTTGCCCGGGGTCAATTTAGTTTGAGCCATGGTTTCAAGCACGTTCAAAAGACCAGCAATAAACGGGTTCACAAAATCAGCATTCATGTACACTCTCCTGCGCAGCGTGATCTTCCGTTTGTTGACAATCGGCACATAATCCATGGGCCTCTATAGTTTGTTTCGATACTTTGAATCCGTGTTGCTTTGCTTGGCTATCAAGGGTCTCTTGAAGACCTTCAGATTGAATTTCAGCAACATCACCACAGCTGTCACAAATTAGAAACTGAACAGGGTGGTTACAACCAAAATGATAGCAGGCCACAAACGCATTCGTAGACTCTAAACGGTGAATAAACCCAAAATCGAGAAGAAAATCAAGGGCGCGATAGACTGTCGCAGGTTTGGCACTAGACTCTGTTTCTTTTAGTGAGTCGAGTAGTTCATAAGCACCCATAGGGCCGTGCTTTGAAACAAGAATTTCGTACACCTTTTCTCTAAGCGGTGTGAATCTGGCGCCGCGTTGCTCGCAATAAGCCCGTGCCTTATGAATAAGTGTGGTTTTGTTCATTGATGATAACCGTAAACTCGACTTTCATTGTTATATTAAAGCGTCACTTCTGGATCACGTTTTTTAGTGTGTACATGAGCTATTAACTCATCTTCCAAGGCAAAACGCTCTTCTAATGTCTCACCAAGCTTGGCTAGCGCTGAGTCAAATTCAGCTGCCTGCTCGGGCGTTACTGCTTGTGCAAACGTATCATTAAATGCGAGTGCTGCGTCAGTGGTTTTTGTCAATCTGGGGTAAAGTTTATCTCGTAGTGCAAGGCCTTCATTGTCGTTTTCAACCAACATATCGAAAACCTCAAAGTGTCCTACCGACAAATAATCGAGTAATGCGCTGCAAAAGTTGTCTATTTCATCTGGGTCAGGTAAACACTCGCTTCGCTTGTTAATACCTGCTAGTTCACAGAAAGAAACTAACAGTGCCTGTCTGTCCATTAACCAGCGGTCAATAACCTGGCTTTTCCCGCCCCATTTTGATTTAACGCTTTCTAACTGTTGCAACATTTTGATGTGTTACCCGTTTAGCGACAATAAGTTTCAGTATAACACTGTGCACTAGCGACACAAATTTTGCGCGAAAAAGTTCGTTTCAAAATGTATGGTGGCGATCTATACGCTCAGTATTTAGTGTAGTATGAAGCATTAAAGAACAGGAGTGATGTGCAATGATGATAAAGTTGGATGAGGCGAAACTAGCTGCTCAGCAAGCCCTGTGGGTAGTTTTTAGTCGCGGCAAAATTGTAGTACAAGAATCGTCTGAGTCTATCCCCGTTGCTTACCTGAGTGATATTCCATTTTTAGCATCTTATATCGATGAAATTCATCAACTTCCGCCGCTCAATGAGACGGCGCATAGAGATCTGCCCGTATATGTTGTTGATTTGGGCGCTGAGCATGTTGACGAACCCGGTTGGGAACGGGTATCGCTTAGACAGCTTCTTTTTGCCGAATACGATATTGCCTTTTCCGTTATTGGGCGAGCCTGGCAATACATCCACTTCTTGCGTACTCATCAATTTTGCGGGCAATGTGGAGCCAAGACTGAACGCGTAGATTGGGAAATGGCAATGCATTGTCACCGCTGTCAACATCGCAGTTATCCAAGAGTGTCTCCCTGTATCATTGTTTCTATACACGACAACGAAAAAATATTGTTGGCCAAAGGCGTTCGCCACCGAGAATCCAATATGTATTCAACCCTTGCAGGCTTCGTAGAAAGTGGTGAAAGTCTGGAGCAAGCGGTCCACAGAGAAGTTTTCGAAGAAGTTGGCGTTAAGGTTAAAAACTTGCGCTATTACAATAGTCAGCCATGGCCATTTCCACATTCCTTAATGGTCGGGTTTGTTGCCGAGTATGACGAAGGGGAAATTCGTTGTCAGGAGAACGAGATAGATGATGCGCAATGGTTTGATATAGATGCGCTGCCGACTATTCCACCGAAAGTGTCTATTGCGGGACAATTAATTGCTGAAGCGGTGTCTCTGATCGGCGACAAATAAAAAACCCTGCCGAGGCAGGGTTTCAATAAGTTTAGCACGGTCCCATGTAGGGCTTCTTTTCTTTAACGGTTATAGTAATAGCAAACACTCACTTTAAGTGCAAGCGTCTTTTTAAAGTAATGTTCAAGTATTGTTTGTCTTTAATAATCGACACTACACCGATTTGTCGTTAAAACATTGATTTTTTAATACAGGTTTTAGCACACCTTAGTTAAGAATACTGGTATACTTTCGCGCTCAAATATCTTCAGTAATTTAGGTGAGTTATATGTCGCAAAATTTCCCCAGTGTTGATAAGCCCGCGTTAAAGAACGATCGTTACTTACGTGCGTTACTTAAGCAGCCGGTTGATGTCACACCCGTATGGATGATGCGACAAGCCGGGCGCTACCTCCCAGAGTACAAAGCGACTCGTGCAGTAGCAGGCGATTTTATGTCGTTGTGCAAGAATGCAGAACTTGCATGTGAGGTGACGCTACAACCTTTACGTCGTTTTCCTCTCGACGCTGCAATTCTCTTTTCGGATATTTTGACCATTCCAGATGCGATGGGCCTCGGTCTTTACTTTGAAACAGGTGAAGGCCCTCGCTTTAAAAATCCAATCACGTGTAAAGCGGATGTGGATAAAATAGGCCTTCCTGATCCAGAAGGTGAATTACAGTACGTAATGAATGCCGTTCGTACTATTCGCCGTGAGCTTAAAGGTGAAGTGCCATTAATTGGTTTTTCTGGAAGCCCTTGGACACTCGCGACTTACATGATTGAAGGTGGTTCAAGTAAAGCCTTTACCAAAATCAAGAAAATGGCATTTGCTGAGCCAGCAACGCTTCATGCGTTACTAGCAAAACTGGCTGATTCTGTTACTGAGTATTTAAATGCTCAAATCGCTGCGGGCGCGCAGTCAGTCATGGTATTTGATACTTGGGGTGGCGTGTTATCTCCTCGTGACTACAAAGAATTCTCGCTTCAGTACATGGAGCGCATTGTAAGTGGGCTGACCCGTGAAAATGAAGGCCGTAAAGTACCTGTTACCTTGTTCACCAAAAACGGTGGCATGTGGCTAGAATCGATTGCGGCGACAGGCTGCGACGCAGTAGGTTTAGACTGGACTATCGACATTAAAGAAGCGCGTGCGCGCATTGGCGATAAAGTTGCACTTCAAGGCAATATGGATCCATCAATGCTGTATGCTCAACCGCAAAGAATTGAGCAAGAAGTGGCGTCCATTCTAGAAGGTTACGGTGAAGGTAGCGGTCACGTATTTAATTTAGGTCACGGTATCCATCTAGACGTACCACCTGAAAATGCAGGTGTGTTCGTTAATGCGGTACATGAACTTAGTAAGCAATATCACAAGTAAGCGACTTCGATAAAGGAAGTAAAATGAAAACGTGGCTTGTGTTGTTGCTGATAGCGTTTGCATTGATAGCGGGGTATAAATTTTCTGGCTATCAACACCAACTCAGTGAATCCAATGCAGAAAAAGAGCGACTAACCAATGTGTTAGCGCGCTCTCGTGCCACCGAAACGAGTGAGCTGAAAGTTATTAAGCCCGCCGCCAAGTTGGTTTCAAATGAAGCAGGTGCGGTGCTCTTGGATACAAGCGTTACGAAAAACGGCGAGATGAATGTTGCCCCCGTTGCTGAGAATGTCCAAATCATGGCGCCAGAGGTTTTCTATACTAAAACCGAAGGCTCACTCAATACGTTTTTTGCGCTGCCGCCTAACAACGAGCGCTTTGTTTTAGACTCGGTAAAATGTGAGAACGGACATTGCGAAATAACGGGTGAGTATGACGGTTCTGAAACTGAGCTGTCGCGAGTTATTGAAGCATTGGAACAGGAGCCGTGGTGGGAATTCGGCTCGCCTATCATAACCACGCAAGTGGCACAGCGAGGCCTCAAACTTAACGTTTCTTTCGCCGCATCCCATTCGCCAAATGCTCGTGTGCGCTATCGGAATAGCACTCAGGCCGATTTAAACAGTCAGCTTGCCTCAGCGGGTTAACCCCAAAACGTGTATATCGCCAATTGAATTCGCGGTATGCCTTATTCAAACGTGTACTGGCGTTAGGCGTCTCTTGGTAAACCTTTTTCAATTACGCGAATAAGCCGCGCTTGCTGCCTGTTTTTCGCATCAGACGCTTGTTGCTTCTCTTGCTGCCGCTTAAGAGCCCAATCAATATGTCTGTCCACCAAGTCACTCACGCTCCCTCGTCTTTCTTTCAAAAGCAGAATGCTTTGTTCATCATACGGAGCGTTTCCTAACGCAACGGCAATATTACGCTGCCACTTCTCAAAGCCAATCCGCCTGATGGGAGAGCCTTCCGTATTGCGTAAGAAGGTTTCTTCAGACCAGCCGAAAAGCGCATTGAGACTTTGGCCGTGAAGCACTTGTCGCGGGTGGAAATCTTCTTCACTGGTAACATCGGCAAAGCGATTCCAAGGGCAAACAAGTTGGCAATCGTCGCAGCCATAAATGCGATTGCCCATCATGAGACGTAAATCTTCGGGAATATCTTTGTCTGATTCAATGGTGAGATAGGAAATACAGCGACGGGCATCTACTTTATAAGGCGCAACAATTGCATTGGTCGGGCAGATGGTTAGACACGCCGTGCAGGTGCCGCAACCCTCTTCAATTGGTGAGTCAGTGGGTAATGGCAAATTGATGAACAGCTCACCTAAGAAGAACCAAGAGCCGGCTTCTTTGTTGAGTGTCAGGCTGTGTTTCCCCGTCCAGCCAATACCCGCTTTTTCAGCAATAGCGTGTTCCAATACGGGGGCTGAGTCTACAAACGGGCGATATTGGGTATGCGCCAAGGATGCGGTGATTTTCTCTCCCAATTGCTTCAGACGTTTGCGCAGCACTTTGTGGTAGTCACGGCCCAATGCATAGCGGCTGATGTATCCTATTTCTGGCTTTTTTAAATGCTTAGCAAACGAGGCGTCAGGAGGTAAGTAGTTCATGCGAACGCTGATAACCCGTAATGTCCCTGGGACCAACTCATCAGGCCGGGCACGCTTCATCCCATGACTCTCCATAAAGGCCATGTCACCGTGGTACCCGTTGTCTAACCATTCCTTGAGGTGAGCCTCGTGCTGATGTAGATCAATATCGCTGATGCCAACCTGTTGAAAGCCTAGCGCTGTACCCCAAGCCTTGATATTGTTGGTTAATTCAACAAGGTCGATAGAACTAATTTCGGACATTTGCTTATGCTAGATACTCAATTAACGTCAAGTTTATCATACAAACTATTTCGGGCCGATCAGGTTAGAGAAAATGAAGCGCAAGCCGCCGCGAATTCGGGCTGCGATATGTTCACGTTGATGCAACGAGCTGGTGATGTGGTGTTTAAGCAGTGTCTTGAGCTTATGCCAAACTCAGACGTTTACTTAGTGCTGGTGGGCCAAGGTAACAATGCGGGTGACGGCTACATTGCAGCAATAAACGCAAAACTTGCGGGTAAACAAGTGCATTTATGTGCGGTTGAGCCTGAACGTACGCTGGATGGTGATGCTGGCAAAGCACAGCAGCGCTGGCTCGATTCAGGAGGCAGTATCAATGGGTTTGACGCTGCGCTCCTCGAGAAGTCTGACGTAGTGATAGATGCGCTTCTTGGTACAGGTATTAATAGCTATATTCGCAATGAGTTTGCAGACATCATTGATGCGGTGAATGCGTCATCAACACCGGTTGTAAGCGTTGATGTGCCGTCAGGGCTTGATGCAAATACAGGACAGAGCCTGGGGCGATGTGTTCAGGCTGATATCACCGTTACTTTTGTGGGCATTAAGCCGGGGCTTGTTACTGGTGCGGGTAAACAATCGTGCGGTAAGTTAGTGTATGCGGACTTGGGTATCGGCAAAGCGTTCCAAGCATTAGCTAAAGCGAGCGCGACCATGCTAAATATCGACCACTTTAAAGGTATGGGGCCACGGGAGATTAACAGTCATAAAGGGACTTATGGTCGACTGTTGTGCATTGGCGGTAACCGCGGAACAGCAGGTGCCATTCGACTCGCCAGTGAAGCCGCGCTGAGAAGCGGTGCGGGCATGGTACGCGTGTATACCCATGAGTCGTCAGTCGTTCAGGTCAGTGCAGGCAGACCTGAACTCATGGTCACCGACTTTAATTTGGAAGATGCATTAGCTTGGGCAACCTGTGTGGTTATTGGACCGGGTCTTGGGCAAGATGAATGGGCAGAAAGCGCATTTGAAACCACCATGAAGCACTGTCAAAGCCAAAATAAGCCTGTGGTCATTGATGCTGACGCGCTAAATCTGTTGTGTCAGCAGTCAACCGCGTACACCTTGTCTGACAGTATTTTAACCCCTCACGCGGGCGAAGCTGCGCGTTTACTCGGTGTTTCTATTGATGATGTAGAAAGCGACCGTTTTAACTACGCAAGGCAGTGCTCACAGCGATACCATGCGGTCTGTGTACTAAAAGGGGCGGGCACGCTTATCGACAATGAAAAGAAAACCTGGGTTTGCCGTCACGGTAATCCAGGTATGGCTACCGCAGGAAGCGGTGATGTATTAAGCGGAATATTGGGCGCGTTGCTCGCGCAAGGCGTAGAAACAGATATTGCAGCGAAATATGGTGTAGTGCTTCATGCTAAGGCTGGCGATGATATTGCCCAACTGTATGGTCAACGTGGTATGATAGCGAGCGATTTGTTTGACGCAGTACGTGCGCTTATAAACCACTAGTTAGCGTGGTTTTGTCTTGAACGGGCAGGCATCTACTGTGTTATTCGGCTTTCTATTACTGTGGAATATTGTTGATGTCTTACCCGCATACCTCTTTTTTTGCTAATGAAGTAGATGATACTGCGCAGCTTGCCAGAGATTTAGCGCAGGCTGTTTCGAGTCAACTCCCTACCGATGCTGTTATTTATTTAAACGGCGACTTAGGTGCAGGGAAAACGACATTTAGCCGATATTTCATTCAATCTTTAGGTCATTCAGGTAGCGTTAAAAGTCCAACCTATACATTGGTTGAACCTTATGAGTTGGATGGCGTCAATATCTATCACTTCGACCTGTATCGCTTAGCCGACCCAGAAGAGTTAGAGTTCATGGGAATTCGCGATTACTTTGGTTCGGGCGCTATCGCGCTTATTGAATGGTCGGAAAAAGGGGGCGAATACTTGGCATCCCCAGACTTAGTGATTAGTATAAATATTACGCCATCGGGTAGGCAGTTTAATTTGGAAGCAAAAAGTGCCCACGGTGCGAAATTGCTTCAGCAATGCAAGCGCGTTTAGCGCAAATGCGAAATGAAAGAAAAACTGAATAAATAGCCGCTCCGGAGTTGACGAGAGCAGCATAACAATAACAGAAAGGCTAATTATGGTGCGCAGTATAGTTTCGGTATTATTATTGTGTTTCGTCGTGCAATTCGCACACGGTGCGCAAAATAACATCGACGGGGTTAGGATATGGCCGTCGCCGGACAATACGCGCGTTGTTTTCGATATGAAATCAGCGCCAGAGTTCACCTATTTTACACTTAAAAATCCGCTTCGGCTTGTCATCGATCTTAACAACACCAGCGACACCGCTAAGCTTTCTGGCATTGAAAACAGCGGTGATTTGATTAAAAAGCTGCGCTACTCCACACCGAAAAACAAATCATCTGCCAGAGTGGTTGTTGAGCTCAATAGAAATACCAAGCCTTCGTTATTTGCAGTAACCCCCGATGGTGCTTACGGACACAGGCTGGTTGTCGATTTACCAGATAGCGCGCCGAAGCCGTCGCCAACTTTATCAGCGTCGGCATCAACTGGCTCTGTCGTTATTGATGATTCTACCAGTGCCCGAGACCGAGACATTATCGTCGCCATCGACGCCGGGCATGGTGGACATGACCCAGGTTCAATCGGTCCGGCTGGTACCTATGAAAAGCACATCACCCTGAGTATCGCCAAAAAACTGGAAGACATGATAAACCGGGAGCGAGGTATGCGCGCCATCATGACTCGTGGCGATGATTATTATGTTTCTCCTAATCGACGTCCTGAAATTGCGCGCGAGAAAAAAGCCGATTTGCTTATTTCCATCCACGCCGATGCGTTTAGTCAGCCTCAACCGCGAGGTGGTTCGGTGTGGGTACTATCCATGCGAAGAGCAGACACTGAATTAGGCCGCTGGCTAGAGAAATCTGAACGTCACTCTGAATTACTCGGTGGTGCAGCTGAAGTGATCAATGATAAATCAAGCGAGCGATATCTTACTGAAACCATACTGGGTTTATCGATGGATCACAGCATGGCGACCAGCCACGATTTAGGTAATAAAGTGGTTGAAGAGCTAAAGCAGGTGACCAGTCTGCATAAAAGAAAACCACAAGCCGCCAGTTTTGCAGTTTTGACCGCGCCTGACATCCCCTCTATTTTGGTCGAAGTTGGTTTCATTTCTAATCCGCAAGAAGAGAAGAATCTGAACTGGTCTAAACATCGCGAACGCTTAGCGAATGCCATGTTTAATGCGACTAAGCGTTACTTCAAGCAAGTTCCCCCTGATGGTACACTGTGGGCACAAGAAAGGGCGAATAACCGAACGCACAAAGTAAGAAGCGGCGAGTCGCTTTCGTTATTAGCACAGCGTTACAATGTAAAAGTAAGCAGCATCAAAGCCGCCAACGATCTTTCAAGTGATGTTGTACGCGTAGGGCAGGTACTAAATATTCCGAGAACATAAACAAAGGTTTTGTTTCATCGGCTTTTTTAGCACTCGTTGCACTTACATGTCGTATCGCCACGAATCCATACAGTTAATATCATAGGGTAGTCCTTTGCCTATACAGCTTTTATCTCCCCAACTTGCTAACCAGATTGCCGCTGGTGAAGTGGTTGAGCGCCCCGCGTCTGTGGTTAAAGAGTTACTAGAAAACAGCCTTGATGCTGGTGCCACCAAAATAGAAGTCGATATTGAAAAAGGTGGCCACAAACGCATTCGAATAAAAGACAATGGGTCAGGCATTGTCAAAAGTGAACTGCAGCTGGCATTGAGTCGCCATGCAACCAGTAAAATCACCACTTTGGATGACTTAGAACAAATTCTCTCTCTTGGCTTTCGTGGCGAAGCGCTGGCCAGTATTAGCTCGGTAAGTCGGTTGACACTGACATCGCGCACTGAGTCTCAAGGTGAAGCGTGGCAGGCCTATTGTGAGGGCAGGGAGATGGCGGTAAATATCCAGCCAGCGGCCCACCCTGTTGGCACCACAATTGACGTGGCAGATCTGTTTTACAACACGCCAGCAAGACGTAAGTTTTTACGCACCGAAAAAACCGAATTTCAGCATATTGAAGAAGTCATAAAACGCATAGCACTGAGCTATCCCAAGGTTTCATTTGTTTTAAAACACAACGATAAAGTAGTAAAGCGCTTTATCGCCGACAAAGCAGGCAGTTTAGCCACCCGAATTGGTGCTGTGGTTGGACAAAAGTTTGTTCAAAACGCCGTACATATTAGTACTGAGTATGAAGGTCTTCACATTGATGCTTGGCTAGGTAATGAGGCCATGCTTCGCAGCAGTAATGATTGCCAGTTCAGTTTTGTTAACGGCAGAGGCATGCGAGATAAGCTTATTATGCACGCTATTCGCCAAGCGTACGAAAGCGTTTGGGGTGTGGTGGAGCAACCAAGCTTTGTGGTGTACTTAACGGTTAACCCTAAAGATGTGGATGTAAATGTTCATCCCGCCAAGCATGAGGTGAGGTTTCAACAAGGCAGATTGGTACACGACTTTATCTGTAAAACCGTGAGTGATGCGCTGCACGCCATGACCGATGAACAGCCGTTATC
The DNA here is from genome assembly GCF_022348315.1 of Alteromonas sp. MmMcT2-5. Taxonomy (NCBI): domain Bacteria; kingdom Pseudomonadati; phylum Pseudomonadota; class Gammaproteobacteria; order Alteromonadales; family Alteromonadaceae; genus Alteromonas; species Alteromonas sp. MmMcT2-5. The sequence goes on along the minus strand of NZ_JAKRFB010000026.1, from coordinate 31,768 downwards.
AGGAATGGACGCAAACCGTCCTTCGGGCTCAGATTTCATGTCTTCTCAGGTAGAACACGATTACATTAGGCCGTTACAGAATCAAACCTCGGATAATACACAGGCGTTCAACGAGTCTTCTCGTTACTCGACGGGGGGAGTCTCGCAAGGCGCGCCACAGCCTTATGGACAATTTACAGGCAGTTCAAGAAATACCTCCTCGAGGAGTACCAGTAGTGGACGAAGTGGTGGCGCTGCACATAAGCAAAGTCGAGGGCCAAGCGCGGCATATCAGTCAAATTACAATGCGTTAATGACGCCAAATAGCGACATTATTAATAACAATGCAGGCCCGATGCCCGTTGCAGAGCACGTTAATCTAACTTCCCAGAGTAGAATTTACCCAAAATCAGAAAAAATTTACCTTCTTTGTGCAACTAAAGTTGCAAATGTTTGGTTAAGCGAACTATTTTTAAAAGCTCAGCATGGGCAACCGTTGTTAATGCCCGTTGCTGTTTCGCTCAATAACGTCAATGAGCAACTGGTTACACTGCTAAACGACGCGCATTTTGAAGTGAATAAAGTGGCTGGCAAATATCGGCTGCAACAGGTACCGGCCGGCACCAGGCACTTGCCGTGGCTCAAGTGGTTTGAATACTTCTTATTAGTTGAACTAAATGATGAAGTAAATTCACTTGGTGATGCCGTAAAATCATTGGTTTTGCCTGAACATGTATTAGATGAAGAGACATCAAATGCGCTGTGGTACTGGTTGGATCAGCAGAGCGAAGTGAAACAATGGGAAATTATTGAACAATTTGCTAAAGTGCGCCCCTTAAATTCAGTGCTAGATGTATGGGGATAATAGGGTGTCCAATGGCATAAATTCTGCATTGCCAGTAATAGCAATTATGGGCCCCACGGCATCAGGCAAGACAGGCTTGGCGCTTGATATAGCGGCCAAGGTTGAAAGCGAAGTAATTAGTGTTGATTCAGCCCTTGTATATAAAGGTATGGACATCGGCACTGCGAAGCCAACGCAGGAAGAGCAAGCAGGTGTAGTACATCATCTAATTGATATTATCGACCCTGCACAAAGCTATTCGGTGTCGCAATTTGTAAACGACACTAATGCGCTAATTGGCGATATTTTAGCGCGTGGCAAGGTGCCAATTTTGGCTGGAGGTACAATGATGTACTTTAATGCCTTGATAAATGGAATTTCGCCACTACCTAAGTCAGATGAAAAGATTCGGGACGAAATAACACAGCAGGCACAACGCTTGGGTTGGTCTAAATTACACGATGAATTACGTGGTGTAGACCCAATTAGTGGTGAGAGAATTCATCCCAACGACCCACAGCGAATTACCCGTGCGCTGGAAGTGTATAGAAGTACCGGCAAGACGTTGACACATTGGCAACAACAAGAGGGTGAAAAGTGCCGTTATAACATTGCACAATTTGCCATAGCGCCCGCAGACAGGGCAGTGTTGCACGAACGTATAGCGACCCGCTTTGATTTGATGTTGGAGCAAGGGTTTGAGAATGAAGTAGTAAAACTCTACGAACGCAGTGATCTTCATGAAGATTTGCCTTCTATTCGTTCGGTAGGGTACAGACAGATGTGGCAGTACCTAGACGGCCAATTGAGTTACGCAGAAATGCGTGAAAGAGGCATTATCGCTACAAGACAGCTCGCCAAGCGTCAACTCACGTGGTTACGGGGCTGGGAGCAGGTTACATGGCTAGACACATTTGCTAACGATAATTTGACTAAAATTACAGCGAAAGTCACACTTTAAATGTTTGAGTGTGGTATATATTAGACGTGCAGTGATAGTGAAATTCCTATCACGAATAATAAAAACTAAGGATATCAAATGGCTAAAGGGCAATCTTTACAAGACCCATTCTTGAACGCTTTGCGTAAGGAACGTATTCCAGTATCAATTTATCTGGTAAACGGTATTAAACTTCAGGGACAGGTTGAATCTTTCGACCAGTTCGTAATTTTACTGAAGAACACAGTAAGCCAAATGGTGTATAAGCACGCGATTTCTACTGTTGTTCCAGCACGCGCTATCACAATGCCTAGCGCAGGAGATTCTGAAAATACTAAAGGTGAATAATTTAAAAGGTAACGCGCTTGTTTGACCGTTATGAAGCCGGTGAACAGGCTGTACTTGTTCATGTTAATTTTTCCGACGAGAGCAGTAAAGAAGACTTAAGTGAGCTTGAATTACTTGTGTCTTCAGCAGGGGTTAATGCGGTAGAAGTTATTACGACTTCGCGCAGTGCGCCTCATGCTAAGTTTTTTGTTGGTTCAGGTAAGGCAGAGGAAATAGCAGCGGCAGTGAAAGCTCACGATGCCAACGTTGTTATCTTCAACCACGCGCTTTCTCCTTCTCAGGAGCGTAATTTAGAAGCGGTGTGTAAATGCCGGGTGTTAGATAGAACGGGGCTAATTCTTGATATTTTTGCGCAGCGCGCAAGAACACACGAGGGGAAGCTCCAGGTCGAACTAGCCCAGTTGAGGCATATCTCAACTCGTCTCATCAGAGGATGGACCCACCTTGAGCGTCAAAAAGGTGGTATTGGTCTTCGTGGTCCAGGTGAGACACAGCTAGAAACTGACCGTCGACTACTTCGTGGTCGTATTAAAGCCATTCTTCGTCGTTTGGAAAAAGTGCAAAAGCAACGCGAGCAGGGTCGCCGCTCGCGCAAACGCGCTGAAATTCCAACGGTATCCTTAGTTGGCTATACGAATGCGGGAAAATCGACGCTGTTTAACACCATTACCGATTCACACGTTTACGCTGCCGATCAGCTGTTTGCAACGCTAGATCCCACGTTACGTAAAATCGAGTTAAAAGATGTTGGTCCCGCTATTTTGGCCGACACGGTTGGTTTTATTCGTCATCTTCCCCACGACTTAGTTGCTGCGTTCAAAGCGACTCTTCAAGAGACTCAAGAAGCAGATTTACTGCTCCATGTGGTTGATATTGCTGATGCAAAATATCGCGAAACCATGGATGAAGTTAATGATGTACTTGAAGAAATTGAAGCTGGAGAGATTCAACAATTACTAATCTGTAATAAGATTGATAAACTAGACGACGTTCAACCGCGTATAGAAAGAAACGACGAAGGCGTGCCTGTTAGAGTGTGGCTATCTGCACAAACAGGCGAAGGAACGGAATTATTGAGCCAAGCTTTAACCGAATGTTTAGGTAAAAGCATGGTGAATTACACGTTGAAGATTCCGCCTGCACAAAGTCGATTGCGCGGCGTGTTGTTCGAACTAAACTGTATTGCTAGTGAAGAATACGACAGTCAGGGAGACTGGGTAGTTGATGTAAGAATGCCCGCCGCTGACTGGAACAGGCTTGAAAAGCGTCTGGAAAACGGAATATCAGAGTATGTTGTGCGACATTAGTCAGTGCTAGTCACTGCATTGAGCATGCGAAATTCAAAAATATAACAGTAATCTATGGAGTATCAGCATGGCTTGGAATGAGCCGGGTGGCAATAATAACGACCCGTGGAAGAATCGCGGTGGGAAAGAGCAAGGTCCCCCAGATTTGGACGATGTGTTTAAAAACTTATTTGGTAAGTTTGGAAAGTCAGGTGGCAACGGTGGCGGCTCAGGCAAAAGCCTAGGCGGTATTGGTGCTGGTATTCTTGTAGGTTTACTTGTCGTAATTTGGTTCATTAGTGGCTTTTACACCATTCGTGAAGCAGAGCGCGGCGTAGTCCTTCGTTTTGGTGAGTATCACGAGCAGGTTGAACCAGGTCTTCGTTGGGCACCAACGTTTATTGATTCAGTTATTCCTGTAGATGTTCAGTCAATTCGCGACCAGTCATCTTCAGGTTCTATGCTTACAGAAGACGAAAACGTGGTAAGCGTTCAAATGGAAATGCAATTTCGCGTTGTAGATCCGTATCGTTGGACGTTTGCCGTTGAAAGCCCTGAGCAGAGTTTAAGTCAGTCTCTTGATAGCGCTATTCGCTACGTAGTTGGCCACTCTAAAATGGACGACGTACTTACCGACGGCCGTGAAGTAACGCGTCAGCGTGTATGGGAAGAGCTTCAAGCGATCATTGAACCCTACAACATGGGGGTTTCCATTATCGATATGAACTTCCGTGATGCCCGTCCACCTGAGCAAGTTAAAGATGCATTCGATGATGCCATTGCTGCACAGGAAGATCAACAGCGCTTCATTCGTGAAGCTGAAGCTTATGCGAGAGAGATTGAGCCACGTGCACGTGGTCAAGTAAATCGTATGAATGAAGAAGCGCAAGCCTATAAAGAGCGTGTAACGTTGGAAGCGCAGGGTGAAGTGGCACGTTTTGAAGAGCTGCTTCCACAATATGAGCGTGCTCCTCAAGTTACTCGCGAGCGTATTTATCTAGAGACCATGGAAGAAGTGTTGGGTAATACCAGCAAGATCATGGTTGATAGTAAAGGCGGCAATAACATGATGTATTTGCCTTTAGATAAGATTATGGAACGCCAGCAATCAACTAATAACAAGAATACTCGCAATACACTGGAAGGCTTACAAGCACCAGTAACTGATGCTAACGGCCGCAGCCGCAACAGCTCGCCAAGTATGGGCTTGCGTGGCGATAGCTACAGAGAGGGGAGATAAGCACAATGAAGAATTTGTTAATTGCAGTATTTGTTCTTCTTGTAATGCTTGCATCAGGCTCACTGTTTGCAGTTAAAGAAGGCGAGCGCGCCATTGTTATTCAGTTTGGTAAAGTGCAAAGAGACGATGCGACCGGCGATACAAAAGTATTTGAACCAGGCCTTCACTTTAAACTTCCATTTATCGATTCAGTCCGTGTTCTTGATGCGCGAATTCAAACGTTAGATGGATCACCAGACCGCTTTGTAACAAGCGAGAAGAAAGACCTGATTGTTGACTCTTATGTTAAGTGGCGCATAGAAGACTTTGCACGTTACTATCTATCAACGGGGGGCAACAAGCTGCAAGCAGAAGCGCTACTGAAGCAAAAAGTAAACAACGGCCTACGTTCTGAGTTTGGTACTCGTACTATTGCACAAATCGTTTCTGGTGAGCGTTCAGCGCTTATGAACCAAGCAATGGAACAAGCTTCTACATCGTCTGACGAGCTTGGTATTGAAATTGTAGACGTACGCGTTAAGCAGATTAACTTACCTACTGAGGTGAGCAACTCGATCTTCCAGCGTATGCGCGCAGAGCGTGCCGCCGTAGCTCGTGAGCACCGTTCAGAAGGTCAAGAGCAAGCCGAAGTCATTAAGGCGAACATCGATGCTAAGGTAACGGTAATGCTTGCTGATGCTGAGCGTAATGCACGTCAACTTCGCGGTGAAGGTGATGCGATTGCGGCACAAATTTACGCTGACGCTTACTCAAAGAACGCTGATTTTTACAGCTTCCTGCGCAGTATGGATGCGTATAAGCAAAGCTTTAACAGCAAACAAGATGTCATGGTTATTGCACCAGATAGCGACTTCTTCAAGTATATGAACAAGTCAAACGGTAACTAAATAGCCGTAATTTGAAGCTTTAAAAACCAGTCTTTTTAGACTGGTTTTTTTACGCCTTTCAAAAGGCTAAAGGTATGATATAGCGGGTTATATTTAATCAGCGTAGCCGGGCAATTTTAGGAAAATATACACTGACTTAACCCTTCATTTACCCTACCTACTGCCAAATTTTCACAGAATCGGGTAAAATACCACCTGAATATTATTAAAACACGTCACTATTTATGTACAAGGTTGATGCCTTCCCAGCATTAACCTTGGTGTGGTAGACGTCAATAAACGACAGAGGGAAGATTTTGACAACGGAAAATACAAATACAGTGTCTGCCGATGATAGGGGCGGACAAGGTGGGTTATTCTCGCGATTTCTCACCACGGTGGAATGGTTAGGAAACCTGCTCCCACATCCAGTAACGCTGTTCGCTCTGCTTTCACTTTTTATAGTGTTACTTAGTGGGATACTTGGTTACTTTGACATTGCTGTGGCTGACCCTCGCCCAATAGGTGCAAAGGGGCGCGAAGAAGACGGTATGATTGAAGTCATATCGCTGATGAGCGCAGAAGGTTTGCAGCGAATAGTAACGGGTTTGGTCACCAACTTTACTGGCTTTGCGCCGCTGGGTACCGTACTTGTTGCGCTTCTTGGTGTATCGGTAGCAGAACATTCTGGCCTTTTGTCGGCAGCTATGCGCGCATTGGTGATGAATGCCTCTAAACGTGCCGTGACCTTTGCTATCGTCTTCGCAGGTATCATTTCAAACACAGCATCAGAGCTTGGCTACGTGGTACTTATTCCACTGGCAGCGATGATTTTCCACTCGTTAGGTCGTCACCCGTTAGCGGGTCTGGCCGCCGCGTTTGCAGGTGTATCGGCTGGCTATAGCGCCAACCTACTGCTTGGAACTGTTGACCCACTGTTGTCGGGTATCACGGAAGCCGCTGCTCACATGATTGACCCCGACTATATGGTAGGCCCAGAAGTAAACTGGTACTTCATGTTCATCAGTACCTTCGTTGTAGCCACAATGGGAGCGTTGGTCACCGAAAAGGTTGTTGAGCCGAGACTCGGTAAATTTGACCCTGCTGATGCTTCCATAGATTTAGGCAAGCAATCAATGGACGCGCCTACGGATTTAGAAAAGAAAGGCCTGCGTTGGGCAGGGATATCGTTTGTTATAGTTTGCGCGATATTAGCGCTAACGGTAGTGCCAGAAAACGGTATATTGCGTCATCCAGAAACAGGTGAAGTAGCGGGCTCTCCGTTCCTTAAAGGCATTGTTGCATTCATCTTTATCACCTTTGCTATTCCTGGCTTTGTTTACGGTAAAGTTACCAAGTCGATGAAGAACGACAAAGATGTTATTGATGCCATGTCTAAAAGCATGGGGGCAATGGGTCTTTACATTACGCTAGTGTTCTTTGCTGCGCAGTTTGTTGCGTTTTTCAAATGGACAAACCTAGGCACAGTATTAGCCGTTAAAGGTGCTGCGTTGTTACAAGCGGCAGGGTTAGATGGCCCAGCGGTGTTTATTCTGTTTATTTTGATGTGTGGTGTAGTGAACCTGTCGCTAGGGAGTGCATCAGCGCAATGGGCGGTAACAGCACCTATTTTTGTGCCAATGCTCATGCTCATAGGTTACGCGCCTGAAGTGATTCAAGCTGCATACCGTATTGGTGATTCAGTCACAAACGTTATCGCACCTATGATGAGCTATTTCGGACTCATCTTGGCCATGGCTGCAAGGTACAAGAAAGACTTGGGAATGGGCACGCTCATTGCCATGATGCTGCCTTACTCAATGGTGTTTATCGTAGGTTGGACAATTTTGTTCTACATTTGGGTGTTCTTACTCGGTATGCCGGTAGGCCCGGGCGCAGCGACTTACTATCAGCCTTAAATAGGTAGCTTTACGTGCTGCCACACGCTTAATGCGGCAGCAAACTAAAAAAGCGGCATGTGTTTTTGAAAAGTATTTTAGAACACCTGTCGCTTTTTTAATGCCCAAAATCTATTAGCGCAATCGCACTTTTTTGGCGTTATAGCAGATCATAATCTAAGGTAATTCAGTATAATACGGCTATAGCGCAGTACTTCTCGGACTATGAATACATGAAATACAAATCGAATAAAGGTTTTACTCACGGGCAACCAGATAAAATTGGCGTACTGGTAACGAATTTGGGGACACCGGAAGCGCCAACTAAGCAGGCGTTACGCCCTTATTTGAAAGAGTTTCTTTCTGACCCGCGGGTTGTGGAAGTGCCTAAAGCGATTTGGTGGTTTGTATTAAATGGTATTATTCTAAACTTTCGCCCCAAGCGCTCGGCAGAGGCTTATTCCACCGTATGGACGGAAGACGGCTCTCCGCTTATGGCTATTACTAAAGCGCAAGCATCAGCTATTGCTGAACGCTGTAAAGCCCAATATGGCGATGACGTAATTGTCGACTTTGCCATGCGATACGGCAAGCCCGCCATAGGTGATACCATCGAGTCCATGTTGGAAAAAGGCGTACGCAAACTCGTCGTTTTACCGCTTTACCCTCAATACAGCGCGTCGACAACTGGCTCCACATTTGATGCTATCGCTAAGGATTTCACCTCTCGCCGTTGGCTCCCAGAACTTCGCTTCGTGAATCACTATCACGACCGCGATAATTTCATTACCGCGCTGGCGAACAAAGTAAAAGCGCATTGGGAAACCCATGGAAGGGCGGACAAGCTTATTTTGTCTTACCACGGTATTCCTAAGCGCTATTTAATGAATGGTGACCCCTATCACTGCGAGTGCCACAAAACGTCGCGCTTGCTTGCCGAGAAACTTGGCCTTTCACACGACGAATATATGACAACCTTCCAATCTCGTTTTGGTCGAGAAGAGTGGTTGAAACCGTATACAGATGAAACGTTAAAGTCTTTACCTGAAAAAGGGGTGAAATCCATTCAGGTTATGTGCCCTGGCTTCTCAGCCGATTGCTTGGAAACGATTGAAGAAATTGGTGAAGAGAATCGCGAGTACTTTATGGAAGCTGGTGGTGAGCGCTATGAATACATCGCGGCACTTAACAGTGACAAAGAACATATAGACGTGCTTTTTGACATAGTGCAAGAAAACCTGCATGGGTGGACAGTACAGTCGGACAACGGTTTGCGCGCAGGCTTAGCAAGAGCGTTAGGCGCTGAAAAGTAGCGTTTGAAAAGCTGACAGTAAACGTTTCGAGGAAAACCAATAGGGAAATCACCCTTGGTGGCGCATTTATTATATTGAAAGGGAGATAAGGTCGTGGAAGGCAAAGCACCAAAGGCACTACTTAAAGCGCAAAAACTGGCGAACTTGCTGGATACTGCTGTAAAGCTCCCTTTTATCCCAATAAGAATAGGCTTGGATTCAATCGTGGGCCTTATCCCAGGAGCCGGTGACGCGCTGATGCTCTTCGTTTCACTTCGAATAGTTTGGCTGGGAAAATCATTGGGTATGCCCAAAGCGCTAATAGCTCAAATGGTAAAAAACTCAGCAATCGACTTTGGCTTAGGTTTTATTCCATTTGTTGGCGACATCGTGGATATATTCTATAAAGCGAATCAGAAAAATGTCCGTATTATGGAGCGCTGGTGGATAAGCGAAAATAAACATGAGGTAGATAAAGTAACACAGAAGGCGCTATCCGAATGGAGTGCTGAATAACCTAGGTTTAGTTACCCAAATACCTGCGCTTTTTTCACTTTGCTTATTTACTGTGTAAAGCTACGTAAAGCTTGAGTAAATAAGAGAACCTTGTCCTTTAGCTAAATGTCTTTTTTGCAAAGACAACCAAGGGCAACGTACGATGACATCAAAAAAATTAACGGAAGAGCCGCTCAAGCGACGCCGCTTTATGAAAACAGCGGTGGGGCTTACATTGGCTCCTATTTCAAAGTGACTATCTTGACGACATCTCATATGAGCAAACAGGTTTGCCGATGATGTTGTGTCTTCAGTTAATTGATGAAGCGTGTAATCCCCTATCGGGTTATGAAATTGAAGTATGGCATTGCGATGTAGATGGCGTTTATTCAGGAGATACCAGTGATAGTGCCGATGCCAGCGGATTTAATTCGGCATTTTGCACGGGAAATGAAGTGGATGCATTAAGTGCGAAGTGGTTCAGAGGTATTGCGGTGACAGATGCTAGCGGAAGAATAAACCTAAAAAGCTGTTTTCCCGGCTGGTACAGCAGCCGAGCTATCCACATCCATTTTCGTATACGTCGCAACAATACTGATCAATTGGTTTCTCAATTTTGCTTTTCCGATAGCTTTTGCCAAGACATTTGTACCAATCATCCCGACTACAGTCACCGGGGTGAGCCAGACACGTTGCTGGGGCAAGATACAGTGTTTGGCAGTGACTACAATGAATATACATTTAGTGTGTCACAAAACGAAGATGGTTCTTTGCTCGCATACAAGCGCATAATAATCAGTGATTAGACTTCCCTTTTCTCTCCTATACACTATTTTTTAACATGCCCGTTAGCAATGGGCATTTTATTACGCACAGTAAACCCATTCGCAGCATTGTTTCGTAGCACAACTAATAAGCACTTTATTTTCTGCTCAAATTACAAGGAGCGTGCAGCACATGAAAGCGTCCGATTTATTTGTTAAAGCGTTAGAAGCAGAAGGCGTGGAATACGTCTTTGGTATCCCAGGTGAAGAAAACCTCGACTTACTTGAGTCGTTGCGCGAGTCCTCTATTAAACTGGTGCTGACTCGTCACGAGCAAGGCGCTGGTTTTATGGCTGCTACTTACGGCAGGCTTACCGGAAAAGTGGGAGTATGCCTTTCGACCTTAGGACCCGGGGCCACTAATCTAGTTACTCCCGCGGCTTATGCTCAACTTGGCGCAATGCCAATGTTGATGATTACCGGGCAAAAGCCGATCAAAACCAGCAAGCAAGGTCGCTTTCAAGTTATCGACATCGTTGACATGATGCGGCCGATCACTAAATTCACCAACCAGATTGTGAGTGGCGATAGAATTCCTTCTACTGTGCGAGAGGCATTTCGTCTAGCCCATGAAGAGCGCCCGGGCGCTGTACACATTGAACTGCCAGAAGACATTGCCGCAGAACAAACCAGTGCCCAAATACTAACACCTAGCATGGCCCGTCGACCTATCGCCGAATACAAAGCAATTGCTGCTGCGATTACCATGATTGAAGAAGCCCAGTCACCTTTGTTATTGATTGGCGCCGGAGCAAACAGAAAGCTAACAGCGAAAATGCTCAGGGAGTTTGTTGATAAAACCTGCATTCCATTTGTTACCACCCAAATGGGCAAAGGGGTACTAAACGAAAGCGACCCGCGCTTTGCAGGGAACACTGCTCTGTCTGACGGTGACTTTGTACACAGGGCAATAGAGCGTGCCGATCTTATTATCAACGTAGGCCACGATGTGGTAGAAAAGCCACCGTTCTTCATGCATCACAACGATAAAAAAGTGATTCATGTCAACTTTGATTCGGCTGCCGTAGACCCTGTTTACTTCCCGCAACTCGAAGTCGTTGGAGATATTGCTAACAGCATCTGGCAAATAAAAGAAGGCATCACTCCCCAAGACAGTTGGAAACTCGACTTCTACAAAGATGTGCATCAAGCCTATGTAGATCACCGTGCTGAAGCAGAAGACGATAATCGATTCCCTATCTTACCAGAACGTCTTGTACGCGATATTCGTAAAGTTATGCCTGATAACGGCATTGTTACGTTAGACAACGGCGTATATAAAATATGGTTTGCCCGAAATTACCCCGCATATCATCCGAATACCCTGCTTTTAGACAACGCACTGGCTTCAATGGGAGCCGGTTTGCCATCAGCTATAGCAGCCAAACTAGTGAAGCCTGATGTCCCTGTGGTAAGCGTATGCGGCGATGGCGGCTTTATGATGAATAGCCAAGAAATTGAGACTGCCGTTAGGCTTAAGCTTGACCTTGTGGTGATCATCTTGCGCGACGATGCGTACGGAATGATCAAGTGGAAACAAGCAAACATGCAGTTCGATGAGTTTGGTTTAGATTATGGCAACCCCAACTTTGTTAAATACGCACAAAGTTACGGCGCACAGGGCTGGAGAGTTGACGACGCGGATGTACTTATTCACTTAGTTGATAAGTGTTTGAACACAAAAGGCGTACATATTATCGATTGTCCAGTTGATTACAGTATGAATGACAAAACACTAAATCATACGATTAAAGAGCTTAGCGCCAAGCTTTAAGCCAAACGTAATAGAAAAGGTAAGGAGTAAAAAATGTTGAAGGAAAGCTATCCCTATTATTTAGCGAGTGAGCCACATTATGCCAATACCGACTTGGACGTGACTAATAAATACACCGGAGAGGTAGCAACCAAGGTGGCGATGGCCGATGCGGATACCATCGATAAGGCCATTGCTGCAGCAGAAGAAGCGCAGCCTGCGATGGCCGCCATGGCTCCTTTCGAGAGACAAGCGGTGCTAGAGCACTGTGTGAAGCGCTTTACCGAAAGAGCCGATGAGTTGGCACAAGCGCTTTGTATAGAGGCTGGTAAGCCAATTAAAGACGCTAAGGGCGAAGTCAGCCGCCTTATCGATACCTTCAAAATAGCGGCAGAAGAATCAGTGCGTATTAACGGCGAGGTGGTGAATTTAGAAATCTCGGCGCGTGCCAAAGGTTATCAGGGCATGACCAAGAAGGTCCCTATAGGTCCATGTTCATTTATATCGCCGTTTAATTTTCCTCTGAATTTGGCTGCGCACAAGGTGGCTCCTGCAATCGCAGCAGGCTGTACCTTTGTACTTAAGCCTGCCTCGCGAACCCCTATTGGTGCGCTCATTATTGGTGAGGTATTAGCTGAAACTGACTTACCCAAAGGCGCATTTTCTATTCTACCTTGTAGCCGCGACGGCGCTGACTTATTCACTACTGATGAAAGACTAAAACTGCTTAGCTTCACAGGTTCACCTGATGTGGGCTGGGCGCTTAAAGCAAAAGCAGGAAAGAAGCCGGTGGTATTGGAGCTTGGCGGTAACGCCGCATGCGTAGTTGATGAAGATGCCGATATTGAAGACGCCATCGACCGGGTAATTGTCGGAGCTTATTATCAATCAGGGCAAAGTTGTATAAGTGTTCAGCGCCTTTTAGTGCATAGCAAAATATACGATGAGTTTAAGTCGCGCTATGTGGAAAAAGTGAAAGCGTTAGTGTCTGGCGACCCGTCTAATGAAGACACCTTTATTGGCCCTATGATCTCAGAAGGCGAAGCAGAGCGCCTTCACGGCTGGGTTGAAGAAGCAAAAGAGAAAGGTGCCACCATTCTATGCGGCGGAACGCGAGACGGCGCCATGCTTGAGGCTACGGTAATGGAAAATGTACCAAAGGATTGTGATGCCAGTGCCGAAGAAGCGTTTGGCCCTCTATCTATTCTGGTGCCATTCGATGACTATGACGAAGCGCTTGAAGAAGTAAACAACAGCCGCTACGGACTTCAAGCAGGTGTGTTTACCCGCGATATATACAAAGCGCACAAAGCATGGGACGTGCTTGACGTTGGTGGTGTGGTCATTGGAGATGTACCTAGCTGGCGGGTGGACAACATGCCCTATGGTGGCGTGAAGGACTCAGGCTTAGGTCGCGAAGGTATTCGCTATGCGATTGAAGATATGTCTGAGACTCGCCTTATGGTAATTCGTACTCCTCAGTAGTAGATTGAGTTTCACTGCTCAATCAAGCAATGTTCGCGCAATAGTGCGAATATAAGCATTCGAGGGCGAGGCGGCAGGTTTAGATTAATCTGCCGCGTACTCTTCTAGCAGTGAAAGTGGAATAATGTCTAACGCTTTTTCATGTGTGGCTTCCAAGCGTACTTTCGGCGCTACACCTGCCTCATAGGCTTGTAGCCAGCGAGCGGCACACAAACACCATCTGTCGCCTGCTAACAGGCCAGGAAATGTCATACTAGGCCACGGCGTGATGAGGTCGTTGCCTTGTCGTAGCGAAAACTGAAGAAATTCGTCAGTGACAACCGCGCATACGCTGTGATTACCCACATCAGCGTCTGGTACATAGCAAAACCCTTCTCGCGTAAATCCAGTATTTCCACAGCATAGCTGAAGTGGGCGTCCATAAACATTTTTTGCGTTCGCCAAAATCAGAACCCTCTTTTACAACGTATGGTTTAATAGGTATGTCTTATTCAAATCGCCAAGTAGCGAATTTAGGATGAATAGAACCTTATCTATCCACCTTATGACCCTGCTCGACAAGGGTCAACAATAAGCACTACGGTAACTACGTTTTAAGGTAAAAAATCGTGCTCGATAAAAGCAAAAAAACAGGCGACAGTAACTTTTCTGAACAAGAGATTGCGCGCTTCGATGCGCTGGCTGACTCTTGGTGGGACCCAGAAGGCAAATACAAAACCGCGCTGGATTTTAATCGGGCAAGACTAAACGTTATAAAAGCACAAATAGAAAATCATTTCGGTCAGGGCAACTTGCCTCCCGATTATTCCGCCTTATCAGTGATAGATATTGGCAGTGGCGGTGGGCTAATAAGCGAACCGCTAGCAAAATTAGGCGCTCAAGTTACGGGAATAGATGCCAGTGCGGTGAGCGTAGAAGTGGCAAAGCGCCATGCTCAAAATACAGGTGTAAAGGTAGACTATCAGCATAAACTCTCAAGCGAGGTAGTAGAAGAAGGTCGGCAATATGATGTGGTAATTAACGCCGAAGTTGTTGAGCACGTGCCTGACCAGCAGCAGCTTATGCGCGAGTGCGCAAGTTTGGTTAAGCCGGGTGGCCTGCTGATTTTGGCGACGCTGAACCGCACGCTGAAAAGTTATGTTGTTGCCATCGTGGGAGCGGAATACGTAATGCGCTACTTACCAATAGGAACCCATGACTGGAAGAAATTTGTTAAGCCCAGCGAATTAAAATGCTGGATTGGAAATGAGTTTACTCTTAAGTATCAGGTCGGTATGAGGCTAAACCCACTTAACGGAGAGTGGCTAACCACTTCGAGCCTGGCCGTAAACTACGTTCAAGCATATTCCAAACATAAATAAGCAACTATAAGTATTATTTATTCCCTGTATTTTCAGAGCGAATGGTATGAGTTAACATACTTCATGCCTGACGCTATCTTTATGAATTAACTGACTAATAGTAACTAACTCCGTCGAGAATTTACCTATACACAGTAAAAGCCTTTGTTAAAGATTTCATACAAAGGTTGATCTTTACATCTTGTTTACATAATTATAACAAAGGTCTGACCACAGGCCACATATAACCATAATTATGGGAAAAACTCGATGACATTACATAACCACTTACGCTCTACAAGAATACGCTCTACAAAACCATGGCTCGGTAAATTCGCCGTGTTTTTAGCTTTGTTCAGTATGACATTAGGCTTGTCTAGCCAAGCCTACGCTGGCACCTACGCAAAAACCAAGCACCCTATTGTGTTAGTTCACGGTCTGTTTGGGTTCGAAGATATCTTATTTGTTGATTATTTCTATAAGGTACCGCACAAACTTAGCCGAAACGGCGCTGTTGTCTATATCGCAGAGGTCTCACCAGCAAACTCGACCGAAGTCCGCGGTGAACAGTTACTCGATTACATTGATGAAGTTCTGGCGCTATCAGGAGCTGACAAAGTGAATTTAATTGGACACAGTCACGGTGGTCCAACGGCACGTTACGCCGCAAGCGTTGCCCCAGATAAGGTTGCTTCGGTAAGTTCAGTTGCCGGCGTAAACTGGGGAAGCAAAGTGGCAGATGAACTACGAGACGCTTTTTCTGAAGGTTCAGTGGGCGAGGGTGCTGCGGGCGTTGTAGTTAATGCGTTCGCCAATATCATCGAGATTGCCTCTGGGTCAGATCCGCGAGACAAACCTACAGATTCAATCGCTGCGCTTAATTCATTGTCTACGTCTGGCTCTGTTGCTTTCAATCAAAAATATCCAGAAGGGATGCCTACTGCCTACTGCCGCAACGATGGAAAAATGTTGGCTGAAAATGGCGTGTACTATTTCTCGTGGAGCGGAGGCAGAACTTACACCAATGCACTTGATGTAGTTGACCCATTCTTAGCTATTACTGGCACCGCATTCAAAGAGCCAAACGATGGGCTAGTATCGACCTGTAGTTCTCATTTAGGCAAAGTACTTAAAGACAACTATAAAATGAACCACCTTGATGAAGTCAACCAGAGCTTTGGCATAACGCACTGGTTTGAAACCGACCCAGTTGACGTGTTTGTTCGTCAGGCTAACCGACTGAAAGGCTTAGGACTGTAGTGGAGAAGCGTCAATTACGCCGTGTTTTTCCAATACTAGGAGGGCTGCTCGCCCTCTTAGTATTCGGTGCTATTCTTTACAACCAGTTAGCGTCTGAATCCCAAACCTCTAATTCAGAAATTTTCAGTCAACGCTCATCCTTAGGTGAACAAGCGAAAGCCGGAGAATATGAGTTAGAAGGAGGCGGTGCAGTACATCAAGTAACTGATGTAGGTAGTCATCGGGATAGTGACACTGATATTGCAGCTGATCTCATTCCCTTTGAACTCAATTACTCGACCAAAGACGCTTTCGATCGCTTCGTATTTGCACGCACCTCAGAAGTGCCGCAAGCAGTGAAACTTGCCTACACAACCCATGCTCATGAAGTATTCACACTCAGCACGCAAGGTGACGCAATCGACTTATTTGCCCGGTATGTCGATTACAAAGTAGCGCTGTCTTTGGTTGAATTGGACGTCGACCTTGCCAGTCACAGCTTGCAGGATGTGTCGTTTAAGCTAGATGAGCGAGAGGAAATTAGACGAACTTACTTTAATAATACTGAATATCACTATCTGTTTAGTCAAGAAGCACAGGTAGATGAGGCGGCGCTAGCACGTTTAAGTGTTGCCCAAGAAAACACCTTATCCAGAGACGAAAGAAAGGCCCTTATCGTCGAGTCAATTAAAGCGGGAAACTCCGCCGAACGTGAAGCCTTCCAGCCCACGCTTAATATGCATCGAATAAACGAAATAAAAAACAACCACAGCACTATTAACGATCGCTATAACGCAGTGGCGGCTGAATTTGGTAGCGAAGTTGCAGAACGCTTTTCCAAAACATGGGCACAACAAGCTCAGTGGCAAAACAGAATTGCCGAATACAAAACATTCCGCGATAACTTGGTTCAGCAATCTCTTGATTCAAACGCAATAGAAAAAGCACTGCAAGAGTATCAATCTGCCCATTTTACTGACAATGAAATAAAGCGTCTTAAAGTACTCACAGCGCTGTAGCAGCATCTAGATAGAGCTGGTTCAAGACCTGCAACTGGTTAATTATCTGCGAAAAACACAGAGGTATAACCATAAAGGCGCTGAATAGTATGAGTCATATACAGAGTGATTTGAAAGCGTACTGCACAGTTACTAATCTTGGGTTATTACAATTCCTGACTAATCACCATAAGGCCCGTAATCATCATTATGAAAATCTACGAAACAAAGACTGCGCCCAACCCACGTCGAGTACGAATGTTTTTGGCTGAGAAGGGCATTGACGTTGACTACGTTCAGGTCGACATTCAAAAGGGTGAAAATCTAACTGCGGAAATGCGCGCGAAGAACCCGCTGGGAAAGATACCTATTTTAGAGCTTGATGACGGCACCTGTATTGCCGAAACCGATGCCATTTGTACGTATTTTGAAGCACTGCAGCCAGAGCCTCCGCTAATGGGAACAACGCCCGTTGAAAAAGCGACTATTTCTATGTGGCAACGACAAGTAGAGTTCGCGTTTATGATGCAAATTGGTATGTGTTTTCAACATACTACAGGCTACTTTAAAGATCGTATGACGCCGGTTCCTGAATTCGGTAAGGAAGCGGGTATTAATGCGTCGAAATATTTGAACATTTTAGAGCGTCGACTTGGTGTTAAAGAGTTTATTGCTGGTGACACCTTTTCTATTGCTGATATAACCGCGTTATGCGCTATGGATTTCGCCCGTGTGGTAAAAATTCGTATGACTGACGAGCATGTCAATCTGGCGCGCTGGTATGAGGCGGTAAGTAACAGAGAGAGTGCAAAAGCCTAATGATAGATTTATACACCGCAGCCACACCGAACGGTTGGAAAGCGTCGGTAGCGCTTGAAGAAATGGGGCTTGAATACACCGCCCATGCGGTAAACCTGATGAAGGGAGAGCAGAAAACTCCTGAATTTTTGGCAATGAACCCCAATGGCCGCATTCCTGTAATTGTGGATAGAGAAGCCGACGGTCACATCGTGTTTGAGTCTGGCGCTATCATGATTTATCTCGCAGAAAAAAGCGGTATGTTTTTACCCTCCGACGCAAAGCGAAAAAGCCAGGTTTTACAGTGGCTCATGTTTCAGATGGGAGGCATAGGCCCAATGATGGGCCAAGCTAATGTGTTCCACCGCTACCTAGAAGAAAAAATTCCAGTGGCGATAGCACGTTATCAGAACGAAGTACGCCGCCTATTTACTGTGCTTGATGGGAGGCTAGAAAATCGAGAGTATTTGGTCGACGACTACAGTATTGCTGACATGGCGAACTGGTGTTGGGTGCGTACCTATGAATGGTCTGGTGTAAGCATAGAAGGGTTAGACAACTTAACCCGTTGGAAAAACAGTATTGAAGCGAGGCCAGCCGCACGGCGTGGAGTGGAAGTCCCTAATAAAATTGACAGAGAAGCACTGATCAAAGGGGCTAAAAATGTTGTTACGAAATAGCGCTTTTAACTGAGTCGACAAACCGATTTAGCCATCCCGATGCCATGCTAGGTTTGTAAACAAGTTCGAAGTGCTCCGTATGATAAAAGTTATAACCTAATACATCGACGCTAGTAAGGTTATGGCTTTTTGCTATGAAGTCAGGCACGTAGGCCAAGGCCAGTCCTTGTCGAACAATAGATATCAGCGTGCCAAAATCACTACATCGATAGCGAATTGAGCGGGGCACTTTGAACGAGGCGGTAATCAGTGGCTAAGTGAATCGAAACTGACATTCGTTGAGTTGCTGTTTAAACGTCGCTGATGGCTTTAATATGTTCAGGGCCGATACCACAGCAGCCCCCGATGATAGTTGCGCCAGCAGCCACCCAAGTCTTAACGTATTCAACATAGCGGGCGGGGGTTATATCGTCACGTATTTCGGAAAGTAGCGCGTTGGCCGCGTGTGTACGTTTTCTCTCAGAAAAGCTATTTGCATAAGCGCCAATATTAATCGAAGTATTTAAACTTCGCGTTATTGAAATAGCATCTTCCATCTCTTCCGGCTGCGAGCAATTGAAAAGTACGCTTTGTACTTCGCTCAATAATGACTCTATCTCACTTAGCAGCTCACCTGAGCGCAATGTCACAGGCTCGTTAGATGTTTCTCGATTACTAACGGAGAATGACAGCCATATAGGCAGTGAAGAGTGCTGTTTTATAAATGATACCACGCCTTCAGCTTCTTCTAACGAGCTTGCAGTTTCAATCAACCAAACATCAACATAGGGCTCCTGCGCTTCAATAAGCGGGGTGAGAATGTCGGCTACACGGCTCGCATCAAATAAATCCGGGCGGTAAGAACCAAAAGCCGGAGGAACGCTACCCGCGACAAATCGCCTCTTGTCACCATCGCTCTTTAATGTGTCTACTGCACCTCGAGCGAGTTCGGCCGCACTCTGAGCGAGAGTAAAAGCCTGCTCCTTAAATGTATTTTCCCCAATATGAAAAGGTACAAGCGCATAGGCGTTAGTGGTAATAACGCAGGCACCGGCTTCAAGAAAACGTTTGTGCACATCACTTACTAATTCAGGTGTTTGCATTAGTGCCAGTGCAGACCACTCTGGCTGCTTAAAGGGCGCACCTGTCTTTTTCAGCTCTCGCCCCATGCCGCCATCTAAAATTAAAATGTCATGCATTCCTTCTTTCATGCTGCCCAAAGCCAAACCTTTTGAGATGTTAGATGATTAGTAATAATTTGCCTGAAGGGCTAGGTTTGCACTTCCAATGGATTGCGCTTTTCTGCCTACAAGACCTTCGCTTATGTGTACCTGAGCAAGGCCACGCATATCAAGCGTCTCCATCGCGGTTTGCGTATGCGCGACCAATGCGTTTTTGACATCATCAGGAATTGCGCCATCTATGATTACGCCGTCTAGGTCTAACAAGCTCATTGCACATTGAGTCGCAAAGGCCAATCCTCTGGCGGTTTCGTTTAACCAGTCTTCTATTGAGCGCGTGTCACAAGACCAGTGGGATGGCGATTCATAAATATGCTGACCGTTATGCCCAGCGTCGTTTAGCTTTCTTTCCAGCAAATAAAGTGAAGACTGGGTTATTAGCTGGCTTTGTGTACTGCCATTGTAAAAGGGCAAAGAGCCAATGGCCCCAGCGTTGCCTGTTTTTCCATTAACTAACTGGTTATTGAGTACCAGGCCACCACCTAAGAATGTGCCCACAAAGATGTAAAGAAAACTACTGTAGTTTTGGGAATTACCGAACGACATCTCTGCGCTGCACGCTGCCCCAGCATCATTTTTTATAAAAACAGGCAGTGATAATAAATCTTCCAACGCCGCTTGTGGGTTAAACTCTCTCCACTCTTCCAATTCAGTTTTTGGGGCGCCAGCTTCTTCTGCCCAGCTCCAAATTTCGAAGGGCATAGCAACGCCTAAACCTCGGATTAGGCGCTGTTGGTCGGTATCCAAATTTTTAATGAGTACATTGAAAGCACGTTTTGCAAAGGTAAGCAGATTGCTTACGGTCGGGTAGGCAAACTTCTCGTGAAGTGTTGCTCTTACATTGCCTTTCAAGTCGAGTAACGTCATATCGAAACTTCGTCGACCTACTTTCAGCCCTATACCAAACGCGCCGTTTTCATTTAGACCAAACGGCACCTTGGGCTGGCCTACTCCGCCTTTGATTGGCTTTAGTCGCCTTACCAGGCCGTCAGCCTCTAGTTTTTTAATGATCACTGTCGCTGATTGTGCAGACAGCCCCGTTAACTGTGCTATTTCAGCTTTAGGCAATGAAGAACGTTGGCGAATTAGGGTAAGGATATCCCGTTCATTCGCTGAGCGGCTATCAAGCAATGTAGGTGCTTTTTGTGATGGCAGGTGAAAGGCCGATTCAGTATTCAATGTATTTACAATCTATCGTTTTAAGAAGCTAGAGTGTAATAACAACCTAGCCGTGTATCAAATTTAAGAAATGGTGTAGGTACTTGTTCAGACGTAACTTTATTCGACAGTACTACGTCAACCCTATCACACCCATTGATTTTTGCGCAAAAGGTTAAATCAATTAGGTTGATTTAATTGGTTCTTTCGACAATACTATGCCCCAATTAATTAACGATTCGTTAACCTTGCGCGAACTGTGCATAGGTAAGCTGCAATTTTTAAATTCTGTTAAGTGAGGCTGGTATGAAGATTTTATGTTTAGGTGAAGTGCTAATTGATATGTTAAGCCAAGGTGCTGCGCCCAAAGATGGCAACATACCAGCAATGAAACCTTTCCAGCCCTACGCGGGTGGTGCACCTGCTAACGTAGCGGTTGCTGTTGCTCAGCTAGGTGGTGAGAGTGCGATGGTCTCGAAAGTAGGTGACGATACTTTTGGCGCGTTCCTTAAAGAAATGCTAGAGCACTACAAAGTAAATACTGACTTCGTGTGGACTACACAAGAAGGTAATACGGCTTTGGCATTTGTAAACTTGGATGCAGACGGCGAACGCTCTTTTGATTTTTATGTTGATAATGCAGCGCATAAACACATTTCAGAGCAAGATTTGTCGACGATAGATTGTGATAAAAATACAGTGCTTCATTTTTGCTCAGGTTCTATTTCAGGCCCTGAACTTATTCCAGGTACCGAGTTTATTCTGAACAAGGCGAAGGAAAACGGCATGATGGTGTGTTTGGATATTAACTATCGCCCAGCGTTTTGGGATGACACAGCGAATGCTCCGTCACGTATAGATGAAGCTGCAAAGAAAGTGTCTGTTTTAAAGGCTAGCCGAGAAGAACTCGCAGAGCTATATGGCGAAGAAAATGCTGATACAAAGGTTCAGCAGTGGTTAGATAGTGGCGTTAAAGTGGTGCTAGTCACCGATGGTGGTGAGCCCATTCACTATATTACCAAGTCGTTTAGCGGCACGTTAGCGTCACCTAAAATGGATGTAAAAGACACGACGGCAGCGGGTGACTCTTTTATTGGTGGCTTCTTATATTTCCTATCTACAAAAGTGAAAAGCGCTGATGACTTCGCCGCGTGGGCGGAGAACTTCGAGAATGTAAGCGAAGCTACGGAATTTGCTATCCGCTGTGGTGCTTACACGGTAACGCAGTATGGTGCATTTAGCGCATTGCCAACGCAGGCTAATATCGCTAAATAAGTATCGATTATCTTAAGATAAACAAAAGGGTTCAAAATGAACCCTTTTTTCTTCAATCGCTGCGCACCGGCAAAGGTGGCGTCAGCTGATGTATTGGTTGCTTAGTGCTTATCCGCTCTACTTTGGAACTTGCGTTCCTCGGTGTTTACCTTAATCCATTCGCCAGTGCTGATGTATTCAGGCACCTGTACAACCAGTCCGGTTGAAAGCGTGGCAGGCTTGGTTCGAGACGTAGCAGAGGCGCCTTTAATAGATGGGTCTGTCTCAACAACTTCAAGCTCTACGCTCATTGGCAAATCTAGCGCTACTGGCACTTCACTTACGATAACCACCTGAATACCGTCGGTGTCTTCATTAATGAATAGCGCCTCATTTTCAATACTTTCTTTGTTCAAGTGATAAGGCGTGTAGTCTTCCTTATCCATAAAAATGTATTCGTCACCATCAACATAAGAAAACATTGCCGGACGACGAATTAAATCAGCCATATCTAATGTGTCTGAGTCTTTAAATGTTTCGTCGTACTTAGCACCTGTGACGACGTCATACATGCGCATGCGATAAATGCTGCCACCTGCACGACCTTGGGGTACAGAACGCTCTATATCTCTAACTATGCAGGTCTTACCGTCAAATACCACGGTGTTATTCTTTTTGATTTCACTAGCCTTAGGCATGGCGATTTCCTATTTTTGTTCTCTTCAGGCAATCCGCCCGAGGTCATCTGTAAAACTTCATTTTCAGCGATTTTTTCTTACTTAGGAAGTATTTTTACGTGGTTAGTTTTCGATTAACGCTTTAACGTTGGTTAGCGTGTCAGCTTCGGTGGCGGGTTTATCCCAACGAATACGGTGAATGCGAGGGAAGCGCAGCGCTACACCCGATTTATGTCTTGAAGAAGGATGGACCGCGTCGAAAGCCACTTCTAACACCAAATCTTTCTTTACCTCCCGCACAGGGCCAAAGCGTCCCACTGCATTGCGCCGTACCCAGTTGTCTAGCTTCTTAAGTTCTTCGTCGGTAAATCCAGAATATGCTTTTCCTATTGGCAGAAGCTGGTCGTCTTCCCATGCACCGAACGTGTAATCGGAATAGAAGCTCGATCGTTTCCCGTGCCCTCGCTGCGCGTACATCATTACCGCATCAACCACCAGCGGGTCGCGCTTCCACTTGAACCATTGCCCTTTGGGACGGCCGGGGATGTACTTGCTATCTAAGCGCTTTATCATCAACCCTTCCACCGCGCGATTTTGACAAACGTGGGCATGAAGTTCACGAAGGCTTTTAGGAGAGCTCGCAGAAAGGGTTTCCGATAAAAACAAGCGCTCGCTTTTGTTATGGTTAAACCATTCGTGGAGCGCCTGGCGACGTTCCTTCAACGTTTTCTCAGTTAAATCTTTGCCATCTAGCACCAAGGCATCGTAGACAATAAGTCCAACAGGTGAAGACGCTTGCAGTGCTTTACTTGGCTTTTTCTTGTTGAGGCGTTGCTGAAGTGCATTGAATGTGTCGACATTCGGCTGTGAAGCCATAGCGTCATAAGCGTCGCCTTTTACGTTATGAATAACCAGTAGTTCGCCGTCTAACACCATATTTCCTTTTACCGTTTCAAGTAAGTCGGGAAAAGAATGGCTAATGTCATCTCCTGTGCGTGAGAAAAGCGCCTTATCCGGCGTCTCTTCATCTATTGTTTGCCCTTTTTTGTTATCGTTCTGGTCTTTTCTTGTGGCGCATTTACTGGCAATAGGCTCCGATTTAACAGCAAGCTGAACGCGAATACCGTCGTACTTGTTTTCAATTTGCCACGTGTTTTCCGTAAAAGCACCAATATCGCTGTCCTCAATAGGGTGGGAGAGCATCACGGGGTGGAAAGTAACTGCATTTTCAATGTCAGGTTTGTCAGCTTTGCCTTCTAGCCAAGCAAGCATGTCGGTGTAGGGTGGTGTAACCGCGTGCCACAGCGTTTCAATTTCTTTGATATCTTTATTGCCATAATCGGCCAGTATTTGTTTAATGGAGCGAGCCGACACGCCTATGCGCAATCCGCGGGTGCCAAGTTTCAATAAAGCCCAGCGCTGTGCAGGGGTCATTATCGTCAGGTAGTTGGCTAGCGTTTCCGACACCTTCTGTTTACTCACAGACGCAAAGGTTTCTACGACTTCAGTAAGACTTGGAAGATTATCCGTAGGTTCACTGTAAGGCCATAAATGCGCCACGGTTTCGCTAACCTCTCCCACATAATCGTAGCTCATTGCAAAAAGTGCAGAGTCAGTGTGTTCGGTAATGAGCTTTTTCACAGTGTTACGCTTAAAAAAATCGAATCGCAACGTACCGGCCATAGCGGCTATAGCCCAGCCACGATCAGGGTCAGGTGTGTTGGCAATGTAATCAGCAATGAGTTGCGCTTTGGCTTTGTTTCCCGACGTGTAATAAAGTTGCTCAAGCAAATTACTAAATGCTTTCATTAGTCGCCTCCTTGCTCTTCTTCATCGTAGCCGACAAGCGATAATGCCCTAGCTTTGAACCCCATTTTCTCAGCTTGATACATTAACGCGTCCTCTCTACCGTGGGTCACCCATACTTCTTTGGGATTCACTTCTTCAATGGTTTGTAATAATTCTGGCCAATCGCAGTGATCGGAAATAATAAGCGGTAGTTCGGCATTTCTTTGCTTCGCACGGGCGCGAATTTGCATCCAGCCAGACGCCATAACAGGGCGCACATTGGGTAAGCTTCTCGACCACCTGTCGGCCAATGCCGAGGGGGGCGCTAATACAATCTCACCTGCCAGTGCTTTTTTATCTGCGACGTCGGATACAGGAATTAAAGCGCCTAGACTTATTCCAAGCTGTTCATATAAATCGCATAGCTTTAGCTGCGCACCATGTAAGTAGATGGGCTTTTCGTACCCCGCTTCACGTAGCGCTAAAATAACCCTCTGGCATTTCCCTAGGGCATACGCACCAACAAGGTGGCATCGTTCGGGAAAAACACGTAATGAGTGAAGGAGCTTATCTATTTCGTGCTCTATAGGTGGATGTTTAAATACAGGAAGGCCAAAAGTGGCCTCGGTAATCAATACATCGCAAGGGACAACTTCAAACGGCGGGCAGGTAGGATCGTGGCGACGTTTGTAGTCGCCGGAAACTACAACGCGATAACCTGCATATTCGATAAGAATTTGGGTAGAGCCTAAGATGTGTCCGGCGGGGAAAAAAGTGACCGCAACGTCATTAAATGTCACTGACTTACCTAGCGTTATGGCGTGTTGGTGTGTTGCCATTTCATCGCCGTAGCGGGTTTTCATAATGGCCAGTGTTTCTGCGCTGGCATAGACACTGTGGTGGCCTGCGCGCGCATGATCAGCGTGTCCGTGAGTGACCAGTGCTGTGGCCACTTCATTCATCGGGTCAATATAGAATTCACCCGGCTCGCAATACAGGCCAGTGTCGTCAGCTTTAAGCCATGTTGATGGATGCACTACACATAATTTCCACGAAATAAACAATGCTCTTACTACGTAGTGAGTACCTAAAATCGACCATTTGATATTCGTTCGTTGAGGATTTTTTCGAACTGTAAAGCGCTTAAGCACTTTGTTTGTCGCAGTAGATATGGACTTGGATACAGCTTCGGAAGAGGCACTTTAAAAGTCTCTCACATTACATGTGCGGTTGAATCAATGGAATACTTTCCTTGATGAGAAGTAACACTGATAAGGATGCTGTAGTCTTATAACGTGCTATTCGAGCTACCTATTGTACAACCTCAAGTTGTTGGGCTTCTGATGCTGTTGCCTCGAGCGTCGCTTCGGAGAGGTGTGGATTATTAAGTTTGAGTACGGTTCTCTCTGAAAGCTTCAGCGCTTTTTCAATATCTTTAAAACTAATGTACTTTTCAAATAACGCGGCGAAGCTTCCGTCTTGTCGAGCAATATTTAATCCCCGTTCTATGCGCTGCGCTAATTCAGGTTTCGATTGTGAAACGAAGAAGAACATGTAAGACGGGTAATACAATAAAACTGAAGGCTCTATGATAATGTCTGGGTCGTTTAGTGATTTCGCCTCTACCACCGCCTCATGAGCCGCACGTGGAAAGTAATCAATTCTACCAGCCTTTAAAAGCTCAATGATAATGTCGTAATTACTGGTTCCTAACGTAGTAAATCCGTTGTGCTCTAGAATCTGAAAATCGGGCCAGTCGTGACCTTGACCTGCAATAAACCGCTTTAGGTCAGGCGCGCTACGAACATTGTTAAACTCACGTAGAGTACTTTGGCGGATCAAAGAGACGCGATAGCCCATGATTCCGTTCAATAGAGGAACCCGCACCGGAATGGCTTGCTGTTCACGTAGTTTTGACGTCACTGTCCAAAAAACGTCAATTCCCCCTTCTTGGTTTAGTTGGCGCAGAACGCGTTCTTGCACCAAATTGCCGCTACTCTCTACGAGATATGTTGGTTTAATAGGGTCTTCTGTTTTGCTAAGCGCTAATTTAAGTAATGCAGAGTAATAGGCATGAGAGGCATAGTCGAGCTCACTACTTTCGACTATCTTAACTTCGTAACTGCTAGGGGGGAGCTGTGATGTTTGCGCACTGTCCAACACACTTCCAAAAGCTTGTTGACAGAAAAGGTGCCGAATTATCATCACCGCTACTATTGAAAATAGCCCTACTCGACGTCGATTTTGTATCATGCCTATTTACCTCAATGGCTAAGGAAAAGCCATTGGACCTGCTAACCTTTAACATTGAGTAAAGCTTAGCAGGCCTACTTATTTAGGTTACGTTTACCGTTCAGTATAGACACAATTTTCAAGATGCAAGCGATATGGCGTTAGGTGAGCTGCTCTATTTCGTCCTGTTTCAATTTTTGCTTTTTGTGAAAACTGCGCAAATACGTTTTTCGCCATAGGGCTTCAAAGGGACCTTGGTTGAAGTGCTTAGTAATGCCGTTCGCCAAAATAACTTGTACTGCGGTGAAGGCGATGGTGACAAGAAGCAAATCAAGCAACGTTACGCTGTAAATAAAGTTTGGAAAATAAGCGGGCATGACGATGCGAAATAGTACAGCGAGTGCTATTGATTGGGTTAAGTAGAGGGTGAACGCAACTTTGCCGCAGTTTATAAGCGACTGATACCACCACGCCGCAGTATGTCTTATATTTATCAATAGGTGAGCGTATACCAAAGCACAGAAAATGGCTGGAATGCTAGTGAACATGGGAATCACATCTAATGTTACCTGTTCGAATAAAAATTGCGGAAGTGCAGTAATGATGGATGTGACGATAGCAACCAATACTAATTTCTTAAATATCAGTGACGAGAAGCCGTGATTGAAAAAGCCTGCCCTGTACAAGTAAGCGCCAAACATCATAAGCCCCATAGACTGCCACAGCATAGTGAATGGCGCGACAATAACCGTAGACAGCATAAACGATGCTTGAATACCAAGCTGCGTTAAATAGCCGCTTTGCCACAAGGCGACTTCTTCGTTAAATGTTTCACTGGGTCGCGTTGGCAGTTCAGCCCCCATGTCGAACACAAACGCCATGACGAGCCCACCAACTAACATAATTGCGCTTCCCACAATAAGGTAATGAATACTTTTCTTTTTGAGTTCATCTTGAGGGAGCGTGAAGTGTTTTAAAATAAAAAATGCGCACAGGCTGTAATAAAGCAAAATGTCGCCGCTGAAAATAAATACGCCATGCAGTAGCCCAAATACAAACAGCCACTTAAGTCTGGCTTGTGAGAAATCTAGGAAATGTTGTCCGCGCTTTTCACAGGCCTCAAATTGAATTGCCAGACCTGCACCAAACAACAAGCAGAACAGAGAGCGAAATCGTCCATCCAAAAACAGCGTGTTAAAAAGTGAAATAACCGTGTCTGATAATAGCGGCTCTTCAAAAAATGCATAGTTAGCGTAACCGTTTTGGTGAAACGTAATGTTCATGAATAAGATGCCAAGAATGGCTAAACCTCTAACGGCGTCTATTGAATGAATTCGCATGTACGGTCCTTGTAAGAAAATCGCTAATTCGTGAAGCATAAGAAGGTCAAAAACTCTGCGCTGAAGTTTACGCTAAGAAAATGCATAAGGTCGAAGTGAAAAATGTATCTAAACATTAAACGCGCTGAGGATGATTACATTGTGCATCTATCGTAAGGCGTGACAAGTAAACCTAACCAAGGTTTTGCCGTATAAGTGCTAAAAGTATTAACAAGAACCATCAATGACTTCACTTCCTTCAGTCTTTGCCCATTGGTTTGAACAAAAAGGCTGGCAACTACGCGATTATCAACACACCATGCTAGTGGAGAAAGACCAGCATGACTGTACATTATTGATTGCGCCAACCGGCGCTGGCAAAACCCTGTCGGGCTTTTTACCTAGCCTAGTCGAACTTGCAGAGACATTTGGTATGAGCGAGCTTGCAGAGACATTTGGTATGAGTGAACTTGCAGAGATGTCGGAAAACGGGGAGCTTGTTAAGAAGACCGGAACCAGTGAACAAGCCGAAACAAAAGCAATAAACAAACAGGCAACAAAAGGAAAAGAAAAGGATGGGTTCAACGGCCTACATACCCTCTACATATCGCCGCTGAAAGCACTCACGCAAGATATTCATCGTAATTTGTTACAGCCCATTGAAGAGATGGCGCTGCCGATAACGGCAGAAACACGCACAGGCGATACGCCCCCACACAAGCGCCAGCGTCAACGTAAAAAGCCGCCAAACATCCTGCTTACCACACCAGAATCGCTCATGCTGATGTTGAGCTACGCCGATGCCGACAAGCTTTTTGGCAAGCTTAAACGCGTGATCATCGACGAAACGCACAGTTTAATGGCCAACAAGCGCGGAGACTTTCTTTCACTCGCCCTCGCGCGGTTAAGCGTTCTATCACCGCATTGTAAGCGTATTGGCTTATCAGCCACCGTCGCTTTTCCCGAAACGCTAGGTGCGTGGCTGGCTGGCAGTGACGGTGTAGCTAATATTGTAAAAGTGAAAGCGGGTGAAAAACCTAAGGTGGAAATGCTGCACTCTAAAGCGCGCATGCCTTTTGGCGGCTTTATGGCTCGCTACGCCATCGATGATATTTATCAGGCTATTGAAAACGCCAAAACCACGCTGGTTTTTGTGAATACGCGAGCTCAGTCAGAGCTGTTGTTTCAAATGTTGTGGGAGGCAAACAAGGCTGCGCTTCCTATTGCGCTTTATCACGGCAGCTTAAGCAAAGAGCAGCGTCGTAAGACCGAAGCCATGATGGCAAGCGGCATGCTGAGGGCAATTGTATGTACGTCGGCCTTGGAGTTAGGTATTGACTGGGGGGACGTGGATAAGGTTATTCAAGTTGGCGCACCAAAAGGCGTGAGCCGATTACTGCAGCGCATAGGGCGGGCAAACCACAGGCTCGACGAGCCAAGTGAAGCGTTGCTCGTACCGGCAAACCGCTTTGAGGCGCTGGAATGCCAGGCGGCGATCACCGCTATTGAAAAAGGGGAGCTAGACGGGGAAAGTCCACAGCCAGGGGCACTGGACATTGTCCCGCAATTTATACTGAACTGCTTGTGTAGTAGGGCCGATAGCCCAGATACCTTGTATCAAGAGATACTTACCGCCACGCCATACCAAGGGCTCGATAGAGATGATTTCGATAAGCTGTGGCAGTTTACTCAAGACGGCGGCAGTGCGCTTAATGCGTATGAGAGATATCAACGCCTGACGAAAAACGACGATGGCACTTACTCGCCAGCGAATCGGCGGGTTATTCAACGGCACAGACAAAATATCGGCACAATCGTTGAAGCGGGTCGGCTTAAAGTAAAGCGTATACGAAGAGGAAATCAGGGCAAGATAATTGGTGAAGTAGAAGAGTATTTCGCTCAGCAGTTAACGCCCGGAGACACCTTCTATTTTGCAGGAGAAGTATTGCGTTTTGAGGCTATTCGCGACATGCAGCTACACGCTAAGCCTGCAAAAGCAAAAGAGCCGAAAATACCAAGCTACGCGGGTGGTCAAATGCCGCTATCTACTTACTTGGCGGATGGGGTACGGGCAATTTTGGCTACTCAGAAATCATGGAGAGCACTGCCTGCACAGGTACAAGAGTGGCTTAAACTTCAACAGGCGTTTTCTCAATTGCCTAGTCCTGACAACGTGCTTGTAGAACAATTTCCGTTTAGACAGGCGCACTATACCTTGTACTACACCTTCGACGGACGCAAAGCGAACCAAACCTTAGGTATGTTGCTAACGCGACGAATGGAAAAAATGGGCATTAAGCCTTTAAGCTTCAGCGTGACCGATTACGGATTATCGGTGGCTTCAGTAAACGCTATCACCCAAGGACAGCTGCAGCAACTATTCCAGCCTGATATTTTAGGGGATGAGCTAGAAGACTGGATGTTACAGGCACCTATGCTCAAGCGCTCGTTCAGGCAAGTGGCGGTGGTGAGTGGGCTCACTGAACAGCGCTATCACGCCAGCCAAAAAACCATGAAGCAAGTAACGTTTTCTACCGACCTTATCTACGATACATTGCGCGAACACGATCGCGACCATATCTTACTTAAAGTAGCACGGGCCGATGCAGAGCGTGAGCTACTTGATTTAAGGCGACTTGCTAATTTACTTATTCGCTACGTGGATTCAACGACACTGGTAAACCTTGAAAAACCGTCGCCCATGGCCATTCCAATAGTGCTGGATGTGCGTAGTGAACAAGTGAAAGGCGCTGGCGCACAGGCGATCATCGAGCAAGCTAATTTATATGCAGAAGCTGAAACCATGTTAGATGAAGTTCGTGCATTGTTATCGGGCTCATCTGTTGAATAATATTAGATAAAAGCAAAGACGAAAAGAATAAGAGGGCAATTTGGCAATAACTGACGCGTGGCTAACCGAAAAAGTAAGCCAGCGCCACATCACGATTACAAAATATGCAGACTACTTGTGGCTGTTAGACGCGCGCAGTGTGGCGTATTTACCCGCATGCGATTGGCTTATAGTGTCTGATCTCCACTTAGAAAAAGGCAGTTATTTACGCAGTTATGCGAACCCGTTACCGAGTTTAGATTCCACCGCTACGTTAACGCGATTAGAAAGTATCATCGAAGATTACAAGCCACTGCGAGTAATCAGCTTAGGTGACAGCTTTCACGATAAACACAGCATGTCGCGCATGACCTTTGATGACCGTCAGCACTTATGTAGGCTAGTTGATAGTGTGAACGAGTGGATGTGGGTAGAAGGTAATCATGACCCAGATTTACCCGACGGCATACCGGGTACGCCGTGTTTTGAAATAGTGCTAGATAATATGGTATTTAGACACGAAGTAGAAACGAGTGAAACTCGTGCTCAGGTTATCGGTCATTATCACCCTAAAAAGCGCACAACCATCACCCGCCGCCGATACTCAGGTAAATGCTTTACTAACAACGAAAATGTATTTGTGATGCCAGCCTTTGGTCAGTTCACTGGTGGGCTGGATATAGATGAAGAGGTAATGCTCACGCTTCTGCCTAAACGCTCACGACAGGTATTCATGCTCTACGACAAGATTATATTTAAAGTGTAACCACAAAATTGGGGTCAGAGTACATTTCCACCGCGGCAGAATTAAAAAAGGGGTCAGAGTACATTTTGTGACTTAAATCTGTCTTGGAAAATGTACTCTGACCCCATTGTTTCAAATAATGTACTCTGACCCTGAGGTATCCCCACAAATAATATAACGATATCAGCGAGATAAAAAAGATAGGAACATTCATGACGTTTGGTGATCAGATCAATCGCC
>NZ_JAKRFB010000025.1:0-63055 GCF_022348315.1 Alteromonas sp. MmMcT2-5 | reverse complement strand
ACTGCTTGTTTCTTTGACGAGAAGAGCGTACCACTTTTAGCAGTTGGCCTCCTCTTCTACACCTTTCCATGAATGTCGCACTTATTATCTGAAATCGGGAGTAAATAAAATTTCTCTGTCCGCAACATTAGCCTTCGCAGTATCCAGATCAAGTAAACGGTTCGCTTCTTGGGTTTTGTCAAAGTACCAGTCTAAATCGACAATATGTTTGCCCATTAAACCTCTTCCCATTTGGAAAAAGCGTTTGTGTCGAGTTAAGCCGCGAATAAGACGCTTTGCATAGCCTTTTTGACGCGCCACAAAACTCGTTAAGTTCTGTGAGCCTGCTGAAGTGCCAATAAGAATATCGAAAGGGTCGTGTCCGGCGTCTAACCATGTATCGAGTACGCCTGCCGTAAAAATTCCTCGCTGTCCACCACCTTCCGCAACCAACGCAACTTTGCCATTGTTCGACGTTTCAGCATTGTGTGCTTTTGAATAAGCGAGAGAAGGAGCAGATTGTTGACCCGACATGATAACCCTCTATTTGACCATGACTATAAATTGACTACTTGGTCTAATTGTAGGGAGATCACGACGCCGGAGAAAATTGAAAGAATAAATCGGACTGATAGGAAATAACTGATACTGAAACACTTTTTGTTATTTCATTGTGATTTTTGTGTTTACATTTTGATCGTTTAATCGCAGTCTAACAAAGTGTTGAAAGCTAAACTTTCATTGGGAGTCAATAATGAAAATTGCCGTGTTAGGTGCGGGAAGTATTGGATGTTATGTAGCGGGCTGCCTGTTAGCCTCTGACTCCACATTGAGTGCCGCTAATGCGCTTACGCTCATTGGCCGTCAGCGTTTATATGATGATATTACTGCTAATGGTCTTAAAGTAACGGATTGGCAAGGGCGTGAGCAGCTAACAAAGCCTGAGCATATCGCTTTTTCAATTGAGAACGATAGTTTAGTTGATGCTGACGTCATTTTGCTTTGCGTTAAAAGCCAAGATACCGAGCAGGCTGCTGCGATAATCAATCAGCATGCAAAGCAATCAGCAGTCGTAGTCAGCCTTCAAAACGGAGTGGGTAATGCACACTTGCTGCGCCAGCACATAAAACAATGCGTAATTGCAGGTATGGTGCCTTTCAATGTTTTTTATAAAGGTAACGGCCATTTTCACTGTGGTACTGAGGGTAATATTGCCCTTGAAGACCCCAATAACCAATGTAGTGACGTCATAAAAGCGCTTAGTAACGCGTCGTTGCCCGTTACGGTTTATAACGATATGAAAGCTGTACAGTATGGCAAACTCATTATGAACTTGAATAACGCGGTCAATGCACTGTCGGGTATACCGCTGAAATCACAGCTAGGGGATAGGCAATATAGGTTAGTTATGGCAAAGGTGTTGTCCGAGGCGTTAGCAGTACTAAAAGCGGAAGGAATTGCACCAGCAAGAACCGGTAAGGTCATTCCCAAACTGATGCCAAAAATTATGAAGCTACCTGATTTTTTATTCAATGTGGTGGCTTCATCTACGCTTAAAATAGATCCCGAAGCACGTTCATCAATGTATGAAGATTTGGCGCTGGGGCGACGAACGGAGATTGATTATTTGAACGGCGAGATAGTCAGGCTCGGTGAAAAAAATCACATAGCGACGCCAGTGAATAAGCATATTGTTAACCTGATCAAACAACACGAAGTCGCTAAGAAAGGAAGTCCTCACTTACCGGCAAATGCTCTACTGTTGAAGTGACAGGTCTATCTAACGGTGTATTTCAACGTTAAATATTACAGTTTTGTGTCATTTTTATGTCAGAACACTTGATTCTTATAATAAAGTATATATCCTGCGCGCAAACTTCCGTTATATTTAGTGTGCTTTGCTTTTTCAAAATCGTTTTTCTTCTTGTCTTCTGTTGAGTACTTTATGTGCGTCGCTTTTCCATACGACGGTTTTAGCGTCTGAGGTTGATGTCGAGCGTGAATCTAGCGCAACGTTCTCTCAGTACAATGGCAACGGCCTTTCATTTCAAAGCGACAACAATACCTTCTCACTACGCGTGCGCGGTAGACTTCAGTTTCGCTATGCCAATCCCGGTATAAGCCAGCCTACCGAGCGTGCTGACTTTGAGCATAATGCCGGTAATCAATTTGGCGTTAACAGGGCGCGGGTTAAATTAGACGGTCACATTGGTTTGCCCTGGATTAAATATGGTGTGGAATACGATGCTGTCGATCAGCGCACGCTCACCGCTACACTATCCTTTGAAAAGTATGACGCGCTTCGGTTTAAGGTTGGTCAGTGGAAAGTCGAGTATTCCAGAGAGCGCAGTGTAAGCAGTGGCGGCCAGCAAATGATGGATCGTTCAATCATCAACAGAATATTTACGCTAGATAGGCAAATGGGGGCATCCCTTTACGGAAATCTTGATGGCCCAGGCGCGGCCAATTTCAATTACTGGGTAGGAGTATTCAATGGCTCAGGCCGTGGTGATTATAGCAATCACGATGGCGAGAATATGTATACAGGGCGATTACAGTGGAATTTCTTAGGTGAGTCTGTCGGGTTTAAAAACAGTGACATTAAACGAACAGCTACCCCCAAAGCAGCGCTAGCAATAGCAGGGGCGAAGTTCAAAAGCCAGTTTACACGTTTTTCATCGTCTGGCGCTGGTAATTTAGCCAACTTTAGTGCGGGCGAAATCGAAGGTCAGTACGACATTAAGCAGTTTGTGATTGATGGTGCCTATTTTTATAAAGGGTTTAATGCTCAAGCGGAATATCATGAAAAAGATATTGTAGATTTAGCGAATAACAATAAAGAAACTACGCTGCGCGGCTATTATGTG
Organism: Alteromonas sp. MmMcT2-5; assembly: GCF_022348315.1. NCBI lineage: Bacteria > Pseudomonadati > Pseudomonadota > Gammaproteobacteria > Alteromonadales > Alteromonadaceae > Alteromonas > Alteromonas sp. MmMcT2-5. The sequence goes on along the minus strand of NZ_JAKRFB010000025.1, from coordinate 60,209 downwards.
CAGGCGGGTTATTTCTTGAGTGAATCAATCAGCTGGTGGCCAGAGCCCCTTGAAATGGCTGCACGCTTCGGGACCTATTCGCCCCGAGACAGTGAACAAGACGAACGCTTTTTTGAAAAGACAGTAGCATTCAACTATTTTTTTAACGGCCACAAAAACAAACTAACCGCAGAGGTAAGCAGGGTTTCACTGGATCAGTTCGATACTGAAGTAGGGGACGAGACCATCTATTCTCTGCAGTGGGACGTCAGTTTTTAACTACTCACGCCGAGTGAGCAAGAAACTCACCTAGTGTGTTAACAAGGCGAGCCTTGTCTACGGGCTTGCCCACATGGGCATCCATTCCTGCCGCGTGACAGTTGTCGATATCTTGCTGCATGGCGTTAGCCGTCAGGGCAATAATGGGGGTTTTTAACTTAAGCACATTTCTTATATGCCGTGTGGCGCTAAGCCCATCAACTTCAGGCATTTGAATATCCATTAGTACCAAATCATAAGTGCACGCTTTCAATGCATCAATGGCCTTTTGTCCGTTTGATACGTGTGTTAAATCTAAATGGAATTCATCAAGAAGCGCTTTTATTACTTCAACATTAATGTCGTTGTCTTCTGCAAGGAGGACACGAGCGCCTTCTAGCGTAACGTGTTGCTGAGTTGTCTCAGACAGCGGAACATCAATATCTGCTGCAACAGCAAACGTGACATCAAAAGAAAAAGTAGAGCCTCGTTCTAATTCGCTTTCAAGCGTTAGTGAAGAGCCCATTAGCTTAAGCAGATTATTACTGATGTTAAGCCCTAGGCCTGTGCCGCCATACTTTCTCGCTATGGAGCTTTCAGCTTGCGTAAAAGGCGTAAACAGCTTTACTTGGTTTTCTTTCGAAATACCAATCCCGTTGTCTTTTACCCAGCAGTGCAGGGCACAATGACTATCGTTCGACTCTGATACGGATAATCCAATTTCTATAATTCCTTTATCAGAAAACTTGATGGCATTGCTTATTAGGTTTGCCAATATTTGCTTAAATCTAAGTTCGTCAAACATCAAATCGTTATTAAGGTTTTTGTCGATATGAAGCTGGAGCACTAATCCTTTGCGTTCCGCTTGGTCTGAAAATATGTCGACTAATGTACACAGGCTTTCATTGATGTCGTGAGGCCTGATAGCCAACGTTAGCTTGCCCGCTTCAATCTTCGAAAAGTCGAGTAGGTCGTTAATAAGTTGAAGCAGCATTTCAGATGCATTGACGATTTTCTTGGTAAGATCCTTTGCTTGCACGTCTGCTGCGCGGCTCGCTAATGATTGTCCAAAACCAATAATGGCATTTAAAGGCGTGCGAATCTCGTGACTAATATTAGAAATAAACTCAGACTTTAACCGATTGTTTAATTCTGCTTTTTCTTTCGCCGTTAAGTAAAGCGCATTAGCCTGTCTTGATTTACTCAATAAAATCAGAATGATAACAATTGTTACTAGTGTGAGTGTGATAAGTATGACGAGCAACGTGGAAAAAAGTGATTGGGTGCGCTGAGCCTCTGTTTTCAACAAAAGCGCTTCCTCGAATGCTTTATTCTCATTCTCAAGTTGATTTGCTCTGTCTTTCTCTTGGGTTATCTGATCAATTAAGTTGGCGCTTTTTATTAGCTCTAAGTCTTCATATTTCTTTGCATTCAAATAGGCTTCATGGAAAACCTCAAATTGTTTGAATGCCAACGCGTGATCACCTTTCGCAGCGGTAATGTAGGCTTCTGTTTTGTCCAGTTGAGCGCGCCAAGTCGTTTGCTCAGCTTCGCGGTTTTCATCGTAGAGTTCACGTGCTTTATTGAGCGCGTTTGTTGCCTTATCCAGTTCTCCTAAACTAAGGTGAGCGTCCGCTTTTAAACGGTAAATTTCGCTATTATAAAAAGAAGATGAGAGAGGATGAGCAAGAACGATATCAGACAGTGTCAGTGCTTTCTGGAGATTACCTGAACGATAATAGGTGGTGGCGATACCGTAAGTGGCAAGGAACTCAGAATAGTTGATATCAATTTGTGAATCGAATTCTATGGCGCGCTCAAAGTAGCCGATGGCCTTGCTATAGTTTCCTAGATTTCTATACAGAATACCAATGGCGTATAGGTTGTCACTGACCAAAATTCGCTGGTTTTCAACTTTGGCGCCATCAAGCGACTTCTCATAGTAAGACAGCGCAATGTCATAAGCGCTGACTGATTGATAGTAGTCTGCCACAATTGCATAGTACAACGGTCGAAGCTTGGTAAGCGTATGTTTGGTTAGTATATCGTTTACCGTGTTGATAAGCTCAGCGTTAGGCGCAAAAACCTGCCCCTCGCTGTAAGTTAATACCTGGTAAATAAGCGCGTATGCCTTTACGCTTGGTGGAATATCAGGCGTTGCAACAACGCGGTTAAATTGCTCGTAGGCTTTGTCGTAGTCTGCTGAAATACCATACATCCTTGCTACACCAGTAGCGATTGTAAGCCCTTCACTCGAGTTGTCTTGCAACGCAATCAGCGAATTTAAGATTTTTTCGGAAGGGCGTTGGTGTATCGAGAGTTGGTACTGAACATAAAGCGCGCCCACTTTTCTTTTTTCATCTTGCGTTAATGTGTCAGATAACAACCAAGCTTCAAGCTTTTTTATTGCTGCCCCTATAGGCATAGGCACTAAGGTTTCAACGTCCACTTTAATTTCGCTGACCTTGTCTGAGATAGATGCATGAGCACTAACCGTTCCCATACTCCAAGTTAGGACAAGCAATAAAGCCAAACTAATAAAATGCTGCAAACTAAGTGACCCGAATAAATGCTATTTGTCTTATGTTAAACGATTAAGCACGTTTAGAATTTAATCAATAAGTCTAAAGTTGGTGATAGTATGAGCTCATCATTTTTTTAAAAGAGGAGAGTGACATGCAAGAAAGCAGCAAACTCAACTATGTCGAATTTGCATCTCTAGATATTCGCCGCTCAAAAGCGTTTTTTGAAAGTGCGTTTGGCTGGTCTTTTACCGATTATGGCAGTGAATACAGTGCGTTTAGCAATGCTGGCATGGACGGAGGGATTTTTTCTGCACAACGTGTGATGAAGGCAGAAAGTGGTGCGCCTTTATTGGTGCTGTATTCCATTAACATTTCTGAAGCGCAAGAATGTGTAGAAAAAGCAGGTGGAGCAATTACTAAACCGCTGTTTGACTTCCCGGGGGGCTGTCGCTTTCATTTTGTCGAGCCAGGTGGTAATGAGCTTGCTGTTTGGTCTGAGTCGGCAAAATAGCGCTACCGTATCTTCGATGTCTAGTGATTCTGGCTTTTATAGTCTGATAAAAAAACGCCTTGCGTGTAACGACACAGCAAGGCGCTTTAAATTCAGATTAATTAGCTATTGGCTTGTCGTTACTTTTGCTCAAGCACAATGCGCAGCATTCTGCGAAGCGGCTCTGCGGCACCCCACAATAGCTGATCGCCGACAGTAAATGCCGAGATATATTCAGGACCCATGTTAAGCTTGCGAATACGGCCTACGGGAATAGACAGTGTACCGGTCACTTTCGCTGGCGTAAGTTCTTGCATCGTCGCGTCGCGATCGTTAGGAATCACTTTTACCCAGTCGTTGTGGTTAGCCAAGATTGTTTCAATTTCGGCTAGAGGCAAGTCTTTCTTTAGCTTAAGTGTGATAGCCTGGCTATGACAGCGCATGGCGCCAACACGTACACAAATACCGTCTATCGGCACTTCACTGCCTTTAATGCCTAAAATCTTGTTGGCTTCCGCTTGGGCTTTCCACTCTTCGCGGCTTTGACCTGAAGGTAGTTGCGAATCGATGTAAGGAATTAAGCTACCCGCAAGCGGAACACCGAACTGTTCACTAGGATAGTCTGCGCTTCGAATAAACTCAGACACTTGCTGGTCAATTTCTAAAATCGCGGTAGCAGGATCTTCAACTTTAGCTTTCACATTACTGTGAATTGCACCCATTTGATTAATTAGCTCACGCATGTGCTGTGCACCCGAACCTGAAGCGGCTTGATAGGTCATTGGCGAAGCCCATTCAACCAAGTCTTTCTCAAACAGGCCACCGAGTGCCAGCAGCATAAGGGAAACCGTGCAGTTTCCACCTACGTAGGTACGAATGCCTTTTTCAATGCCGCTATCAATTTCTTTGCGGTTTACTGGATCTAGAATAATTACGGCATCGTCTTTCATACGAAGCGCTGACGCAGCATCAATCCAATAACCGTTCCAGCCAGTGGCTCTTAAATCGTTGTACACGGCTTTTGTGTAGTCGCCGCCCTGACAGGTAATAATGATATCCTGTTTAGATAGCGCTTCGATATCGTGCGCATCTTCTAGAACACCAGCATCCTTTCCAGCAAAATCTGGTGCTGCACTACCTTTTTGCGAGGTAGTGAAAAAGGTGGGCTCAATGTGCGCGAAATCTTGCTCTTCTTGCATGCGCTGCATTAATACTGAGCCAACCATACCGCGCCAGCCCACTAAACCTACTTTTTGTTGTGACATTAAATTGAGAACCCTTGTTACTAAAATGAAAAGTACTTCACCGCTTATGTTTGTAAAAATTGGTCAATACCCAGACCTTTTAATTAATTGGCGTGTATTGGAAAAACATAAAAGTGATGTCGAGCGCCGCGTGCCTAGGGCACTGGCGCAATACCTGTCGTTTTTATTTTTGTCTTTGCAGTCTAAGTGTTATTCATCCCGCTGGCTAGATGGTTTTTATAAATAATCTATCGCTGATATAAGCATTTTAGAAACGGCTAGTTCATGGCAAAAAATTTCAACAAAACACTTGAAGGAGCAATCAAAGCGCAGGGTAGAGAGTGAACCTGTATTAACCCCTCAATGTGTTTATGCACTGCTTACGGTCTAAAAATTGCTCTATGAATAGAATTAATCCCTCACAATGTGTGAGGAGATATACAATATTGAGATACGCTTTAAGGAAAACGTAGTTCTTAATATGAAAATAAAAGTGAGGAACGCATGCAGTACGATAGTCATAACAAATTTGCTACCACTACGGTATTTTTGCATTGGTTGGTTGGATTAACCATTATTGGCTTGCTTGCCACGGGGATTTACATGTCGGAAAACGGTGTATATGCACTATACCCCTGGCACAAAGCGATTGGTTTTCTTGTACTCTTTGTAGCACTAGCACGTGTGGTATGGCGCATGAAAAATGGTTGGCCTAGCGCTGCTGCTAAATATAAGCCAATAGAGCACAAATTAGCGTCAGTTGTGCACTGGGTGTTGATTATCGCCACGCTCTTAATGCCAATTTCAGGCTTGATGGCGTCGGTATTGGGTGGGCACGGGCTGTCAGTTTTTGGCCTGGAGGTTTTCGCGCCAAATTATAGTGTTGAAGATCCTGAGAAAACACTACCGATAAATTACGAGCTTTCCAAAGCAGGTGGCGCTATACACTTCTATCTTGGTTATACCGTTATTGTCGCACTCTTGCTACACATTGCTGGCGCTCTTAAGCATCATTTCGTTGATAAAGATGGCACATTGAAGCGCATGCTAGGCAAAACCATTGGGGAGTAGTGCTTAATATCCTAGTTTTCGTGTATACCTTCGTCATCGTAAAAGTATTTTGACTGAAGTTTGCACCTAGGGAGAACAGGTAGATAACTTTCAAGTAGAAGCCGAGCTATTTTTGCTCGGCTTTTTTTCTTCAACATTTATTGGCTGCCATTACGTGATGCTGAGTCAGCAAAGAAGAGGTAGTCATTGGGCGCTGAGACCTTGTTTTGTTTCGCTTTGTACATGGCAATGTCAGCCAGTTTTATTAACGTACTCATGTCATCGCTCATGGCAGGGAAAAAGGAAACGCCGACACTCATTGAAATAAAGGTTGGCTCTGGGTCGCCGTTAAAGTAGAAAGGTTGCCTCACCCCGTCATTCACTTTTTCTATGGCGCGTTTAACAGAAACTTCGTCTTCAGCTTGAAGTAATAATACAAATTCATCGCCGCCCCAACGTATCGCTACATCGTTTTTGCGAATTTTTTCCTGTAACTGTTCAGCCACAAAGATGAGTACTTCGTCGCCCGCATCATGACCAAAAATATCGTTCACCGCTTTGAAGCCATTCAGGTCAATTAACGCGAGAGCGAAGTGGTGGTCTTTTCTCATTAACTTCGCAATCAGCTTTTCACCGCCATTGCGATTATAAATACCTGTGAGTGCATCGAAGTCTGCCTGTAGGGCCAGTTTCTGGAGTTCGTGTTTTCGACTAGAAATATCATTCAGCGTCAGCTGATAGTAGCGTTCGCCATCATCAGTGACTAAAGGGCTTGCGATTAGTTGAACCCATGTGGCGTCGTCAGTTTTCTCTGACTTTAGTTTATATTCACCTGTTGCAAACTCATTGCGTGCAAATGCCTCCGAAAGCGAAGTTTTCATTGCAGTAGGCGCTTCAAATAGCTCCTCAAGTAGCTCGCCATAACCTTGCTTTATCTCTAGGCCAATCTTTTCTACCAAGTCGTTGAAGGCCTTATTTCTAAGCTCGATAATTCCATTTTCCGCCATTAACACAGTGGCAGACTTTGCGTTTTCAAAAAGCATTCTGAAACGCTTTTCCAGAAATTCGATTTCTTCCCTAAGTTGACGCTCTTGAGTGAATTGCTCTTCGACTTTGTTTAACAGTTGATTGGTGTCCTGCACCAGCTCGCCTATTTCACTTCGGGAGTGATACTCCGGCATTTCAATTCTTTCTTTTGTGCCTGGAGTAATCTTATGCAGTGAACGACCCACGCGAAGCATAGGAGAGATTATGATGTAGTAGGTAATTATCAACGCAACAATGCCGACAACCACTGCTTCAACATACAATGAATAATTATTGTCAGTACTTATTTTTTTCGCCTGTTCAATAATGTGGGCAAAGTTGGGGTAAACATTGACCTCAGCCAAGGTGTCTTCAGGAATGAATGGGTGCCTCACCAAAAATACCCGAGGCTTGACGTCTTTGCTGATGGCATCGTTCACGTTGAATTGATAATACATTGCATCGCTTTTTATAGACGCAGCGAGTATTTTTTCACTTTTAACCAAGCCGTTGATCGCCTCTTTTGCCAGATCTTCATCTTCTAAAAAAGCAGCGATAGACGCCGTTGCGGCAACGGTTTGGTAAAGTTCTTGAATATCGTTGTTCGCTTCACTAATTTCGTGCTCATACGTAGCGCGATAAAAAAATTCGGCGGTCGTAAGTACTACCAGCATAGCAGCAGCTACTAATATGAGTGAAAAACGAAACCCTAAGCCGTGGATGTTAATCAAAGCGGTATACTACCTTCATTTTGTCGGTGACGTACGACTCATATACATAGGCTAAGGCTGACTCATCGTCTTCTAGCCGTTGTTTAACATCTTCTATAGTTTGTTCTATCGCAGGTGGTTTAACACGTCCAGAAAACTTCAGTCTAGACCAATACGCATTAACGCGAGCAAGGGGAAGGCCCACCAGCGATTTATAAAATTGACCTTTTAGCTCGTCATTAAGCTCTATATCGATGGGCGTTGCCTGCCTACCGTTAGGGAAAGCCGAGTACTTGCCCATGAAGAGATCTATAATCTCTTTCTTATCTAAAACCTGCACATCATTGTTTAAGTTAGTAACAACAACGATTTTCTCTTGTGATTGCGCTACTGAGGAAAAGCTATACAAGGCAAGCACGACAGCCAGTAGGGGTGAGAAGTGTTTATAAAAAGTCATCTCCTCCCCCTAAAAGCTGAAACTTAACGCAACAAAGAGAGTGTGAACAACCCCATCTTCATCATCTACAACAAGACCATCTCTGGCGCGTAGACCAGTTCCTCTAGCTTCAACATCAGTTCGCTCAAGCTGCACTTTAAAGGCTAGGTTTTCTTGCAAATCCCAACGCCATCCGAGAGAAAGTGTTTGTTGATGATGTGCTAAGCTACTCGCTACTTCTTCTACAAAAACGGCTAGTTGAGCAGTGCTCTCGTTTATTGGGAAGCCAGGTTGCTCTTGGCTAAGAAAGTATGTGTCTGTCTTTGCAAATGAGTATAAACCGTAGAATGTATGCGCACCATAAAGGTAGCTGAGGTTGAGGAAGCCATTAAAAGAGGGTCTCAACGCAATTGAATTTGAATCGATATATGATAGCTCGCCAGAAAGCTCCCACGCATCAAAAAAACGGTTGAAGTAAACGGACGTATAGTGAATGGTTGTATCTTTAAAGCTTACTTCTTTAGAAAAGTCTATGGCGCCGCTCCAAAATGGCTGTAGCTGCGCAACGGAAGCAGCGACAACTGCTAAATCTTCGTCGTCATTGTCCGCTTCGGTTTGGGTGTGTTTAAGAGCAAGGCTCCAGTCGAATGAGACAAATTCAACACCAATTGAACGTAAGTTATTAAACGTAATCGGGTTGTAATCGTCACTAGAAAAGTCGCTCTCTCCGCTTCCCCAAAAGCCTTTAATCAATAAATTAAAGTTGTCGTAAGGCTTAGTGTAGCTAATGTCTCCTCCATCAAAGCTTCTTGCGGGAACAATACCGTAAACCTCGGTAGGGACTTTCACCCAAGGATAGGCTATCGACACGTCTCTGGTATCACTGAAGTGAAAAATATCGGCTGCAAGTCTTCCTGCTCTTACTTGCCACGATGGGGTTATATCGTATCTTAGAAACGCCATCTGGGTTATCGAATCGAGGTTTTGCTCATCTTGCTCTCGATAAACGAATTGACCCACAAAGTCTAGGTTATCAGAAACGCTATAATCAAGCTGTACGCCAACTAAACTCAAAGGCTTGAATGCAAGGCCGCCTTTTTTCGCCGACTCCGCTTGAAACCGGTCTGAACGAAACTGATACCTGTCAGAATCGGAAGTTGCTGTTGCAACGGTGCCAAAACCACTAACCTTTACGTTCTCTTTTTCAGCAAACGCACTATTAACAATGAGGAAGCTCATCACCATAGCGATAACTGAGAAGGACTTTTTAATCATCAATGCGTATCCAAATTCAAGCTTGTCTTTGCTAACACCTAAAAATCATACTTTCGAGCTGCTGGTTACAGTAAGAATAGTAAAGAAACAGGAAAACGTATGAAAAGTCAGCTTTTTTTATTTTTTTAACCGAGCGCTTGATAAATGCGAGTGGTATCTTCGAGCGTTGTTTGACCAGCATATCATTTAGCTTGTCGTTACTGTAGGGGGGATTCCTAATATGACTTCTTGTTACTGCTGTTTTTTATTTTCAACAGAAATGTTTGTAAGCGGCTTTCACTGTCTACGGCTCCAATTTGCTTTATAATTCCTGACGTAAAGGAGAAAAAACGTGAATGAATATGCGCGGTATTTTAACGGCTACCCTTCAACTATTGTGGAGCAAGCCTTACAGCTCATTTCCAGCAATCGGCTACAGCGTTATTTACTAAAAAAATACCCAGAGGCCCATGATATAACCACCGATAAATTGCTGTATCAGTACGCGACGGAATTAAAAAAGCGATACTTAAAAAATGCGCCACCGTTTGGGCGAGCCGCGTTTAAAAAGCAAGGTGATATGATAACTAACGCGCTAGGTACGCATACTTACCGTATGCAGGGTAAAACGCGCAAACACGATTTGGCCATTAATAACGATTTACTCTATGCCCCAGAGGCCTTATTAAAAGCCCTTGTAGTGCATGAACTGGCGCACTTCAAAGAAAAAGACCACAACAAAGCCTTTTATAAGCTTTGCTGCTATATGGAGCCAGATTATCATCAACTAGAGCTGGATTTACGCTTGTTCTATGTGGCCGTATCAATGGGAGAAAATCCGTACACGTAACATGAGAATGCCTTATTGGGTGTCGCTATGTTTAACCCGTGTTAGGTACAATTGTCGTGTGCTTGCTATAACTAAATTAAAGCCGAAGCACTGGAATTAATGAGGAGTATTAATGAGCATTGCTAAAATTATGTCTACGCGGGTGGTTAGCGTGCACATGGATGACAGTTTACAGTCATTGCGCGAGCTCTTTGCTGCTGCGGAGTTTCATCATTTGGTCGTGGTGCATGACAATAAGCTGCAGGGGATTATATCTGACAGAGACTTGATGAAATCGATTAGTCCTTTTGTAGATACCCTAAGCGAACGAAAGCTTGATCGCGCTACATTGGATAAAAAAGCGCACCAAATCATGACTCGTGAAGTCATTACACTTAACCCAAGTGACTCTGTTTATTCGGCTATTGAGCTTTTTAATTCCCACAAAATTTCCTGCATTCCTATTATCGACACGAAAAGGCATCCAGTAGGAATGGTGTCGTGGCGCGATGTGATGAAGTTTATGCAAATTAGGGTAGAGGCAAAGCGTTAGGTCGGTACTCGTATGTTATTAATAGTGAACACCGCTTGAAAGGGGAGTGGTCTCTCTACCTGCGTTTATAAATTGCGGTGAAGAGACCGTTAGTTTTAAAGCGTTAGCTTTTGCGGTAGCTGACTTTAAACAGCAAACTGTAGAGTACGGGCACAGCGATAAGTGTAAGTACCGTCGCAAAGGCCAGGCCACCCATAATGGTCACTGCCATATCGGCAAAGAAGGCGTCGAACAGCAGCGGCGCCATCCCTAATATGGTCGTTACCGCCGCCAGTGAAACAGGGCGTACACGGCTGATAGTAGCGTCAACAATCGCTTGGCGAATGGCTAAGCCTTCTTCTATCTGAAGGTCAATTTCTTCAATAAGTACAATAGCGTTCTTAATAAGCATGCCAAACAAGCTTAAGAAGCCGAGTAGCGACATAAAGCCAAACGGCATATCGGTACCTAATAGACCAGAGACTACACCAACAATAGCCATAGGTACTACAAGCCAGATAATCAGCGGCTGACGAGCATGACCGAATAGCAACACTGAGATAATAAACATGACTAGGAAGCCAGCAGGCAAGCCAGCGCCCAGCGCTTTTTGTGCATCGCTAGAGCTTTCAAATTCGCCACCCCATTCTAATGAATATCCAGCTGGAAGTTCTATGTCTTCAATAAGTGGGCGGATTCTCGCTAACGCTTTGGCTGCAGTTTCATCGTCACCCGGCTCAGCTTCTACCGTAATGGTGCGAACGCGGTCGCGACGGTGAATACGCATTTCTTCGGTCATTAACTCCAAGCCCTGAGATACCTGCGTGAAAGGCACATATTGGCGCTGTTGCGTAGACCATACTTGTGATTCACGTATTGATTGAAGCTCGGTATCTTCTGCCTTACCCATCTTTGCAATAATGTTGTAAGCATAATCACCGTCTTGCACCGTACCTAGCTGAACGCCGCTACTTGCATACTGTATAGTCTGGCTAAAGTCACTATGCGAAACGCCAGCAATCCCTGCGTTGTAGTTGTCAAATTGCGTATTAATAGCAAAGCCTTTTTCACGCCAGTTATGTCGAACGTCTTTCACTTGTCCGTCAGCAAAAAGCAGTGCTTTGGCTTCATCCGCCAGTTCGCGAAGTATTTCAGTATCTGGGCCTGAAAAACGGGCCTCAAGTTTTGCACCAGAGCCGGGGCCAAACTGCATGCGCTCCATATAAAAGCTAGCGTCGAAGTCTAGGTCGGTAAGCTTACTCGCAAGCGCGCTTTGAATAGCCGGAATATTATCAAGTTCATTCGCACGAACCATGAAAAAGGCATAGTTTTCGTTAGCACTTTTAGGTGCATAAGTGAGGGTGAAACGATCGGCGCCTTGCCCTATAAAGGTGGTTACAGCCGTGACGTTTTCCATTCCCAAAATACGAGCTTCAGCTTCTTTTGCAATGACTTCAGTGGCACGTATATCTCTATCTTGCGGGCCCCAATAATGCACAAAGAACAGCGGCGCGTTTGACGGAGGGAAGAAGCCTTGTTTTACCATGCCAAAACTTCCATAAGCCACGATAGTAATAACAAACAGTGCACCAATGGTTACCCAACGAAGCTTAAGTGCGCCTAAAAGTGCACGCTTAAACCAGCGTTGCGATGCAGAGAGTTCGTTACCTGTGGTTTGCCCAATACCTTTGCGGTAAAAATACGCGCCAAGCACGGGCACCAAGGTTACCGCTAATACCCAACTTATCATGAGGGAAACCAACACTACGGCAAACAATGAATAAAGAAACTCGCCTGTAGCATCGTTTGAAAGGCCTATGCCTGAAAAAGCCGCAATACCGATAACGGTTGCGCCAAGTAAAGGCCACTGTGTACGCTTAACAATAAAGCTGGCTGATTCTTTGGCTGTAGAGCCGGTGGCCATGCGCAGCATCATCCCCTCAGCAACTACGATAGCGTTATCTACCAGCATACCCATGGCGATAACCATGGCACCAAGTGATATCCTTTGAAGCTGAATATCCATAAGCCACATGATTAGAATAGTACCTAGTACGGTGACAAGTAGCACAGAGCCAACTACCACGCCTGAGCGCCATCCCATGAACAAACATAGCGTTAAGGTAACAACCGCCACCGACATAACGAGGTTATTTATAAAGCCAGTAACCGATTCGTCGACGACTGAGGCCTGATCGTAAATAGGCGTAAGCGTAATACCGACAGGCAGTTCTTGAAGCAGCTTTTCTACTTTTGCGTTAACACGCTCGCCCACATCAACAATGTTAACGTCGGTCAACGCTGATACTGAAAGCGTAAGTGCTTCTTCGCCGTTGTAGCGTACATGAACGGGCTGTATGTCGGCAGGCTCTAACTTTAGCGTGGCAATATCAGCAACCCGAAGGGAACGGTTTGTGCCAGGCACTACCACTGACAGATTAGATATTTCTTCTAGTCTGTCTGGCGCGCGCTCTACAATTAGGCGCACATTTTTTTCGTCAACTTTAATACGGCCGCCGTTGAACGGGCGCAGGTTGTCTTCAAAAAGAGAGGCGAGATCAGGAAATGAAATGCCTAAGCCCGCGAGTTGATAAGGGTTGATATAGGCCACTATCTGTTCTTTTTGAACGCCAGTGACATTTACTTTGGCAACGCCTTCTGTAGTAAGCAGGTCACGTCGAATAATTCGGGCGAATTCTCGAAGCTCCCGGGTATCGAAATCAGGTGCACTTAACGCGTAATAAAGCCCGTAAACGTCACCGAAATCATCAAATACCACTGGGTTTTGTGCACCCGTTGGCAACGAGCTTGCGGTGTCGCGAAGTCGCTTTCTCAACTCATCCCATATCTGTGGTAAGAGGTTACTGTCGTAAGTACTCTTAACTTCAACGGTAATTTCGGAAAGGCCCGGCGATGAAACTGACGTCACTTCCTTTAACTGCGGCATTTGCTGAATGGCAATTTCCAAGCGTTCAGTGACTTCACGTTCTACCTTTTCAGCACTGGCTCCAGGATAGTTGGTGTATACCTTTACCTGTTTGATGGTAAACGCAGGGTCTTCTAAGCGACCAATTTTGCTCATAGCCAAAATGCCGCCTAAAAGCAGGATGACTACCATTAGCCAAATGTTGACGGGCTTATCAATTGAATAGCGTGCGATATCCATAAATTACTTCTCTCCTTGGTAAGGAAGTACTTTCATGTCTGCACGCATTTGTGTTGCTCCAGCAGCAACCACTTGCTGGCCAAGAGTGATTTCACCTTGGCTTTTACCTTCGATAATTGCTAGTTCATTTTCAATATGCTTAACATTTACAGCTCGCTTTGTTACTGCATTCGTTTCTTCGTTGTATACCCATACGGCAAAGCCAGAGTCCTTGTTACCCACAAGTGATCTTACAGGCACAACAAAGCCCTCTGGATACAGACTACCTTGTAGGCTGACTTTTACCACTGCGCGGGCGCCTGGCGTTAACGGTAGTTCTTCGCGAGGCTCCATGGCAAACACCACTTCATAAGTTTGCGACACAGGGTCGGGTTGAGTAGAGTGCTCTACATAGTTCACCGGGTACCACTGGCTGCGATTGGTGGCTAATGTGGCGCTGGCTTGTTTTATCCCACGGCCAATATTGGCAGTAAGTAAGCGCTCAGGAACATTTATGTTGAAGTATATTTTAGACACATCTTGCAGGCGAGCAATCGGCGTACCTGCGGCAACAAAACTGTTATTTTCAACAAGTCGTTGAGATACCTTTGCATCAAAAGGAGCATAAAGCTGTGTGTAGCTCAAATCTTGCTCTGCATTTTTTAAGTCGATAACCGCTAGTTCGTAAGATGTTTTTGCAGTATCCAGAGAGCTCTGTGCAACTAGCTTTTGAGCGAACATTTTCTCAATTCTATCAAGCTCTCGTTTAGCCTGATCAAGTCGTGTCGTAGACTCGTCCACGCGTCTTTCGAATGGTTTACGATCAATAGTGGCCAGTAACTTGCCTTTATTGATATCACTGCCTGTCACCAAGTCGGTCTGGATAAGGCGGCCTGAAACTTCAAAGCTTAAATCGACGGTTTTCACTGCCGATACAACGGCAGGGAAGGTGAATTCGTCAAAATCTGGAATGTTGCTAACCGTAGCGAGTTTGACATAACGAGGTGCAACGTTTGCTTGTTGCTCGGCAGGCTCTTCGGAAGAACATGCACTTAAAGTGGAAACCGATAAAACGCTTAAAAATAAAATGTGAGAGAATCGCATCATGGACATAGGTGTATGTAATCCATAGTCAGGGTAATTAAAGTATAGATGTGTAAACCAAGGTAGTGATGATATGCACAACGGCAGCAAAGATAGCCATTACCTAAAGTAAACTGGTGAGTGCATTTTAGTGCGGTCACATTGAAAAGTAAACTGTTCGGTGTAAAATGATCGGGTTAATGTAGCGGATAACTAATTTTGAGAATTTCCATATGGTAGGCAACACACGTACGCGTAGCGACATCAAACGCGAAGCCATTATTCAGGCGGCAACACAGGCATTCCAAGAGTTTGGCGTTAACGGCACAAGCATGGATAAGCTGGCTGAACTGGCAAATGTGTCAAAGCGCACTGTGTACAATCACTTTTCTACAAAAGAAGAGCTGGTGATGCATTTGGTTACGCAGCAGTGGCAAACGGCTATTTTAAATATTAATAAAAAGTACGATGCTACGCTTCCGCTAGACGAGCAGCTAGAAGACCTTATTTTGCAAGACATTGAGTTTATGGTGAGTGAATCACACCTCGATTTAGCTCGGGTTGCGATTGGCCACTTCTTCTACGAGCCGGAAAAGCTAAAAGATGAAGTTGCGCAATTAAAAGCCCAAGAGACGGCTATGCACCGCTGGTTAAAGGATGCCAAAGCCGACAATAAACTCGCGTTTGACGACTTGGATCGGGTTGTCGATGAAATTGATAGCTTAGTAAAAGGGCAGTGCTTTTGGCCTCAGCTGTTCAAAATTGAAGATTCCCTCAGCGATAACGATAAGAAGAGCTTAGCAAAACACACAGTGGCTTTGATTTTAAGCCGCTATGCTGTTGTGTAGTTGGCAGGCTATATCAATGAGTTTGTTCAAGGCTCTTTCAGTATTGAAGGGCCATTGAACTTTTACTTCCCAAACATTTTTTCCGCTTATCCGTCTTCGCGCTAACTTCACAGATCCCTCTTGATTCAAACGGACTACACTTCAGATGATGTAGCCAGTAAATACCTTTTCACTTAGCTGTTTGTTCTCCCTGTCGCTCGTCCTCCGACACCTGCAATATGCTCCTCTACAATCGTACGAAATATATTCACCTGCTTATTCTTTAGTCTATTTTGGTGCAATTTGAGTCTTATTCATCTAATAAATTAAGAAAATTTATAAAGAGTTTTTAAATTTTGTCGCTTTTGCTCTCGTCATTTGTTCTAAATTTTTATAATATCCCGACCAAAAATAACAACTATTATTATTTGCAATTGCAAAATTCGGCAGAAAGCCGGGTCGTGATAATAGGGTTTTACAGATTTTTAAAAGTAAACACACAACACTTACAGAACACTTGGAGAGCAATTTTGAAATTCAAACTTACGAGTATTGCTGCTGCGATAATTCTAAGCCCAGCAACTTTTGCTGCTGATATGGAAGATATTGAGAGACTAACGGTGAAAGGGAAGTACCTTTCGGTTAACCAGTCCAACTCAATTAAAAGCCCTACACCTATTATCGACGTGCCACAGAGCTTGTCGATTATTACGGCTGAAGAAATAACGGCTCGCGGTATTACTAGCATTGGACAAATTATTGACTACGCACCAGGTGTTAATACATCGCAAGGTGAAGGTCACCGCGACTCGGTAGTATTCCGTGGTGTGCGCTCTACTGCAGATTTCTACTTAGATGGTAACCGTGATGACGTTCAATACTACCGTGCACTTTACAATGTTGAACAGGTAGAAATTCTTCGTGGTCCAAATGCATTGCTATTCGGTCGCGGTGGTACGGGCGGTATCTTAAATCGTGTATCTAAGAAAGCGAAAACGAGCGATAAGTTTGTAAACTACAACGTATCTGCTAATACGTTTGGTGCATACAACTTACAGTTAGACACCAATGTTGACACGGGCGATAAGTCGGCCCTGCGCATTAACGCCATGTACGAAAGCTTAGATAATCATCGCGACTTCTTTTACGGAGATCGTTACGGCTTCAACCCAACGGCACGCTTTGAGTTAAGCGATGACACAATTGTTGATGTGTCGTATGAATATATCGACCACGAGCGCTTTATTGACCGCGGTGTGCCAACAGCCAACGGCGAGCCAGTTGAAGCGTTTGAAGAAATCGTGTTTGGCGATCCAGATAACAATTACCAAACATTGGGCGCTGACGTGTTCCGTGCAAACGTTGAGCACACTTTCTCAGATAACCTGAAAGGTAACTTCAACGCTTTTTACGGTGACTATGACAAAGTTTACTCGACCTTTTATGCGGCAGGTTATAACGCTGAGACTGAGCAAGTAACGCTAGACGGATACGTTGATACTACGCAGCGTGAAAACATGATCTTGTCTTCTAACCTAGTTGGCGAATTTGAAACGGGAAGCATTGGGCACACGGTTATCTTCGGTGGTGAGGTTATTAATACCAAGTCAAACCAAGATCGTTACAACCCTGTGTTTGATTCCACTGACGGTGATAGAGAAACGTTTAATATTTCACGTCCGTTAAGCTTCCGTGGTTTAACTGGTACAAATGCTGAAGGCGTAACAGTTACAGCAGACTTCTCTGACTTGAACGACGATACGCATGTAGACTTGGATGTATACTCTTTCTATGTTCAAGATGAAATTGCACTATCAGACAACTTCGACCTTGTACTAGGTGCACGTTTTGACAGCTTCGATATTGAAGTATTCAACGCGGACCCTGAAGTTTTAGAGACACGCAGCAGAAAAGACGAAGAAGTGTCACCGCGTGCAGGCCTAGTGTATAAGCCACAGAAAAATATCTCTATATACGCTAGCTACAGTGAGTCATTCTTGCCACGCAGCGGCGAGCAATATGCGAATATTAATGGCGACGCAAACGCGCTAGATCCAGACACGTTCACGAACCAAGAAATTGGTGTTAAGTGGGACTTCAACGACAGCATGAGCTTTACAGCAGCTATCTTTGAGAACGAGCAGACGTCATTGGATAACGACCCGAATGACCCTGAAAGCTTTGTTGAAGTTGACTCAGATGTATCTGGTTTTGAGCTACAGCTGCAAGGTTATATCACAGACAAGTGGTATATTACTGCAAACTACAGCAACCTTGACGGCGAAAACGCAAGTGGCGTAGAGCTTCGTGAGCTGCCTGAAAATACGATGTCTGTGTGGACAACCTACGAAGTGAATGAAGTATTTGGCTTCGGCATTGGTGCTACATATCAGGACGAAAGTAAGGTATCGACAAGTGCTTCATCGCCTGTACTACCTAGCTATACGCGTGTTGATGCGTCTGCTTACTACACGCTTAGCGACAAAATGCGCCTTCAGTTAAACGTTGAAAACTTGACTGATACGCTTTACTTCCCGAATGCACACTCTACGCATCAGGTAACAGTAGGTGCGCCAATTAATGCGCGTCTATCACTGATTGGTTCTTTCTAAATTAACCGTCAGTTTTAAAATATTGTTTAAAAGCCATTCGCGAAAGCGAGTGGCTTTTTTTATCTTTGCACTTTGTATTTAGAGGCTTTGTGCTCTATTCGCCTTGCTTTGCAAAGTCGATAAGTGTCTGTCCATCCATACGATAGCCTAACCATTCACTCTTTGGTTTAGCGCCAAGTGACTCGTAAAAATCGATAGCTGGTTTGTTCCAATCTAAAACGCTCCATTCGAAACGCCCGCAGTCGTTTTCTACCGCTGTTTTAGCTAAGTGTTGCAATAACGCTTTCCCTGCACCCAGGCCACGTGATTTTGGTGAAACATACAAATCTTCAAGGTAGAGACCATTGCGTCCTTGCCACGTTGAGTAATTAAAGAAATACACAGCGAAACCAATAGGTGCGTCATCGCTTTCACACATTACACAATGCGCGGTTGCGCCTTCTCCGAATAATGTTTTTAATAGCGCTTCTTCATCTGCTTCTACTTCATGCTCTGCTTTTTCATAAATAGCAAGTTCCAGAATGAACTGGCGAATTTGTGAAATATCCTCAGGCGTGGCGGGTCTTATTGAAATGGCGTTGCTCATGGTGACTCCCATCATAAATAATCAAAAAAAATGAGCCAATAAAGGCTCATTTTAAAACAGTTAGGTGTTTGTAGCTTTTCTCAGCGATAAAAGCTAGTCCATCGATGCACTTGGCTGAGGTACATGTGTGTGTGAAGTACTATTGCCGTCGTTATCCTTAGTAGGCTTTTTGCGTACAATCTTGCGCTTAATAAACGTAAACGGACCACGTAAATCAAGCAATATTAAGTACAAGCACGGCACCAATATAAGCGTTACAAGCGTAGCGTAAAGTACTGCAAAGCCGAGTGCTGCAGCCATTGGTACAACAAACGCTGCCTGTAGGCTTGTTTCAAACATAATGGGCAGTACGCCCACAAACGTAGTGATTGAGGTTAACGTAATCGCTCGGAAGCGCGCGGTACCAGCTTCGGTCACCGCTTCTTTAATGCTGTAGCCTTGTGCACGGCGCTGGTTCACAAAGTCAGTCATGACTAGTGAGTCATTGATAACAACCCCCGCAGCAGCGATTAGGCCAAAGTTAGACATCATAGATAAGTCTAAGCCCAGCACAAAGTGGCCGAAGACTGCGCCTGTAAAACTAAACGGGATAACCGACATGATAATAAGTGGTTGCCCATAGCTTTTAAGTGGTACAGCAAGAAGGATATACACCATGATCATGGCAGCTAAGAAAAACAATATCTGCTCATTCTGTTGCGCTTGCTGCTCCTCAATGTCACCACCAAGTTCAGTCATAACCGACGGGAACGACTCTTTTAATTGAGGAAGTAGCTTCTCTCTAATTTCAGTGACCACTTCGTTTGGCTCAATCTTTTCTTCATCGATATTGCCCCAAATGTAAACGCTACGGTATCCACCTTCACGGCGAATGTAGCTTATACCTGGTTTCTCCTCTAAGGCCACAACGTCACCCAGCATAACTTCCTGACCATTAGGCGTGGTGATCAAAGAGTACTTCAAGTCGGCGAAGCGTTCGCGGGTAAGTTCTGGGTAGCGCACCATTACTTTCACTTCTTCACCGTTTCGAATAACACGTTGTGCCTCGCCGCCGTAGAAGCCTGCACCTACTTGAGAAGCGATATTAGATAAAGTAAGACCCAAGTCGTACGCAACTGGAAGCAATGTCATTTGTACTTCTTTGCTTGGAGGGTCGATAGTTGAGCTAACGTCAAACAAGCCCTCTTGCTGCTGCAGCATTTCAATAAACTTAAGACCTGCTGCGTTTAGGGTGTCGATATCAGGGCCAAAGAGTAAATAACCAAATTCGCCGTCATCACCATCACCGTTTACGTCATCAACTACGGTAAATGATTTCATGCCGGTAATTTCAGGAATGGCTTCGCGCCAGCGACGAGCAAGCTCAAACGTGTCAATAGGGCGGTCTTCTTCATTAACTAACGGCGTTAAAATACGGCCTTCAGTTCTGTCATCGTTAAACGCCAGGCGGTCTCTTATCATGCCTTGACCAAACTCATCGATGATTTGTTCTTCAACGTCTAAGATTGTTTGCTCAACAATTTTTAACGCGTTAATGGTTGCTAAATCTGAGACGTTTTCATTCATCTCTATTTTAACGCTTGGGAAGTCATGAGGTACTTTCGGATTGGGGACCATTCTTACGTAATTAGCACCAATAAGCCCCATACTTAGCATTAGCATTGCGACGAACATCATGAGTACAGCCCAGCGCCATTCAATCGCTTTCGCTAGAGAACGCTTGTAAGGACCGTTAACAAAAGCAAAGAATCGCTTGTTAAAACGCGACCGCCAGCTATTTTGTTTAACTGGGGAAAATTTAGTGTGGGCTAAGTGGGCCGGCAGAATGAGCTTAGATTCAACTAGACTGAATGCTAAACACAAGATTACGACAACAGCGATATTATAGAAGAACGCGCCTTCAGGCCCGCTGCTTAGCGTAAACGGAGCAAACACGGCGATAGTGGTTAAAACACCGAATGTGGCGGGCGTAGCTACGCGCTTGGCACCGCGGATTACATTGTCAACACCGCCACCTTTGCTTTCAATTTCGGTGTAAGCACTCTCGCCAATAACGATCGCATCATCAACCACAATACCCAGTACCATGATAAATGCGAACAGCGAAAGGATGTTTATGCTTACACCAAACAAAGGCATTAGCATCATGGCACCAAGGAAACATACCGGTAAACCAACCATAACCCACACGGCAAGCCTAAAGCGCAAGAACAGGGTTAACATTAGCGCCACTAGAATTGAGCCTTGAACCAGGTTCGACAACATCATGTCTAAACGAGCGTTAAGGTAATAGGTCATATCAACCAGAATTTCTAGGCTTACTCCTTGAGGAAGGCTTTCGTTTTTCTGATCAATATAGGCTTTTACGGTTTCGGCTACAGGAATGGTGTTTTGGGTTTTAGTGGCTTTAACGGCAATGTAGATAGCGTTCATGCCGTTGTATTTAAAGTAGCGTTCACCTTCAACAAATCCATCGTTGATATAAGCGACATCGCCCAAGGTTACCTTAGCGCCGCCTGTGCCAATTTTAATAGGGATTTGCTTAAACTCATCGCCGCTGTAGTACTGGTTTTCAACACGTACCGATACGATACCTGAGTTAGTTCTAAGCTGACCTGCGGAAATGTTGGCAGAGTAACTATTAATTGCCTGTGTGACATCGGCAATAGTTAAGCCGTACTTCCTAAGCGTATCAGGTTTAATTTCAATGGCAATTTCATCGTCCGGCGTATTGGCTTCAACCAAAGAGATAGAGCCAAGTTGTAGAAGCTCATCTTCCACCTCTTTTGCCAGCACTTTGAGTTCTGATAAAGGCAAGTCACCGACAATAGGCATTTCAATAACTTGCTGCTGGAACTCTACTTGGGAAACATTAACCGGCTCCATGCCAGCGGGGAAGGTGGCAATACTGTCAACGCGAAGCTTCACCTTATCAAGTACATCTGTTAATTCAGCTTTAGTGTCAATTTCCAGTGTAACTGCACCGCCACCGCGAAATGCACGTGAAACCGTACGCTTAATCTCAGTAATGTCTTTTACTGCTTCCTCAACTTTAATGAAAATACTCTCTTCAATCTCTTGAGGTGAAGCACCAGGGTAGTTGGCTTCAACGGTGATGTAGTTTATTTCGATGTTTGGAAACATCTGACGCTGAATAGTGAAATAGCTCGCTATCCCCATGATGATGATAAAAATCATCAGTAGGTTGGCGGCCACGGAGTTTCTGGCGAACCAAGAAATAATGCCGGTTTGTGTATCGTTGTGGTTTTCCATGACAGCTCCTTAGTTCGCTTTTGCTGTCACAATTTCGGTCGTGGTCTCAATGACCTTAACAGGCATACCGTTTTGAGGATATTCGGGCAAACTCATCACGACTTTTTTGGCATTGAAATCGCCTTGAATAAGGAAGTCGCCATTTTCTTCGCGAACAACTTTAACCTTTTGCGATTTTAATCTGTCTTCGTCATCTAACGTCCACAACAATCGATTGGTTACCAACTCTTGAGGTACGCGGTATACGTCGCTAAGGGTTTTTCCTTCAAATGCGATTGTGCTATACGAACCAAACTTTACGATAGGCTTCGACGAATTGATGGCGTAAGGATCTTCAATACGGGCAACGAAATAGCTCATACGCGTGGTGTTATCTACCACACCCGTATCACGGTGAATGGTACCTTTTACAGTAGCGCCCTGCACATCATCTACTTCGATGGCGATTTCACTACCAATGGTGTTGTCTGCTAGAAAAACACGGTCAAAGCCGGCTACAGGGAAGGTTACTTCAGCGTATTCGATGTTGTTAATGACAGCGACTGGCGTGCCTTGAGTTACATAGTCACCAGTGCTGATATCTCTAGATACTATAAGTGCATCGTATGGTGCTTTTACCTTACAGTTGTCTAAGTCACGCTTTGCGATTTTAAGCTGCGCTTCAGCTGATTTTACGCCAGCTTGCGCACTCATCACTTGAGGTTTGCGAAGGTAAAGGTCAGTAACCCGTGCGTTAGGCATCGTTTTCGCTTCTTTGGCAGCGACATCAGCTTGGGCTTGCTCTTGGATAAGCTGTGCTTGCGCGCTAGCGAGGTTAGCTTCAGCCAGCAACAATGCCGCTTCATATGCGTCAGCTTCTATTTCAAATAAGGTTTCGCCACGTCGAACCAGACCGCCGCTCACAAACTTAGGGTTCCAGCGCTCAACTTCTCCCGATACCTGAGCTGCAAGGTTTGTGGTTTCAAGGGGCGTTATTTCGCCATACGAGGTAAGTTGAACGCGCACGTCTTCTGGCGATAAAGCTTCAATAGTCACCGTTGGGCGGGTATCAACTTCTTCTGTAATAGTATTATCAGAGGCAGAGGCTTCGATTCCTTTCATACCTAAGTAGCCTACTAATAAAACACCAATAGGCAGTGCAACTTTCATCCATTTCATGGCTAAATCTACTTTTATAGCGAATACTTTACATAGTGTAGCGCTAAAGTGTTTCAGGAATACAGCGCAAATGTAACTAAACATGAGTCAATTTTGTGTAAAGTCAGTTATCCGTACTGATTTAAACAGGGAAATTGGTTTAGTTTTCCGAAAAAGAGGGGGAGCTCAACGACGAAAATTCACACACGAAATCTCGACCATTATCTTTGGCATAGTAAAGTGCTTGGTCTGCTCGACGAACGGCGCAGGAAATATCTATATCGGGATTTACTTCGCTCACCCCGAAACTACTCGTTACATGGATCTCGCTACCGTTAATATTAAGCGGTGCGTTGTTCAAAATATCTCGAATATTTTCCAAGGCATTTACAGCACCCGCTTCATCAGTATCGGTAAAGATGAACATGAATTCTTCGCCACCCCACCGTGCGAGAATATCTTGTCCTCGCAGACGAGAACTAAACACTTTTGAAATCTGACGAAGGACCTCGTCACCTTGTTCATGGCCTAAGGTGTCATTAATACTTTTAAAGCGGTCAATATCTGCAATGGCGACTGAAAATTTACGTTTGCTTCTCAGCATTCTTGCGTACTCGCGCTCTAGACACTGCTGCGCACCTCGCCGGTTTAATAACTGAGTTAAGTGGTCATGCTTGGCCTGGCGCTCAAACTGCTCACTTAAATAAAGTGCTGTGTCGTAACTCTTTTGTCTACTGTACTCATAAAACGCCGACAGAAATGAAACGGTTAAAAAAGAATACAGTAAACGAGTTTTAAACGCGTAGGTGTAGTTTGCTACAAATGAAGCGTCATTGAAGGCGAACAGCACGATGGCGCTAACTAGCGTATAGGCAATAAGTGCGATGAGGCCTCTGACAAAGCCTGCAAAAAACATAGTGACTGGCGGCACCAAGTAAATCCAAAGGGGACCGGTATTGTCTTTTCCACCGGTAATCAGCAGCAGGAGAGTCAGTACCATTAAACAGATAATGAGAAGTGTTATAGACCATGTACGAGCTTTGGCTGACGCAAACCGAACTTGTAAGCGCTGTGAAATAGCAAATACTACACTGGCAGTATAGAGCGTAGTTGAAAGAGAATATTCACCGTCAATAAAAGCCCTAGAGCCAAGCAAGAACGTGATAGACATACCCACTGCCGCAAAAAGGTTCACCACCATAATGCGTCTGTTGGTTTCATCCTTGTAGTGACGGCTTACGCCACTAAATACGTATTGCTTGAGAGCGCCGAACATGATTAAACAGATTTTGTCACAGTTTTTCTAATATCTTCTGCGAGTTGTTGGATAGTATTTCTCATTGCTTTGATACTTGGAGAAAATCCATCATCTTCAAGGGGCGTTTTGAATAAAAATGGATAGCTTTGCGTTTGGCCTTCCACGTGAGTAATCACATATTGGCCAGATAGAATAACTTCCCCTTCATAGGTGCTGACAAAATCATTGAGGTGCAACGCCATATGAATGGCTTCTTCACTTGCGTAGTGATCGGGGCGAAGCAATGACACTTGCTTTGATGCTAACGCGCTGGTTAGCGCCTTAGTAAGCCCTTCGTCTACAGGTTCGGCCCATAAGTGACTGGTTGAGATATGCAAGTTGGTGTCACTGGTTTGGTACACAAGCCCACGGTGTTTGAGATATTCCGGTAGGGTTATCTTATCTATTACAACAGCCGTTGATGCTTTGTTTACGGTATATGCACTGTCACCCGTGGTGTGAAGTAAGTAGTATGTCAGCGAACGAGGCGCGCTACTACACGCCGATAATACGCAGGTGAAAAGCGCAAATACACCGATAAACAGTGCTTTACCTGTAGGTTGAGATGGGAAAACCTTAAACTGCTGTATCATTCTATTTATTCCTTCCATCCTTGTTTTTGGATGTTTCGCTATGGCAATACTGTCAATTGACATTCACTGTAGCGTATTACTTTCTTAATATCGGCTAATTATCAAGGATAAAGAGCATTCATTTTTTACGCCATTGTTGCTCGAAAATTAACCGCGTATTTGTTTGACTCTACTGCGCTAATTCTTCGCTTTAGGTTGAATGTCCGCTTCATCATCCTTTGAAAATATTAAACTATTCGGAGACTGGTTTAGCTTTAACAATAAAGGCTGAATGTTGCGCATGGTTTCTTGCAGCGCATCAACGGTCTCTTTTATCTCAGACTGGTTAAAACCACCCTCGCTGTAATTTTTAAGCAGGCCATCAAGGCTAACAAGAACCTGATTAAGATTACTATTTAATGCTTTCGCATCAATATCAGCGATAAGTACATCAAAGTCGCTGCTCGCCGTTTCCACAGACTCAGCAGCTAAACGCATGTCTTCAACGGCTAACTGCACATTTTCCACCATTTCCTTAAGCGGAAGCTGATTGATTTTGTCTAAAATTGCGTCGGCCTTTTGCGTCAATTGCGTGAACTCGTTACTAACAGTAGGAATTACTTCGTAGCCGTTAATCACTTCAATGCCGCCGTTACTGTCGGCATCAGGTACATGCTGTAAATCTACATACAAACCACTTGTTAATACATTACCCATGCGTAGCGATGCGCGAAGATCTCTTTCTAGCCAGTTTCGAATGGTTTGCTTTATTGCACTAAGGCCTTCTTTGGTATCAGGCTGCCTTGCTTTACCGGGGTAAATATTAATAAGCACGGGGATGGGATAATCTCGCTCCAAAATGTTGCCATCTAAAGCAGGGAAGGAGTTGATAGCAGTTACGTTGCCAATTTCAATACCACGGTATTCAACCGGTGCGCCAACGGTTAGACCTCGCACACTTTCATCGATAAGTAGCAAGTATTCAGCGGCGACTTTATAACGTGCATCTGAGGCGGATGTGCTATCCCCATAAATTGTGAAAAAGGCGTTATCTAGCACTTGTTCACCTTTTGGCACGCCGTCAGGGATCCCAAAGGTAATACCGTTTGCTAATAAGGTTTCCAAGCTGCCTGTTTCAATGCTTACACCGTTCGATTCAAGCAACAATTTAACACCGCTGACATCCCAGAAACGTGTCGTGTTGGTTATGAGTTTATGGTAAGGCGCTTCAATAAATGCGTCGTAATACACCACACGTTCTTCAATATTAAAGGTAGCGTCTTCAAACTCGCCAACTTTAAACCCTTTATAAATAACGGGATCGCCAGGTTTGTAGGCAAATTCGTCGTCACTTTTTAACATAACATGAAGCCCTGGAGTGCCAGGAGGCGTAACCGGTGGGCGCTCAAGTGCCGTAAAATGGAGTTGCTCTTTGCCTTTATCACGGGCTGACATGGCAATATAGCTGCCAGACAAGAGGGTGTTAAGCCCTGAAACCTCTGAAAAACTTATACGGGGGGCGACAACCCAAAACTTTGCATTTTCATTGAGTAGATGGGCCGCGCTAGCATCAATTCTGGCCGTGACAAGTACGCCGTTTAAGTCAGGCTTTAGCGTTATCTTTTTTACCTGTCCAATATCTAGGTCCCGCACTTTTATTGGTGTTTTGTTTACCTCAATACCTGTTGCCGAATGCAGCTCTATCGTAATGAGAGGGCCCTGATTCTTCCATTGGTAGTACACCATCCAGCCACCAATAACGATAACAAGAATTGGGATAATCCAAATGCGAGAAATGGACGAGGTCGGTTTGACCTTAGCTTCATTAATGTTCGGATCGTTTGTGGTCATGGTAATTGCTTCCACTGCTGCCAAATTAGCCTCGAATCAAACGTCATCGCGGCTATCATCGTTACAAATACAACGGCACAAAAGGCGAGTGCCGCTTGGCCCGGATAAATAGACATGGTGTTCCCCATCTGAATAAGGGATACCAGCACTGCTACAACAAAAACGTCTATCATCGACCAGCGGCCTATCGCCTCAGTGATGCGGTAGTAACGTATACGTAATTGTTTTGAAGTGGTTTTCTCTCGCTGTACGGAAAAATTGAGCCAAGCAAGAATGATAATTTTTGCCACTGGCACTACCACGCTGGCAACTAAAATAATTATCGCCACTGGATACGAGCCCGATTCCCACAACGATATGACACCACCAATAATCGTATTGGGCGTCTCTTGGCCAAAAAATTCAGTATACATAATTGGTAGTACATTAGCAGGAATATATAAGATACAAGCAGTGATCAACAACGCCCACGTACGCTGAATACTCTCTTGCGCTTGCGCTTCACACAATGGTTTAGGTTGTGGTGGTTGGCCTTGAGACATCCACATGGCGTAGCGTGTGGGATCAAATTGAGATATACAAAGAGCCGTGAACGCTGAAAAGCCAACGAATGCATAAAATGATAGGCCTATGGAAACGTCGGCCAATTCGGTAATTTTGATAAGGCTAACCAAGGTACCAACAAGAAAAATTTCTGCCATGCTCCACGGTAAGAGGGCTTTCACAAGTTTGTAAAGCCGCGGCAAGTAAAAGGGGCGTCGGTTTTGTATTTGAGCTAAAGATAACAATAGCAGGCCGCCGAGTACCATTCCGGGCAGCAATAATGTTGCTAAGCTGGTTATTATCGCTAGTGACAAATAATCGTTTTCAATGAGTACGGTAATACCGGTAGGCAAATCAATACTGTGCTTTTGCCCGCTAGCTTTAAATGTCAGAAAGTTAAAAGGTAACGAAAGTAATAAAAATATCAGAGCACTGAAAGTATAAGCGAGCAACTTTTCGCTTGCGCCATCGCGATGAGATATTAGTGTGTGGTTACATACTGAGCACACGGCCCGTTGCCTGTGTGCTAGGGCGGGAATGTGTACCTGAGTATGGCATTGCTCACAAACTATAGATAACGTATTTGATTCAGCCATATGCTTTTGCACGCCACTTTTTGTATGCTCGTTGTATGATAGATAGCAGCCTAGAGATATAACCCGTTGATTTTTAGAATCAACAGCATAGCTTATTGTGGGCATGTCGGAAAGTATAGCCAGTCGTATTTATCAGTATAACAACAATAATTGACGATTAAGTGATGGAAATAGCAAACGAAATTCGTAGTGTATATGGAAAAATTAAGAAGCAGGTAAGTCGTTTATTCCTGAAAAGGCGTGTTGGTTTTTTGCGTTTTTGGATAAGTATTACCTTCGCTCAGCGATGTTATTTTTTAGCAACCAGCATGCTTTTGGGGTGGTATGCTTCTTATTATTTTCTATCTGTTTTTCTTACTGCTATTGAAGCCGTTTGGCGTTGCGCGGTTTTGGCATCCAAAACACTATCGGTTCGCTACCTCTACCACATTGGCAAGACTAGCATGGACACTTGGCGTGGCGCTGCAGCTGGGAGTTTTAGCTGGGCAAGTTGGGCTACTCTCTGAATTTAGTAGTGAAAGTGCTAACCCTTTAATAAGCATAGAAAACGTAACGGAAAATGAGCTTGAAAATGGTGAAGCGCAACTTACTAAGGAACAAGCGGAAGATATTTCTGAGTTAGAAAAGGACTTAACCACGCTACTGACTATAACGGTTCAAGAAGTAAAAAAGCCCGCATGTAGCAATCTACATGCGGGCTTTTAAATCTAGCGAACAACTGCTTAGAAGCTAGCGTTGCCCGGTGTACGTGGGAATGGGATCACGTCACGTACGTTTTGCATGCCGGTTACGTATGCTACAAGACGCTCGAAACCAAGACCGAAACCTGAGTGAGGTACGGTGCCGTAGCGGCGAAGGTCCCGGTACCACGCGTAGTCTTCTTTCGATAGGCCCATTTCGTCAAGGCGTGCATCGAAAACGTCTAGGCGTTCTTCACGCTGTGAACCACCGATGATTTCACCGATGCCTGGCGCAAGTACATCCATTGCTGCAACAGTCTTACCGTCATCGTTAATGCGCATGTAGAACGCTTTAATATCTTTCGGGTAGTTCTGCATGATAATTGGCGCACCAACGTGTTCTTCTGCAAGATAGCGCTCGTGCTCAGAAGATAAATCGATACCCCATTCAACAGGGAATTCAAATTCTTTGCCGCAGTTTTGCAGAATTTCGATAGCGTCAGTGTAGTCCATGCGAACAAAGTCAGAGCTTACTAACTTTTCTAAACGCTCAATGGCGTCTTTCTTAATACGCTGAGCAAAGAACGCCATGTCGTCAGGCAGCTCTTCAAGCACGGCCTTACATACATACTTCAGCATGTCTTCAGCAAGCTGTGCTACGTCTTTCAATTCAGCAAACGCCACTTCAGGCTCAATCATCCAAAACTCGGCGAGGTGACGAGACGTGTTTGAGTTCTCTGCACGGAACGTAGGGCCGAAGGTGTACACCTTAGACATAGCTGTGCAATATGTTTCAACGTTAAGCTGACCTGATACCGTTAGGTAGGTTTCCTTGCCGAAGAAATCTTCTGAATAGTCAACATTGCCTTTGTCGTCGCGTGGAAGATTCATCATATCAAGAGTTGATACGCGGAACATTTCACCTGCACCTTCTGTGTCGCTAGCCGTTAGAATTGGCGTAGAGATCCAGAAGTAACCTTTCTCATGGAAAAAGCGGTGAATCGCCTGCGACAAACAGTTGCGAACGCGGGTTACCGCGCCGATAACGTTAGTGCGAGGGCGTAGGTGCGCATATTCGCGAAGGTACTCAATGCTGTGACGTTTAGCGGCCATTGGGTAGGTATCAGGGTTTTCTACCCAACCCAAAACTTCAACGTCAGTCGCGTCAATTTCAACGGCTTGGCCTTGGCCCTGAGACTCTTTCACTGTACCGGTAACCGATAATGAGCAGCCTGCTGTTAAGCGCTGGATATCGGCATAATTTGACAGAGAATTTAGCGCAATAACTTGTACAGGATCGAAGCAACTACCGTCGTGTAGTGCAATAAATGATAACCCCGCTTTAGAGTCGCGGCGTGTTCTTACCCAACCCTTTACGGTTACCGATTCGCCAACGGCGTACTTACCTTTAAGTACGTCAACTACGGGCGCATGCGTCATGTTAATTTCTCCGTCTTACTAATTTTATGTTGTTGCTTACTATTGAGTCATTTTCAACAACACAGTGCATTAAACTGTGAATGAAAAAATGCACTAAAATTTGCTTTATAGTCAATGTTTTTGGATTGCCATGCCGATAACTTACTAGAATCTGTATTAGCTTTTCGCTTTTCAAAAAGGCATTTCGCAATTCGCTTGGTGCCAAGTATAAGCAAAATACAGATCGAAACATGACTTGGTGATGTAAAAATAACCAATGAAATACAATCCAATAGCACGCTAGTATACCCAACATAAAGCGGGATGCCAGAGAACAGAGTGACAAATGGGAAATAAAAATGATTCGAACACGCCAGTGTCTCAGCAAGCACAAGAACCGAGTGCTACGCAAAGTGACGCTGACCGTTCTAGCGATGCCGAAAATGAGAGAAGTTCTATGACTTACGAGCAACTTGCAGAGCGACGTTCAACGCCCCGTTCTAAAACGCCTTTTTATAAGGTGATGCTTGGGTTAAACATCGTTGGCTGGGTTGGCATGGTTGTCGTACTCATACTATTTCACTATGCGCGCCCTGACTTTATCAGTGGCGTGCAGCAGTACTGGGGAATAAAAGGCGATACCAGTTGGTCTGAAAGTCATTTATCGGCCATGACCATCATGCTGCAGGTATGTTTAATAGTGAGTTTGGTTAGCATAATTATGCGTGCCAGAAGAAGCCGTCGTCAAAGCGATAGCTTTGGCATAAACCTATTCATTCTATTTGCTATTGCGGCGATAAGCCTAATCACACTGGCTACCACACTGGGCCTGTAAATAGAGAAAGCGCTCTACTTGCGGTGCACGTCAAAAACATAACTCAAGGGCAAAATGACAAAGCTTTGTGAGTAGCGCTTTCGACAAGCGGTGTTTATGTCACTTGACGGGTTTGCTATGAGCTTCCCATCAAGTGAGCGATGCATAATAAGCGTTATTATTTACAAGGCTTGCGGCAATAACTTAAATAAAAGCAGCTTGGATAAGCCAGTACGTATAGGCCGCGTAGGCCAGCACAAATGCTCCGCCTTCCAGACGGTTTAAACGTCCTTGGCGCTTAATGCCAATACAGAAAATGAATAGGGCAATGGTTGATGCGAACATCACCATAACGTCGCGGTATAAAAACTCAGAACCTACAGTCATTGGCTGAATGGTGCCTGCAATGCCCACTACTGCCAAAGTGTTGAACATATTAGATCCGATCACGTTACCAATGGCTAAATCGTGTTCGCCTTTCTTCACCGCCATTAGCGATGATGCAAGTTCTGGTAACGATGTACCAATTGCGATAACCGTCAACCCGATAATAGTATCGCTAACACCGAAGAAGGTGGCGACTTCTACCGCGCCCCATACCAGCATACGTGAGCTTGCAACTAGCAATAAAAGCCCTGCAATCAACCACATTACGTGGGTTTTTACCGTACCTTCGTTGCTATTAATCTCTTCATCGTATTCGTCGGCGAGGGCGTCTTTGTCGCCTTTCATGCCGTGATAAATACTCCAAGAAAGCAGAAGCACAAATAGCCCTAACAAGGAGAATGCGTCGTCTTTCGAGATATTTAAGTCCCACACCTGCCATGCGGCAAAGAAGGTGATGCCAAGTAAAACAGGCAGCTCTTTCTTAATGATTTCTGATTTAACCGCAATAGGACTAATGATTGCGGTAAGGCCAAGGATTAACAGGATATTGGCGATATTAGAGCCATAGGCGTTACCCAGCGCTATGCCAGAGTTGCCCTGGATTGCAGCAAATATGGAAACAATAATCTCGGGGGCCGATGTACCAAACCCAATAATGAGCATACCGATGAGCAAGGGGGAAACGCCGAAATGATTGGCTACCGATGCGGCACCACCTACAAACTTCCCTGCGCTCCAAAGCAAAACCGGTAATCCGATTAAAATAGCCAAGCTGGCTAATAACATACGTACTCCTTAAACCATTCGTATCTTGTTTGCTTACTTCAATGTATAGGCAAACTCAATAAACAAAAGTCGTTTCAATCTATTCAAATGCACATTAGTTTTCGTTGTCTTAACGATGAAAAAAAGCCGTGCTGATAATGCTATGCAAATGATGAGTAAAGCGTAAACTCAGCGCTACTTTAATCGTGTTTGTAAATTGAACAAACACGCCCTTAATTGTAACTGACAACACACTATTTAGAAGCGAATTACATGCACAATACACTGATTGTTACTGATGATGTTACTCCTTTTTGTAACACAGCTTTAACCGTGCTGACTTTTCAAGATTATCTTGCTGAGTTTCCAAAGTTGAACGAGCCCAAAACACGCGTTATCAATATTTGTGATACCACGCGTTACTTAAGCGAAGGGTACTATTGTTCACTTTTGGCTCAGGCACGTAATCACTCTGTATTGCCTTCTGTAAATACCATTAACGATTTACGCATGGCGGAAGAGAAAAGTATCGATCGCATCGTCTTCTCTTTGTCGGTATCTCAAGACAATACGGAAATTACTGATGAGCCTATATTAGTACTTTTCGGCGAAGTGAAAGATCAGCGCTTTAAGCGTTTGGCGCGCCAAGCGTTTGAAAAATACCCGTACCCTGTTTTGGTGTTAAGCCCAACAGTTACCGATACGAAAGTGTCGCCTAAAGCCACGGGTAGAGTACAAATTGAAGGCTTTGCAAGCGTACAGGCAAAAGCGTTTAAGGACTTAAACGCCAAGCAACAAGCGCGTTTCATTGAGCAATTAGAAGCACATACCAAAATACAGTGGAAAGCCGGTAAAACGAGCAAACGTACTCGTTGGGATATGGCCATTTTGGTTAACCCAGAAGAGAGCACGCCGCCTAGTGACGAACGCGCCATTAAAAACTTTGTGAAAGCGGCTGAAAAAGTGGGCTTTCGCGCAGATGTGGTGAGTCGTCTGTCGCAAGAAGAATTGGGTCACTATGATGCATTGTTCATTCGTGAAACGACGGCGATTGACCATCATACTTACCGCTTAGCGCGTGCCGCAGAGCGAGAAGGCATTGTGGTTATGGACGACACGCAGTCAATTCTGCGCTGCTGTAACAAAGTGTACCTGCAGGATGCGTTTGCTTATCAGAAAGTGCCAGCGCCGAAAGCGACGTTTGTATCGAGCGCTACTGATGAAGTATGCGAAAAACTCATAACTGACTTTGGTTTGCCGCTTGTTTTAAAACTGCCAGAAAGCTCGTTTTCCCGCGGCGTGCATAAAGCTGAAAATAAAGAAGCGTTAAAAACGCGCTTAGAACAAATGCTGGCTGAATCGGCACTTGTTTTGGTTCAGGAATATATATTCACTGAATTCGACTGGCGAATTGGTGTATTAGGTGGCAAACCTATTTACGCTTGCCAATACTTTATGGTCCGCAACCATTGGCAGATATACAACCATCAGGGAGACCGATTCTCTTCGGGTGGATTTGCCACAATGCCAACATTTGAAGTGCCTAAGCCGGTGTTACAAGCTGCTATCAAGGCCGCTAAAGCGGTGGGTGACGGCTTGTATGGTGTAGACATCAAGCAAACCGGCAATGCAGTTTATGTTATTGAAGTGAACGACAACCCAAGTATCGACTCGGGTGTTGAAGACAAATATTTAGGCAAAGAACTGTACGAATTAATTATGCAGGAATTTGCTGACAGGTTGGAGCAAAGAGGGCGATGATTACATCGGCTGAGCGAGTAATTGAAGTGAATAATGCAAGTCCACAGGAAAGCGCAAATCGTGCATATGGCCTAGCTGAGGGCGCATCTAATACTAAATCGACAAATAGTGTTGGTGTGCCTTCTACGCAGTCGAGTGTAGTGCTGCGCATTGCGACATTACACGATCTTGCTTCGCTTCAGCACATTGAGCAAACTTGTTTCACCACCGACAGGCTAAGTAAAAGTCGTTTCAAATTTTACATTGATGCACAGCACGCAGAGCTTATTGTGGCCGAGCGTGAGCCGTCGACTTCAAGTTCTAACCTCGACAAAAATAAGCCGAGTGTAAATAGCATTGTTGGCTATGGACTGTTGCTACTGCGTCGTGGAACGCACCTCACTAGACTGTATTCTATCGCAGTCTTGCCTGAGGCGAGAGGGCTTGGCGTTGCTGAAAAGCTCATAAATAGCTTGGGGGAGCGGGCGCTTTTGCGGGGAAAGCGATTTATGCGCCTGGAAGTGGCAGTAGGTAATGCCGGCGCCATTGCTCTGTATAAAAAATTAGGGTTTAGTCAGTTTGGTATGTATACCGATTACTACGACGATCACACTGACGCATTACGTATGCAAAAAGTGTTGGTGCCGAGTAAATCAGTTAAGCCAGAGGTTTATCCGTGGTACCAACAAACGACTGATTTTACCTGCGGTCCATCAGCATTAATGATGGCAATGTGTGCATTGAACAATCGCTATGAAATGACCCAAGAAAAAGAACTATCGTTGTGGCGTACTGCGACCACGATATTTATGATGTCAGGTCATGGCGGTTGCCACCCGGTAGGATTAGCGCTCGCCGCGGTAAACGAAGGTTATGCAGCGAAAGTGGTCATCAATCAGGATGTCCCGCTTTTTGTTGATGGCGTTAGAGATACTAACAAGAAAGCGATAGTCGAAAATGTTGAGTCGCAGTTTATGGCAGAGGCACGTAGAAAAGGCATTTCTGTTGAAATCTCTGACTGGCGAGTTGATGTTATCGACCAAACCCTTAAAGCTGGCGGGGCAGTATTGTGCTTAATCAGCACATACGCGTTCGATAAGAAAAAGGTTCCCCATTGGGTTGCGGTGACTAGCTGCGATTCTCATTGCTATTATCTGCACGATCCAGATGCGAGTGAGGGGCAGCCTGTCGAGTATCAACACATTCCGGTTGCCCGCGAAGACTTTCTAAGGCTTGCCAGCTATGGCACGCGTAAAGTAAGAACATTGGTACTCCTTAAAAAGAAAAAGTAACACGAATTTTTGCTTAGGCCTGAGGCACGGAGAATGCTTGAGGCCTCATACCATTAGTTCGCAAAGATAAATACCCACTTAACGAAACTTAAAATAGCCATAACCTTGGCGTGCTTACCCAAGTATTAGTGATGTACTTGCGTAACGTTAACCTTTTTATTTAGCGTTTTAAGTTGTTTTACTAATTGAGAAAGCTCTTTCACCGAACCTGAATAATCAATGTGCTTATTCATTTCCTGGCCTTTCACAGCACTTCTATAAAGCGCCTCAGTTTCAAAACACGCTGTTTGCTCATTTAACGTGTTCCATTCCGCTTTTAGGTCGCTTGGAATACAGTGACGTTTTGCAATAATTTTGTCTTTTATTTGCAACACTTTCCCGATTAATAATTGTGCATCTGTTGGCATAATAATATCTCCTGTATAGCTTTTTGTGTTTAACTTGCTGTTTATCAAAGGTATTGAATGTTTACTTTGATAGGCGTAGTGTAAATTCAGCAACATCTCAACACACACTCATAATAAGTGTTGCAGCAAAGATGCCAACTCTTACTAGATGATGACTTAGAGCACGCCAAATGTGCCTAATGCGGATCGCAACTGTTGAGGCTCACTAGAGCGAGAAAGAGAGCGAGAAAAAGAGAGAGGAAAAAAACGAGGAAAAGCTAAAACGAAAAATAGCGAAGCCGGCTGACGGATAGAGAAAAAGCCCACGCTATCTTAGTGCATGGCTTGCATGACGCCCTGAAATCTCAGGCCACGAAATATCAGAGCATGCAGCTTTTTAAAATTTAATGTGTTGTTTAGTGGAACTGGTAGAAGTGGCTTTTTAAAAGGCCAATAAAACTCGCATTAATAAGATAGACCCATGTGCTATTTATAAGCGTAGCGCTTGGGTTTATTTTTGATTTTCTTAACCTGACAATAGCAGAAGTGTGGCGTCCAAATTAACAGATTAAGTAAGATAGCGGTAACAAGGCTGAACACAATTGACGAAGGCGTTAGTGGGACAGAGGGGCTGAAATTATCTAACACGCGCTTCAGCGTACCATATTGAGAAGGCGAGGCCATAAACACAAGCTTTTCGAAGTAATGACCGTGCTCTAGCTTCCTTATGCCTTGCTCTAAAGTGGTGATCTGGGCGAAGCGTGTGGCTTTCATCGAGGCATTCTCTCGCACAACTGGCTCACTGTTTTTCTGTAAGCTTTCAAGCATGGCTTCAACCGAAGAAAAACCATGCTGCTTGGCGAGCGCTGACGAACTAGAAACTTCATCTCTCAGTGCATCATAATAACCATTGAGGTATTGACGATAATGATCCGCCAAGATGGGGACTTGAAGTGTAATGATAAACAAGACAGCAAATACAACTTTATCTAAAACACGTACTATCATTCAAATCTCGCTATAAACACTCTGCATTAATGATCTAATTAGTGACCCGCTTTAACGTTGAATGATCACTCTATAACAAAACTAACATCAACCCTCGGGCCATCTGACGTCAACTGGTCGTTCAAAACTCATATTTCACCCAAGAAGGAGATAGTTAGCGTAACAATCTCACACACTATTTCAAGGCGGTGTAAATCGCATGGGTCAGCTTACTTAACTGCTCGGAAGATATAATGTAAGGAGGCATAATGTATACCAATTTCCCGAATGGCCGTATCCACACGCCATGTTTCACAAAATGGCGTTGAATTTCGGCAACATTGACGGGGTTTACCGTCTCGACTACCCCTATAGCACCTAACACCCTTACGTCAGCGACTCGCGGCAAGTCTGCACATTTTGCCAATTCGGTTTGTAATTGTTTCTCAATGACAGGAACTTGTTGCTGCCAATGATTTTCGTTAATTAGCGACAGACTGGCATTGGCCACCGCGCAGGCTAACGGGTTGCCCATGTATGTGGGACCGTGCATAAATACGCCAGGCTCCCCTTGGCAAACCCCTAAAGCCACGTCTTCGGTACACAAGGTCGCGGCCAGTGTCATATAACCACCCGTAATCGCTTTACCCAAACACATGATGTCAGGCGAAATACCTGCATGCTCACAAGCGAAGAGCTTACCTGTACGGCCGAAGCCAGTAGCAATTTCATCGCAAATTAAAAGTACGTCGTAGGTATCGCAAAGTTGTCGGCAGCGCTTTAGGTATTCGGGGTGATAAATACGCATGCCGCCTGCGCCTTGAACAACTGGCTCTAGGATAAGAGCGGCCATGGTGTGGTGATGTTTTTCAAAAATCTCTTCAAGCGGAAGAATGTCATCTTCGCTAAACGTTTGCCCAAATCGAGTTTGAGGGGCGGGCGCAAAAATCTGCTTGCTCAGTACGCCCTCAAATAAACTATGCATGCCGTTAACGGGATCGCACACGCTCATTGCGGCAAAGGTGTCGCCATGGTAGCCATTGCGCGGCGCGACAATGCGAGACTTCTCTGAGCGCCCTTGACACGCCCAGTATTGAATCGCCATCTTTATCGCTACTTCAACAGACACTGAGCCAGAGTCTGCTAAAAATACACGCTCTAAACCTGCCGGCACCATGTTAAGTAACGATTTACACAAATCTACCGCCGGTTGGTGGGTAATACCGCCAAACATAACGTGAGAAAATGCGTCAATTTGCTTGTGCGCAGCATCGTTGAGTACAGGATGGTTGTAGCCGTGAATAGCTGCCCACCAGCTAGACATGCCATCTACTAGCACTTCACTTGTGGCCAAGGTAAGTTCAGCGCCTTTTGCACCAACTACTTCATAGCAGGGAAGGGGATTAACCGCCGAGGTATAGGGGTGCCAAATGTGTTGTTTATCAAATTCTATATTGTTCACAAAATAACCATTGGTAAAGGTTTTAAATTGGTCAGAGTTGACAACTCGATATTGGGCCATAGACTAAGCCAGCGATAATAATTAGTAAAGGACAGTCAATGACGCTGGCTAGTGCGCCTTCTGCGCAAACGACAACTATTCGAAACGATTGGACCAAAGCTGAAGTCGAAGCTTTGTTTGCCATGCCATTTAACGATTTACTGTTTAATGCCCAAGCAGTGCATAGACAGCATTTTAATCCGAATGAAGTGCAGGTCAGCACGCTTTTGTCGATTAAAACCGGTGCTTGCCCTGAAGACTGTAAGTACTGCCCGCAAAGTGCTCGGTATGATACGGGCCTTGAAAAAGAACGATTACTGGAAATTGAAAAAGTCATCCAGCGTGCGAAAGAAGCAAAGCAAGTGGGCTCAACCCGTTTTTGTATGGGGGCTGCTTGGCGAAATCCACGCGACAGAGACATGCCTTACATTTTAAAAATGGTTGAAGAGGTGAAAAGCTTAGGCTTAGAAACCTGCATGACGCTAGGTATGTTGACCCGCGATCAAGCTGTGGCCTTAAAGCAAGCGGGCCTTGATTATTATAATCACAACCTTGATACCTCTCCGGAATACTACGGCGATATTATCACGACCCGTACTTACCAAGACCGATTGAATACGTTAGAGAACGTGCGTGCTGCAGGCATGAACGTTTGCTCTGGGGGAATTGTTGGCATGGGAGAAACGGTGAGCGATCGCGCTAGTATGTTAGTGCAATTAGCCAACCTTCCTGAGCAGCCTCAAAGTGTACCTATTAACATGTTGGTTAAAGTAAAAGGTACGCCACTCGATAGTGTAGAAGACTTGGACTATTTTGAGTTTATCCGCACTATTGCCGTTGCTCGTATTATGATGCCTAAGTCACATGTGCGCTTGTCGGCAGGCCGCGAAGCAATGAACGAACAAATGCAGGCGCTTTGTTTTATGGCAGGCGCGAATTCTATTTTCTATGGCTGCAAGCTGTTAACCACGTCAAATCCAGATACCCATGAAGATGTAATGCTGTTCAAAAAGCTTGGTATTAATACTGAGCGTACAAGGGATTACTCAGACGAAGCACATCAACAAGTGTTAGAAGAAGAAATTGCCCAGCAACAAGAACAAGCCGACGACAGGAACGACTTGTTTATTGATGCAACCAAGCCTAAGGTAGCGCCAAAGAAACAGCATTTAACGGAGGCGTAATGGCCTTTCACTGGTTAGACGATTCGCTGAGCGCGCGTACCGAGCAAGGCTTGCTGCGCCAGCGCCACTGCCAACAATACGAAAAAGACAGCATTATTTGTATTAACGGTGAGCACTACCTTAATTTTTCAAGCAATGACTACCTAGGCATGCGCCAGCATGAGGGTGTATTGCAAAGTTGGGTTGAGGGGCTAGCGCAATTTGGTGGTGGCAGTGGTGCATCGCCATTGGTAACTGGGCACACGCAGGCTCATTTGGCGCTAGAGGCCTACATTGCCGATGGTTTAAACCGAGAAGCTGCGCTGTTGTTTAACTCTGGCTTTGCGGCCAATCAGGCACTGTGCATGGCACTTTTTCCTTATATGTCTCACCCTAATAAAAGCGCGAGCGCGGGTCATATTATTGCCGACAAGCTCATGCACGCTTCGTTTTTAGAGGGGGCACAGTGTGTATCTGACAGCGCTAAGCTTCGCCGTTTCAAGCATAACGATCTAAGTCATTTAGAGAGCCTGCTATCAAACGTTTGTCACAGCCAGTTATCCGATGCGGTTGGTAATTCTTATGCAAACCAGCAAGACATTCTGATTGCCAGTGAAGGTGTGTTTAGTATGGACGGTGACGTAGCGCCTTGCGAAGGTATCGCTGAACTGGCCGCTAAATATAATGCATGGTTCATGTTAGACGATGCACACGGTATGGGTGTATTGGGTGAAAACGGCTTCGGCACAGCAGAAGCACTAAACTTAAGCCAGCAACAAGCGCCTATTGTTATGGGAACATTTGGCAAAGCAGTGGGCACGGCCGGTGCCTTTATTGCAGGAAGCCAAACCCTAATTGATTATCTGGTGAATTTTTCTAAACACTATGTGTATTCCACTGCCATGCCGCCAGCACAAGCGGTGGCGACCTTGTACTCTCTCACACATATCGCCAGTGACACTGCCCGCCGCGAAACGCTACAAACCAATATCTCCTATTTCAAAGAGTCGTTTCAAAAACGTTTTGGACAGACACTTAATACAAGCGCGAAAGGCGATGCGTCAATTGAAATCACCTTGGGGCAATCACAAAGTGCGATTCAGCCTATTATCGTTGGTAGCCCAGAACGTGCAATTGCACTAAGTGACGGGCTAAAACAGCGCGGCATTTGGGCAACGGCTATCAGGCAGCCTACTGTACCGAAAAACCAAGACAGGCTGCGTATTACGCTTACGTCAAATCATACATCACAGGATATTGACGTATTGCTTGATGCGCTACAACTTTCACTTAATAACTTTCTGTTAAGTGAGACTTCAGTAGAAAAAGAATCAGACAGCGCTGTGAATACTCCTGACTCTGTAAGTAAAAAAGAGATGTAACCATGTCACTAAGTCCCGCTATAAAAGCTGCTATGTCGGCAGAATCGAGAAGTCTCTTCGACGGTAAGCTGTCGCGTGACGCGGTGCAGGCGGCTTTTAAGGCAAACGGGGCTTTTTCGTCCGAGACATCTTTTGAATCTGAGAGAGCGACTAACGCTAAAGGGACTCTCACAGTTAAAACTGCTTACCCTTCTGATTGCTCCTCCAAAGCTGCGGCACATTTGAGTGCAGAGGAGAGCGCTAAGACTGAGAGCTATATTACAGCTGAAGGCGATGTTAAAGCTGAGGGCTCTATAACAGCTGAAGGCTCTATAACAACTAAAGGCGCTGCAAAAGCTGAACGCGATGATACTGCTTCAGCAATTAACGAGCAGGACGTGGCGCATCGCTTTTCAAAAGCGGCTGTGCAGTACAACAGTATTGCGGGTGTTCAGCGCATTATTGCCAAGCAGGCATTAGCGAACTTACCGATAGACCTACAGGGTACGGCTCTTGATATCGGCTGTGGTACTGGCATTCATACCCAAACCCTTGCAAATAAAGGTGCAGCTGCAACTGGCGTAGACATTGCCGAGGGTATGTTGGCGCAGGCCAGAAAAATGTACTCTGACCCCATTTTCGTAGAAGGTAGTGCTGTTGATTTGCCTTTCTGTGATAGCCAATTTTCAACCGTATTTTCATCTATGGCGCTTCAGTGGGTTAGCGATACTGGGCTTGTTGCTAACGAGATAGCGCGAGTGCTTGAAAAGAGTGGTATTGCCGAGCTGGCGATTATGGTGGCGGGTTCATTTAATGAACTTAAAACGGCGCGCAAAGTAGCGCAGCTTCCGCAAGCCGAAACCTATATGCCAACAACCGCACAATGGGTAAATGGCTTTAAGCAGTCGGGCC
Source organism: Alteromonas sp. MmMcT2-5 (assembly GCF_022348315.1). Taxonomy (NCBI): domain Bacteria; kingdom Pseudomonadati; phylum Pseudomonadota; class Gammaproteobacteria; order Alteromonadales; family Alteromonadaceae; genus Alteromonas; species Alteromonas sp. MmMcT2-5. The sequence goes on along the minus strand of NZ_JAKRFB010000025.1, from coordinate 18,947 downwards.
TTTCTTTGCAACGGCTGATTACTAAGGACTATGTCGATACTCACTGCGATATTATGTCGCTACTGCGCTCTGTGAAGGGGGTTGGCGCAGGTGAAACCGGCCAAAGACAACCGCCGCTCACCCGTCGAGATCTTAAAAAATTAGCCATGGCTTACAGTAATATGAGCAGTGTAGAAAGTAAGTTACCGCTTACCTACCGCGTAAGTCATTTTAGATTGGAAAAACGATGAAGCAGTATTTCATTACCGGTACCGACACCGAAGTAGGTAAAACCTATGTTACCTGCCAACTACTACAAGCTGCGCAAAAAGCCTCGTTAAGCGCCATCGGCTACAAGCCTATTGCAGCCGGATGCGAACAGATAAACGGCGAGTGGGTTAACGAAGATGCGCTAAATATTCAGCAAGCGTGCTCCAAAATACGCGCAAATAAAGCCATTAAAATTACAGACAATAACGAGCTAAAAAGCGCAAATGAAAAAAACGAAGAAAGTGGACAGACACTTCCTTTGCATCAAATAAACCCAATTGCACTAAAGCCGGCTATTGCACCACATATTGCTGCCCTTGAAGAAGGTGTTGCGTTAACGTTTGACGAGATTGCAAAAGGGCTTGACGAACTGCACGCCTATCAACCAGATCTTTTGTTAATGGAAGGTGCAGGTGGGTGGCGTTTACCGCTAACGGTAGGTGATGAGTATACGCCCACTTACTATCTTTCTGATGTCGTGAAAACACTCAAAATGGATGTGATTTTAGTTGTAGGCATGCGACTAGGTTGCTTGAATCATGCGCTATTAACCGCAGAAGCAATTCGCGCCGATGGACTTACCATTAAAGGATGGGTTGCGAACGACATCACGGGTAACATGACGCGATACCAAGAAAATCTGCACTCTCTTAAAGCCATGTTACCCGAACCGCTACTGGCAGAAATTCCTTACCAGGTAGTGCCCAACGATGAGGCGTTATTCGCCGCTATCAAGCAAATAAGTTAAATCATCACCTGAATGAATTGGCGTTTTTTCTTCACCTAGAAAGATAAAGCCGTCTTTTTCACCCACTAGGGTAAGTTGATTATGAGTAAGGCGCAGCGCTGTGCCTTCGCGAATAGCAACTACTGGCGTGGTTGGATTAAGCGTGGTGAACTCTGCCAGACGTTGGTCGCGGGTTTCGCCATTGTGGCCCGGCGGCTGATAATCGGTGTAGTGCGGGTTTAACTGAAACGGCACGATATCTAGTGCATCAAAGCTAGGCGGCTCGATAATGGGCATGTCGTTAGTGGTTCTAATTGATTGACCACAAATATTCGAACCTGCACTCCAGCCAATATAAGGAGTGCAATCGGCGATGGCGTGCTTTATTGGCACAATAAGCGCGTTTGCATAAAGGGTAGAAAGCAGGTGAAAGGTGTTTCCACCGCCTACAACAATGGCTTGGCCGTTTTTCTTTGCGTTATTTACCGCGGCAACCGGATCTTCAACGGAATGTAGCCCAGTAACCTTGCACTCTGGCAGGGCGGTAGCAACGGCGTCTACATAGCTATCGTACGTTTGAGTGACGGCGGCATAAGGAACAAATAGAAGGTCGCGAATTTCGCCTAAGTGTGCAAAAATAAGCGCTCTAGCGTGCTCTAAGTAAGCCTCGTCGCCTTGACGCGAGCTACTTAGCATAAGTACATGTGCGGTCATACTAACTCCACAATTTTTCTGACGGCGTATCATACGTGAAACTAGGCATAAAGTTTAGTCGCGCTCCGTCACTGCGTTGAAATAGGATTTTGAATGAAACAATCTACATCGGTGTTGTTCGTGTGTTTGGGTAATATTTGTCGTTCTCCAACCGCAGAAGCCGTGTTCAAACACAAGGCTGCACAAGCCGGATTAAATATTGAAATTGACTCAGCGGGAACCCACGGCTATCACATTGGTAACCCGCCCGATAAGCGTTCGCAAGCCGCAGGCGTAGAACGAGGCTACAGTTTCAAAGGGCTAAAATGCCGACGTGTGGATGAAAACGACTTTGAGCGATTTGATTTCATTCTTGCCATGGATAACAGCAACCTTGCTAATTTGCACGGTATGTCGCCTAGCCAGTACCACGATAAAATTAAGCTGTTTCTTGATTTTGCAAATGCAGACGATAAAGAAGTACCTGATCCATATTATGGCGGCAAGCGCGGCTTTGAGCTGGTGTTGGATCTTATCGAAGAAGCGTCGGACGGTTTGATTGCGCATATTAAACAAACCCAACAACAATAAACGCAAATCATATTGATAAACCATCTCGAAAGCCCACGTTGAGAACCCGTATTGACAATGACAGGAACTAAACGCACCGCCGTCACTTTGGTTGTAATAACAGTACTTTTGTCACTCGTCATAGGTGTGGTAGGGATTGTTGGCGTGACAGGGCTGTCTGATACGGCGGCTGAACTAAAACAGCATATTATTGTTCAGCTTCAAATACCGCTTATTCTCACTGCGTGTTTAGTAGGGGCGGCACTGTCTACAAGTGGCGCTACCTTGCAAGTAGTACTGCGAAATCCCCTGGCAGATCCGGGAATTATTGGCATTACGAGTGGCGCAAGCTTGGTTGCTGCGCTTTTGCTACTGCTAACCCCACAATGGGCTACAGCGTACCTACACTATTTGCTGCCTTTGGGATGTTTTATTGGTGCGTTGTTATCTACATTTATTATCTACCGCTTAGCAAGAAAACTGTTGGGCTCCTCTACGGCTGTTATTCTAGCGGGTATTGCCATCTCTACTCTTAGCGGCGCTATTATCGCTTGGCTTTACATGTTCAGCGACGCTAATGCCCTGCGCAATCTTACTTTCTGGTTAATGGGTAGTTTGTACCAAACTAACTGGTTAATTTTGTCAGTGGGTGGCCCGTTAATCGCTGTTGCTGTCGCATTACAGCTTTATTTCGCCGGCGATTTAAACAAGCTCTATGCTGGTGAACTTGCAGCAAAAAGCAGTGGTGTGGATGTGGAGAAACTCACTGAGCGCGCACTCATTGTCTGCGCTATTGCTGTAGGCACTGCGGTGTCTATGGCAGGCTCTATTGCTTTTGTTGGCTTATTAGTACCGCATATCTTACGTTTGATCATCGGGCATAATAATCGCTATTTGTTGCCGTTAAGTGCATTAAGTGGTGCAAGTCTGCTGATGCTGGTTGCGTTAAGCTCTGAAATGACCCGTGCCATTACGCTTCCGGTGTCTATGGTAACAGCTACGTTAGGCGGTCCATTATTAATTTGGGCATTAGCTAAAGGTCAAATAAAAGGGTAGTGGAGGGGAAATGAAATGACGACAAACAATTTTAGACCCCAGCAACGCCCTGATTCTGGCAGCAATGAACGAATAAATGCTAGTGAGCAAGACACCATAATTACTAACCCTAAGGAAAACGTTAGCGTTAAAGATGACGTTGCTGATTGCAATAGCCCAGCGAATAGCCATAACCTAGCAGATAGTCGTACCGTTTTAAGCTTACAGAATGTAAAAGTGGCATCGCGACTTTCGGTGGAAGGTTTACGTGCAAAAAAAGGCGAGTGCGTTCACATTATAGGACCAAATGGGGCAGGGAAATCAACACTGTTGCTTATTCTTGCGGGCCTTATTGACGCTGATGAGGGCACCGTCATGCTGCTAGGCAAACCAATGAACGATTGGTCGCTGGCAACACTTGCGAGTGTGCGCACCTTATTAGCGCAACAAAGCGAAAGTGGTTTTCACTTGTCGGTAAAAGAATACCTAAGCTTTTATGCAACAGCACAGCAAGATGAACTAATTCCTCCGGTTTTAGAAAAAGCACTCGAAATATCGGGTTTCTTGAACCAAATTGTCACCCAGCTTTCTGGCGGCGAGCGTCAGCGAGTTGAGATTTGTCGTTCGCTTTTGCAAATTTGGCCGCAGCTAGAGCGCGGAGAGGGGGTAGTGCTTTTAGACGAGCCATTGCAAGGACTTGATATAAGGCATCAATATGCACTGGCTAGTTTGGTAAAATTCCTTTGCGATAAAGGGAATACCCTACTTATGACGTCTCACGATATCGCGCTTAGTGCCAACTATTGCGATAGTTTATGGCTTATGCAAAAAGGTCGCATGGTAGCGTTCGGTAAGCCACAAGAGGTGGCCACGCAAACAAACTTAGAAAGTGTGTTTGAATGCCATTTTGCTATAAGCAAGCACGATAACTTTCTAGAAATTCAAGTTTGCGCACCTATTTCCCTAGAATAAATGTGGTAAAGTGCCTCCAGCATTTTTTTAGATTCACATTTTCACATTAGGCTGATTATAAAAAAGCGCTACGGATACATCTTAAAGCGCGTTACAGTCTTTTTTATTCGAAGCGTAGAGCTTCAATATTTTTTTTCAGTAAAACGTTTGCCCTACGTTTTTTATTCAGGAGAACACCGTTGAGTAATTGGCAAGTTGACAGTTGGAGAAGTAAACCTATTCTTCAGCAACCAGAGTACGACGACAAAGTACGTTTAAAAGAAGTAGAGCAAACATTAAGTTCTTATCCACCGCTTGTATTTGCTGCTGAAGCCCGTGAGCTTAGACGCCAGCTAGGTGAAGTCAGCTTGGGTAAAGGCTTTCTTTTACAAGGCGGCGACTGCGCTGAGTCGTTTGACGAATTTAATGCGCCTAAAATTCGCGATACCTTTAAAGTTATTCTTCAAATGGCCATTGTGCTTACCTTTGCTGGTCGTTGTCCGGTAACTAAGGTTGCCCGTATGGCAGGCCAGTACGCCAAGCCGCGCTCATCAGATTTCGAAACCCGCGATGGCGTGACTTTGCCAAGCTATCGTGGTGATATCATCAATAACTTCGAATTTACCGAAGCGGCCCGTCGACCAGATCCAGACCGTTTGTTGGAAGCCTACCATCGCAGTGCATCAACACTGAATTTACTTCGCGCGTTCGCACAAGGTGGTTTGGCCGACCTTCATGAAGTTAACCGCTGGAATATGGCGTTCGTTGAAAACAATCCGCTTAAAGAACGTTATTCTGATATGGCCAACCGTATTCAAGATACCCTTGAGTTTATGGATGTTATTGGCATTAACGCGCAAACCAGTTCTACGCTGCACGAGACCTCACTGTTCACGTCGCATGAGGCATTGCTGTTGAACTATGAGCAGGCGCTAACACGCATCGATACCCTTACCGGTAAGCCTTACGATTGTTCGGCTCACATGGTGTGGATTGGCGAGCGTACCCGTCAACTTGACCATGCGCACGTTGAGTTTTTCCGTGGCATTCACAACCCAATTGGTGTGAAAGTAGGGCCAAGTATGCAGGAAGACGAGCTTATTCGTTTAATTGATGCACTTAACCCGCTAAACGACCCAGGACGCCTGACCCTGATTACACGCATGGGTGCCGATAACCTGGCAAATAACTTGCCGCGCTTATTACGTAAAGTGAAAGCTGAGGGCAGACACGTTGTATGGAGTTCTGACCCAATGCACGGCAACACGTTCTCGGCATCGAGCGGCTATAAAACCCGTAACTTCGATGCAATTTTGAAAGAAATTAAGCAGTTCTTCCAAGCTCACGAAGCAGAAGGTACTCACGCAGGTGGTATTCACCTTGAAATGACCGGTCAGCACGTAACGGAGTGTACTGGCGGTGCTTATGAAATTAGCGATGAAGACTTAGCGCAAGCCTACAAAACGCAATGCGACCCGCGCTTAAATGCAGACCAAGTACTTGAAATGGCATTCTTGGTGGCTGATCATTTGCGTAATGCGTAATGCGTAATGCGTAATGCGAAATGCTTAAAGTGACCAACATCGCATTGGCAATTTGAAGAAACGGCATCATTGGGATGCCGTTTTTTTTACCTAAATTTTACGCGTATATTTGAGGTTAGGTTGATATGCTCATTGTGTTGAAGTAAACACGATTGACCTATGACGCAATTTAAACACGGTTTCTATACACTCTTTATTATGGCTGTGGCTATTTTAGGGTGTTTAGCACTTAGCAACTGGTTACTGCCGCTTGGCGGTATTTTGCTCATTCTACAGCTTGCGTGTGCCATTGTGGCGTTAACGACCTCAAGGTTTTACGGCTTGCTTGCAGGGGTAGCCGGAGCACTGAGCTTTAATTATTTTTTCACCGAGCCTTTGCACTCATTTCAAATTGCAGAAGTTGAAGACAGCATAAATTTTGTCGTTTTCATCATTGTAGCCATCCTCATTAGCGAGCTTGCTGTCTACGTTAATTCTCAACAACATGCACTACAGGTTGTTAAAACACAATCTAGTGTCCTGCGATCTGTGTCCCACGATTTGCGTACGCCGCTCTCTACCATTATCGGTTCTGTTGAAACCTATATGACATATCAAGACAAGCTTGATGACATTGAGAGACAGGCACTGTTAAAAGGGGTTCACGATGAAGGTAAACGCCTTTATGTTTACGTTGAGAACCTGCTTCAAGCCACACGAATTGAGCATAACGCGTTAGCGCTAAATTTAACCCATGTAAACCTGACTGCCTTTTTAGCTAACCTTGAAAGTCGTATTAACAGTGGACGACTAAAAGTGATCAACAACAGTGACAGTCGCGGTATAACTGTGTCTGAATCACTGTTTGAACAAGCTTTATTTAACGTAATTGATAATGCCCTTAAATTCAGCGATGACAGTGTATTGCTGATGGTTAGCCACTCTGATGGAGAGTTTAAGTTTCAAATAGCCGATAAAGGCGAAGGGATCAGCGATGAACAGCTACAAGCGCCAATACAGCTTTTTCAAACCAGTCGTCGCAGCGATAGTGGAAAAGGCGGCATTGGCTTAGGGCTAAGCGTAGCAGCAGGCATAGTTCACGCCCATAGTGGTGCTATCAAGCTGTCGAATACCACACCAGGCCTTCTCGTCAGTATTACAATTCCAAAAAGGGATTAGCGCAATGAGCCACACCATTCTACTTGTTGAAGATGATGCGAATATTCGTCAGATGCTGAGCATCGCGCTAGGTGCAGAAGGCTACCTTTGTGTTGAAGCTGCTTCGGTTCGAGAAGCTTTGTCATTGTTTAATCAGCACCGTCCTGACCTTGTCATACTCGATTTAGGGTTACCTGATGGTGAGGGCAGTGAAGTACTTAAACGCATAAGAGAATCTAGTCGCCTGCCAGTGCTCGTGTTGTCTGCAAGAGATCAGGAGTTAGACAAGGTCGACCTGTTGTCCCGGGGGGCCAATGATTATGTTAGCAAGCCTTTTGGGATCAGAGAGCTTGTCACCCGGGTGAAAGTACTGCTTAGAGACTTCAATCCTGTGGTTGAGCCCACAACGCCCACGCGACAGATTGGCAAGATAGCATTGGATATTACCGAGCGACGGCTGCTCGTTGAAGGCGAAGTTATCGCGCTCGCCCCAAAAGAAGTTCAGCTTCTTGACGAGCTTACAAAACAGCCTGAGGCGTTTGTTAGTCAACAAGAATTGTTAAGAAGAATATGGGGTCTGCATCACAGTGAAGATACCCACTACATCCGCGTTCTTGTAAGACAGCTAAGAAAGAAGATAGATCCGTTCGAGAAAGATTTAATAGAGACAATGCCTAAACAAGGCTACCGAATAGCGGTTGATAAACCGGAGGCTAATTAATGTCGCATTTTAGCGTAATTGGGCTTGGCAAGTTTGGCTTAACGGCCAGTTTAGAGTTAATTCATATGGGACACACCGTTACAGGAATTGACCAAAGTGAAAAGCTGGTTGAACAGTATGCAGGTGAGTTTACACAGTGCGTTGTGTGTGATGCCAGTGATGAGCGTGCACTCAAGGAATTAAACTTGTGTCAGAGCGAAGCCGTGCTTGTTGCTATTGGCGAGGATATGCAAGCTAGCTTACTGTGTACGTTAGCACTAAAAAACTTGGGCGTAGCCAATATTTGGGTGAAAGCTAATAGCTCTGCTCACCACGCTATTTTATCCAAGCTGGGTGTGTCGAAAATTATTCATCCTGAAGAAGAGATGGGAGCAAGGGTGGCGCAAGCGCTTAACTACCCAATGGTGAATGACTACTTGGGTATAGGGCACGGCGTTTATATCGTTGATGTCATTTTGTCTGATCACTTTTCTTCACAGCGCTTAAAAGACGTGCTGTCCGTCGGTAAGGGGCAAGTCTCTTGTTTGTTAGTTAAGCGAGGTCACCAGCTACATCATAATCCATCGTTAGACTTTGAAGTTACTTCGAAAGATACCGTTATTCTCTGTGGCCATAGAGAGAATCTTGTTAAAATAGCGCCTAGGCTAGCACAATGAACAGATGGGATCCTGGCTACAGACCGATAGAGCGCTCGCCTAAAGGTATCAATAAAATTCAGGTAGGGCCGCCTCTTATTCTCTCTCTAAGCTTTGTGGCGGTGATTTTCTTAGGCACCGTTATCTTAAAATTACCAATGATGACTCATGAGCCCATCTCGTGGATCCAAAGCCTATTTACTTCCACATCGGCGGTTACAGTAACGGGTCTTGTGGTAGTCGATACCGGTTCTGTTTTTACAACAGCTGGACAAGCGGTGATTGCGGTTTTAATCCAGCTGGGGGGCCTAGGGTTGATGACGTTTGCCATCGTCACGCTCATTGCCCTAGGAAGTAAAATCAGTTTCTTGCAGCAATCGGCAGTGAAGGAGGCGTTTAATCAAACAGATTTATCAACGCTTGTGTCTACAGCAAAGTCGGTACTGATTTTTGCTTTCTTCGTTGAGTTAGTGGGTTTTTGTATTCTGTCGGCCTACTGGATGCAGGAAAAAGGAGTAAGTGAAGCGTTATTTCACGCGTTTTTTTACACCATCTCTGCGTTCAACAACGCAGGATTTGCACTTAGTGGGGATAGTCTTTCCGCCTATGTGGGAGACCCGATTATCAACATCACTATTTCTGCATTATTTATTATTGGTGGTCTCGGGTTTTCCGTTTGGATAGAGCTTCATAAAAAGCGCAGATGGCAACGTATCTCTGTGTATGCCAAGACAATGATATTGGGTACGCTAATTGTCAATGTAACCGCCTTTTTGCTTATCTTTGTTATTGAAAGTGATAATCCTGCAACCTTGGCGAACCTCGATACTCAAAGCGCATTATGGGCATCTTGGTTTCAAGCCGTTACTCCAAGAACAGCCGGCTTTAATACGCTGGATATAGCATCGTTAGAAGATCCAACGACAGCATTAATGTTGTTGTTAATGTTTATTGGCGGGGGCTCAATGAGTACCGCAAGCGGTATAAAACTGATGACTTTCATCGTTTTAATCATTGCCGCATACAACTATATTCAGCGGGGAGCTGCACCACGACTCTTTGGCAGAACAATTTCAAATGACACTATCAGCAAAGCGCTAGCGCTTACGATGATTTCCATAGGTATTACGTGGATAGCTATTTTTCTTTTACTAATGTCAGAAAAAGCTGACTTTTTGGATATCGTGTTCGAAGCGGTTTCTGCTCTTGGGACCGTGGGTCTTTCCAGAGGGCTAACTGGCGAGCTGTCAAACAGTGGTGAGTGGATCATTATCTTACTGATGTACGCGGGTAGATTAGGGCCTTTGACATTGGCTTATTTTATTGCCAGCCCTCGAATAAGCCGCATTAAATACCCAGAAGCTAAGCTAGCAATTGGTTAACCTGCAGAAATGGCGGCTCGTTCATCTTCACTTAAAATACCGACGAAGATGGTTTCTCTTCTTAAGTTGGCTGTACGCTCATCGTCAGCCAAAAGAAGCGCCTTAAATACGTCTGGTTGATGGCGAGCTTCAATTATTCCTTTCCAAAGAAGGTAGCTTCCATAGCGCATCATTTTGTTGTGATAACGGTTTTCTAATGTTTTTTCGACTTCTTCGAATAGCTCTGGTTGCAACATCAGTTTGTCGGCAATGGCATTATGTATTTTTTTGATACGTTCGTTTACGTCACTTCGACGTTGCTTTCTGGGTCTTGCTAACATAAATCTTAGTGTGGTTAGAGTTTACTCATTTTGCCATTAGGGGACGCTGAGTCCCCGTGTGATTGCTAGTCGTCATTTAATAGCGGTTCTACAACAGACTCTAAGCCGTTTAGCTTAATTTCATACATTAAAGCGAGCTGTTCACCAAGCTTGTTTTCTGGAAAGCCTTGCTTGTGAAACCAGACCAAATAGGGTTCAGGTAAATGAAATAGGCGTCTTCCAGCGTATTTGCCAAAGGGCATCACTTGGTTAATAGCGGCTTTAATAAGCGTTGGGTCCATTTACTGATTACCTTTTGTCTTGGGATTTTCGTTGAGGTCTTCATCTTCACGTTGTTGTGCTTGCCATAGTGCTGCGTATTCACCACCTTGCTCAAGCAAATAAGTGTGTGTCCCTTCCTCTACAATGGTACCGTTTTTAAGTACAAGGATCTTGTCGGCATCAACAATTGTGGACAGTCTATGGGCGATGACTAAGCTGGTGTGTCCTTTAGCAGCGTCGCGAAGGGCCGCTAATATCGCACGTTCTGACGTGCTGTCTAACGAGCTGGTGGCTTCATCAAAAATCATGATTGGCGCGCCTTTAAGTAAGGCCCTTGCGATAGAAACGCGCTGCTTTTCGCCACCAGAAAGTTTTAGGCCTCGCTCACCTACCGTTGTGTCTAGCTTTTCAGGTAGGCTTTCTACAAATGCTTCAAGATGCGCGAGTTTGATAACTTGCTTAATGTCTTCATCGCTGGCGTCAGGGTTACCGTAGCGAATATTCTCTAGCAAGGTAGTGTTAAACAGCACCGTATCCTGAGGGACAATGCCGATATGTGAACGCAGACTTTGTTGCGTAACCGATGCGATGTCTTTTCCATTTATCGTGATGTCGCCCTGTTGAGGCTCATAAAACCGAAAGAGTAGTTTCATCAGCGTTGATTTTCCTGCGCCGCTTTCACCCACTACCGCTACTTTTGAGCCTGGCGGTACATCAAAGCTTAAGCCGTTAAGTATTTGTCGATTCTCAGTGTATGCAAAATGCACATTGTTAAATCGCAGTGCAGGGTTCGCACAGGTTAATTCTGTAGCGTCGTGGGCATCTTTTATGGCCGGCGTTTGGGCGAGAAGGTCAAACAACTTATCGATATTCGCAAGGCTCCCTCGAATTTCACGGTACACAAACCCCAAGAAATTTAAGGGCATAAAAATTTGCATGGTGAAGGCGTTTATCAATACAAAGTCACCTATGGTCATTTCGCCATTCATGACGCCAAAGGCGGCGTTTGCCATCATAGATGTCATGGCGATAGCGATAATGGCAGCTTGACCGCCATTCAATGCAAATAGCGACAAGCGGTTTTTTCTTCGTGCCTTTTCCCATGCAGCTAAATCCGTGTCGTAGCGATTGGCTTCAAAGGATTCGTTGTTAAAATATTTAACGGTTTCAAAATTTAGCAGGCTGTCTACCGCCCGGGAATTGGTGGTCGAGTCTGCCTCATTCATCTGAGTAACAAAGCGAGTACGCCAATCCGTGGCTTTCATCGAAAAGCCAATGTAAGCCACCACGCTAACTACAATAATTAACGCGAAAGATACGCCAAACTGAAACAAGAGTAAGCCTACAACAAGAGTGATCTCTAACAGGGTAGGAACAATATTAAACACCATAAAACGCATGAGGAAGCTTACGCCGTTGGTACCGCGCTCTATATCTCGTGACAATCCGCCTGTGCGTCGATTTAAATGAAAGCCCAAGTCTAAGTTGTGCAAATGTTTAAAGACTTTTAGGCCAAGGCGGCGCATGGCACGCTCTGTAACCCGACCAAATAGCGTGTCTCGTACTTCGCCGAGCAAAACATTCAGTAAACGCAGTGTTCCGTAGGCAACGATAAGGCTGATAGGTACCGCTAATGCAAGCGTGGTTAGGTCGCCATTTAAGCTATCGACAGTGTATTTCAATACATAGGGTAGGCCGATACTGGCAAGTTTTGCTGCTACTAGGCACAGTAGAGCAAGAAATACACGGTGCTTGAACTCTAGGAGATAAGGCCAAAGCTGTGAGAGAACGTGCCATTTAACAGGTTCGTCGACATTGGTAGGAAAACGGTTTTTTCTCATTTTATAGTGTGCTTTATTATTGTGTTTACAGTGTTAGGAACGCGCTGATTCAAAAAATAGCTTTTCGTAAACGTTGTAATAGATATTGAGCTAACCTGCTCGTGTAGGGCGATTTTCGCTTTTTGAAGTACGTTTTGAAATAGGCTAGAGATTAAAATGGTCTTAATTATAGCGATGAATGTGTTTAATTTTGGTTTCACCGCGCGTACACTAGAGGTAGTTTAATTTAGTTACCTTGTTATTTACTCAATGTTTTACTGGCTTATGTTAGATTGAGAAAGCCGTGAATTGAATGACTAAGCAGCACAGGATTAAGGAGTTAGTTTGTTAGAAGATAGTTTCGGTAGACAGTTTCATTATTTACGTTTGTCAGTGACCGAAGCGTGCAACTTTCGTTGTCAGTACTGTTTGCCAGACGGATATGAAGGCCCGACGAGCGATCAGTTTATGACGCTAAACGAAATTGATACCTTGCTCAAAGCGTTCGCTAAGCTAGGTACGTCGAAAGTGCGCCTAACAGGCGGCGAACCAACGCTGCGAAGAGACTTTCTTGATATTTTACAGCTAACAAGTAATACGCCTGGTATCGAACGTGTAGCGATGACAACACATGGAGCGCGAATGGAAAAGTTTGCGCATCAGTGGAAAGAAGCAGGGTTACACCAAGTAAATGTAAGTATTGACAGTTTAGATCCCCGTCAGTTTGCCGCTATAACAGGACAAGACAAGCTTAAAGCTGTACTTCGAGGGTTAGACGCAGCGATTGATGCCGGCTTAGACGTGAAAGTGAACTCTGTCTTACTCAACGATTTTTCAGATAGCCGTCTTCATAGGTTTCTTGCTTGGCTAAAAGATATGCCAGTAACGCTCCGGTTTATAGAGCTAATGGAGACAGGCAACTTAAATCAGTTTTTCAATAAGCAACATCAAAGTGGTACGCCGCTAAAAAGTACGTTGTTAGACATGGGCTGGCAGCCTTTGTTGCGTAGAAAAGATGCGGGGCCAGCGCAAGAGTTTTACCACCCTGACTATGCCGGTAAAATTGGCTTAATCATGCCTTACAGCAAAGATTTTTGTAAAACTTGTAATCGACTACGTGTTTCTGCCCCAGGAAAGCTTCACCTATGCTTGTTTAGTGAAAATGGGATAGACATGAGACATCTTCTTGCCACTGGAAATGTGGATGAAGTGGTCGCTTTTTTACAAGATGTGCTGGGTCAAAAACACGAAACACACTATTTGCATGAAGGTAAAACAGGGGCAACCAAGCACCTTGCCATGCTGGGAGGCTAGTTAATTGGCTCTACGTTAAAGGAAAATGTAGGGCAAAATAAATACATCGAATAAGTTTGGTTTGTTGTAAAAATGAGCTATATTCAGCGGTGTAAGTATATTAAAAATAATAACGATAAAGGAAGTATATGCATATCAAGGACAGTGCGCGTCTCTCCTACCACTATATAACCGATAAAGACGCCGATTTTTTATGGGTGCTCGACCAAGACGAGCTCGTCATGAAGTATATCAATGGTGGTAAAAAATCCTCTAAAGAAGACATTCGCGATATTTTTGTTCCTCGCTTCCAAGCTTATTCCAACCCTGCTTTGGGGTGGGGGCTCTGGCGCGTGGAAACGCTAGTCGAAAAGGAAAGCATTGGTTGGATTTTAGTTCGTCCCTTTGGCTTTTTCACACAACACCCCGAAAGTGACAATATGGAACTAGGGTGGCGTTTTAAGCGCCATACGTGGGGGCAAGGCTATGCAACAGAAGCCGCACAAGCTGTGAAAGAAGCGCTGTATGATATAGGTGTTGAAAAATTCTCTGCTATTGCTAACCCGCAAAATAGTGCGTCTATCAATATTATGAAAAAGCTAGGAATGACGTTTAGTCACGAGCTCGAGTATAAAGACAAACTCTATCATGAGACAGTAGTCGTCTATTCTAATTAAGTATGCGGATTGGTATAAGAAGGGCGAGGGGAATGACTGACGTTATCATTCGCTCTTTAGAATGCTTTTCACGTTCTCGTAGCGAGAATACTGGTCTTCTGACAAAGCTGCCGACTCGAGTGTTTCTCTACATTTTTTGATGGCCGAAAGGGTGTCGGGAAGCATAGGCGCGTTAGCTTTTCGGGCCCTTACTATTGCTTGAAGGTAGTTAAGCGCAATAGAGGGATTTTTAGGCATGACGCGGAACGCTTGAGCAAATGTTGTGTAAGACTGCTCTAAATTACCCCGTTTATACTGTGCAACGGCGGTGTTGTTAAGTATTTTAGGGCTTAGCGTAATCGCTTCTTTTTCTTCTTTCTCTTGTTTTAAATAGGTGGCCATGAGGTTTAATTCATCGTTCTCCTCATCCTGCCTTGAGGAAATGGCGTCTAAAATCGCAAGGGACTCTTTCTTCATTCCTACTTCATGAAGGGCTTTGGCTCTATCAAGCAAGGCTTCTGTGGAGTGGTGTTGGGCATGATCAGTGTGAAAATCTGACAACAGCATTTGTGCTTTCACTGTGTCGTCTTTCAAATAATGAAGACGCGCGTCAATCACCGTCAGCTCATCGTTTAAGGCTGCTTTCGGGTGAGCCTTTTTCAACTGTCGCAAATACTCATTAGTTTGTTTAACTATGCTGTTTACGTGTTCGGGCTCAGATGTCATAGCAAAATCAACACCCGCTCTTGCGGCAGTTAAATAAATATCTGGCTTGTCATGGATAGAGTCTTTCGCGTAGCGGACCACCTTTTTAGCGCTGTTAAACTGACTTTCGTAATCATGGGTGATCCGCGCTAAATTTATCGCTAACTTATGTCTAGCAATGTTTTGAGGGGAGATATTGCACGCCAGCGATGTACACTCCAGCGCTTCGTCAAAAGCTAACTGCTTAATTTGCAGTTTGGCGAGTAAATCATAGGCCTCAAGCGCAGAGTCAGGTCGCATTGCTAACTGGATAACTTCTCTTTCGGCATCGTCCAATTCATTGAGCGCCAACAGACTCTTCGCGATCCCCATTTTAGCCCAGCTAAAATCTTGAACGTTAATTATCGATTCAAAGAAGGCTACGGCTTCTTGAAACCTTTCTGTGATAATCAACAAATCGCCTTTAATCTTCATCGCTAGCGGAAAGTGTTCGGCTTGCTCAGGCTGCAATAGAAAGAACTCAACCTCGGCCAGGGCTTTTTCGTAGTCCTTTTTATCCATGAATGAATAGATATTCTTTAGTGCTTTTTTCCTTGATAAAACTCTGGAAAGTCGCCTGTCTAACTCGTTAACCGAAAAAGGCTTAGCGATAAACTCATCCGGCTGTAACTCTATGATGGCGTGTACGACTTCTGCTGAGGTATCTGCACTGGTGAAGATGAATGCGCTTGTGAGGGGTAGTGATTGAGTTTCGTTTAGTTGCTCAAGTAAAAAATAACCGCCTTGTTCAGAGCGCAAATTATAAGAGCAGATAATGGCGTCATAATCATGTTCTTGCAGTGCCGAAAGGGCATGAGAGGGCCTATCAACATAGTTCATGTTCTTGAAACCTAACTGCTCAAGTGCGTAGTGCATATGGCTTTTCGCCAGCACCTGGTCTTCAGCAATTAACAACTTAGTATTTCTAGCTAAGTGTAGTTTCATCAATTAGTAGCCTCTGAAACATGAGAACCCTTATTTTTCTTACCATATCACGGTAAGTACACCTTAAGTATAGTTCTTTATGGAGACTATCGCATAATGGAAGCTGCTCGTAGCTGAATTTCAGTACTGGTTATTGATAATGATTGCTGGATTTGGTGTAGGAGTAGCCAAAATGCTTTAACGTGACAACGACTAAACATAGTTAGATTGTTGTGTTTCTAAAGATTGAGATATATTGAGAGGGATGGTGGACGCTACTGGGCTTGAACCAGTGACCCTCGCCTTGTAAGGGCGATGCTCTCCCAACTGAGCTAAGCGTCCGTATTTTTAATTTCACTGTTTAACCACGGTGAGGAAGTGGTGGACGCTACTGGGCTTGAACCAGTGACCCTCGCCTTGTAAGGGCGATGCTCTCCCAACTGAGCTAAGCGTCCGTATTTTAGATTTCACTATTTAACCACAGTGAGGAAGTGGTGGACGCTACTGGGCTTGAACCAGTGACCCTCGCCTTGTAAGGGCGATGCTCTCCCAACTGAGCTAAGCGTCCATATTTTTTATTTCACTGTTTAACCACTGTGAAGAAGTGGTGGACGCTACTGGGCTTGAACCAGTGACCCTCGCCTTGTAAGGGCGATGCTCTCCCAACTGAGCTAAGCGTCCATATTTCTTTAAAGCTTGCCTAAGCAAGTGGGGCGGTATTATAGAGTCGGTTCCGTTAGTGTCAACAATAAAATTAAAGAAAAATGACTGTGTGCCCGAATTTTAGACACTCTGGCTGCATCTTAACTAAATTGATGAAAAGAACAGCGTTTTTAATCGCGTTTTGAATTCATCGATAGACAAAAACTGCAGCGTTGGTTTACACGAGCCAGTTGGAGTTTGGGGGGACAGACACTTATTTACCACAAACATATAATTAAATTGGCCTCGCACAATGGGGCTTCGCACAAGGGACACACACTCATTTTTAAAAGAAGATGTGGCAAACAAGGGCAAAGTGCAAGCGCAAAGTGGACACCCACTTATTTTTTCGTAGCTTAACGCTAGTAAACCTAGCCAAATAAAAGTTGTGCTTACTTTATTCTTGAAATATCAATTGAATTATCAAGTGGACAGTCACTTAAAAACGCGCAACGAAAAAACAAAGGAGAGAAGGAGAAAGGACAGACACTCACGTAAACCTGATAAAGTGCGTGCAGAATCTTTTTATTTAAAGTACCTGGTCTTTTCGGACACCCACTTACTTTTTTGAAGCTATTATCGGTTCTGTCCTTCTCTGATCGTTGGACTTTTTTGAGTGTGTGTCCACTTCAGCAAGAAATGAATTTTGAAAAAGTGGGCTTCAACAATAAGTGTCTGTCCACTTTATAGCTCACTTTCTTCGTACCATTTAAACTACTTCAAGAGATTTCTTTTTCCTTCTATTCTTATCTTACTTTTGAAGTCGCGCGGACACTGGTAGAATGCGCCCAACTTTAGAAATACATTAACAATAGAGAGTGACCATGTCGGTTGTTACACGATTTGCACCCAGCCCAACAGGCTATCTTCACGTTGGCGGCGCACGAACTGCGCTTTATTCTTGGCTTCTTGCTAAAAGCAAAGGCGGCGAGTTTGTTCTTCGTATTGAAGATACAGATATCGAGCGTTCAACTGAAGAAGCAAAGCAGGCCATTCTAGACGGAATGCAATGGTTAGGTTTAACGTGGGATACGGGTCCAATCTATCAGACTGAGCGTTTCGATAGATATAAAGAACTTATTCAGCAGCTTTTGGATGAAGGTAAAGCGTATAAATGCTTTATGAGCTCTGAAGAGTTAGATGCGATTCGTGAAGCGCAAAAAGAACGTGGTGAGAAGCCTCGCTACCCTGGTACGTGGAGAGACAGAACGGATCACCCAGAAGGTCAGCCTTTTGTTATCCGCTTCAAAAACCCTCTAGAAGGCAAAGTGGTAATTAATGATCACGTGCGTGGAAAAATCGAGATTAGCAATACTGAGCTAGACGATCTTATTATTCAGCGCTCTGACGGTACCCCTACATATAACTTCTGTGTAGTTGTTGATGATTGGGATATGGGTATTACTCACGTTGTTCGTGGTGAAGACCATATTAATAACACGCCACGTCAAATCAATATTCTTGAAGCGCTTGGTGCACCTGTTCCAGAATATGCTCACGTTTCTATGATTTTGGGTGATGACGGCAAGAAGTTATCTAAGCGTCATGGCGCTGTAAGCGTGATGCAATATCGCGATGATGGTTTCCTACCGCAAGCTGTGCTTAATTACCTTGTTAGGTTGGGGTGGTCTCACGGCGACCAAGAAATTTTCTCAGTTGATGAAATGATTGAGAAATTCAGCTTAGATGCCATTGGGCAATCTGCATCGGCATTTAACACAGAAAAGCTAATCTGGTTGAATCAACACTACATTAAGACATTACCAGCAAGTGAAATTGCGTCACACGTTAAATGGCACTTTGAAGAGTTGAATGTTGATTTAACGACAGGCCCAGCGCTTGAATCTATAATTGCTATTCAGGCCGATAGAGTAAAAACGCTAAAAGAGTTAGCTGAGATTTCTACGTACTTTTATCAAGACTATGAAGATTTTGATGCGAACGCAGCAAAAAAACACCTTCGCCCAGTCGCTCGCGGCCCATTAGAGCTTGCTAAAGATAAATTAATGGCAATTGAAGAGTGGAACCCAGAAAATATTCAGGCTGCTATAAATAGTACAGCCGAAGAATTGGAAGTGGGCATGGGGAAAGTAGGTATGCCGCTGCGTGTAGCTGTAACAGGTGGTGGTAATTCACCGTCGTTAGATATCACGTTGAATCTTATCTCAAAAGAGAAAATTGGCGAGAGAATCGACAAAGCGCTTACTTTTATAGCAAACAGAGAAAATTCATAAAAAAAGCGTTGACATGACAGGGGGGGATGCCTAGAATGCGCCCCGCTGTCACGGAACAGTCACACAAAATGACTGGTACCATGATGGGGCCATAGCTCAGCTGGGAGAGCGCCTGCATGGCATGCAGGAGGTCGGCGGTTCGATCCCGCCTGGCTCCACCAAGTCACATTGAGATGTGGTTTGATATAGGCTGAAGTTGTTAACGCAGCTTCGGACTGAAAAATTCGAAAATTTAGTTTCGAAGAAAGAATTCAGTCCCCTTCGTCTAGAGGCCTAGGACACCGCCCTTTCACGGCGGTAACAGGGGTTCGAATCCCCTAGGGGACGCCATTTTATCGCGTCACAGTCG
>NZ_JAKRFB010000024.1:0-63124 GCF_022348315.1 Alteromonas sp. MmMcT2-5 | reverse complement strand
CTTTGCTAATTGTTTAAAGTCGTCGGCTGTATGCATATCAAAATCACTCGAATATGAATACCACTATTAGATCAAACTTTTAAGACAATTGGTATTACTTGATAATTCGCAAGCAGCATTTGGAATGATTCCAAATCTACATGCAGTAATGGCAGAAGCGCCGACTTTGCTTGAAGGCTATCAAGTGCTGCATAAACTAGCGCAAGAAACATCGTTCAATGCAGAAGAGTTAACGGTGGTTTGGCAGGCAGTGAATGTAGAGCACGCGTGTCATTACTGCGTTCCAGCGCATACGGGTATTGCTAAGAGTATGAAAGTGCGCGATGACCTAATTGAAGAGTTGCGAAACGATGAAACACTGTCTGACAGCAAATTGAATACGCTTAAAGAAACTGTGCTGGCTGTAACTCGCGGGCGAGGTAATGTTGATAATGCGCAGCTTGACGCATTTTACAGTGCTGGATACAAGCATCAGCAATTGTTAGAAATCATACTTATATTGGCGCAAAAAGTGATGAGTAATTATACCAATCATTTGGCCGATACGCCTGTAGACGAACCTTTCAAAAAATTTGATTGGTCGCCTAAATAATCATTTGATAGCTCTTTTAAAACGGAAGCAAGGCTTCCGTTTTTTGTTTCTGGCTTAAACGCTTGCGAGCAATCTCGCAAAAGCTGAATAGCAGTAGGCTACACAGTGTGTAGATAAAAAGCGCAAACAGCATTTTTCTATTCCTATTCAAAATACGACTATTAAGACGCTAAGGGCAGCTGCGGGCTTAATTCTTCTACGGTTTCCATTGCAACTAACTCTTCGTATCCCTTTTGCTGCAACAGTGTTTTCAAATCGTCGCAATTACTGCATTTATTTTGTTTCGCGATAGCCACTGCTTCGATGAAACACGATAGGTGAGTTATAGATTGTGTTTGTGTCATGGTCTACTTCACTTTTGATTTTACGTAAGTTCGTTGTTTCCATTTTTATTGGGATTACTTTGGCTTAGCCTGAAGTCACTAATGTGACGCTAGCATTATGCTTTTATGAAAAATAAGGGTGAAAAGTTCAAAATATCTTGAAATGTATATACATAGGCTATACATTTTATATTCGAATAATGTGGTAGTACTTGCAGATTCTCACTGAACGACATACTGCAGGTATTGGTATTTGCAAGGATTTAAGGTGTCTGAAAAAAACAATAAAAAGAAGAAAAAGAATAGTCAGATGATTATTCGAATCAACGACGAAGAGCGTGCCCAGTTTATCGCGTTATGCGAAGACCTAGACACTTCTGCTGCTCGTGAAGTTAGACACTTTATTCGAGAATTTATTGCCAAACACGGCGATCAATAGCGGCTTTGCTAAACGTTATGTGAGTGAAGCGAACACTACAAATAAAGATAAGGATTTACATCATGGCTAAGAAAAAAGAGTTAAAAAAAGCGATTAAAGCAACTAAGGCGAAAATTTCTAAGCAAGAAGGAAAGCTGAAAAAGCTTAAGAAGAAGCTTAAAAAAGCATAAGCGCCTATTTGGCACTCATTAGTGCAAATTTGGTATGAAAAGCGCTCTGAACGGAGCGCTTTTTTTGTTTCATGTACTCTAGTCCAAATTACCTTTTGTGAAGGTGGCACCTTCCTACCGCCTCTTACCACCAGTGCAATAGATGATTCCGTCGCTTCATCTTCAAAATTCCGCCTGTCGTCGATATTAAGGATTTATTACAACTTTAGTATTGTGCGAGCGAATCTTTTTGTGATTTACTCAGCCTTCAAGCACCGCGTGCTTTTCATCTCTAATAATAATAAGTCTGATCAGACAATCTGGCGTTTAGCAGTACCCCAACAACAGAAAGAAGATATTGTATTTCAACGCGTTTTTGATTCACGAAATACAAAACTACACACTTCGAAAAGTAAAATTTAAAAGAATTCAGGAACAACACAATGCAACAGGCAAAATTTAACGCTTCTGCTTTCAAGCTTTCCCTCATTGCTTCTGCAATTGCAGGAATGGCTTTTTCTTCTTCGTCAGTGCTTGCACAGGAGCAAGCTTCTGTTGATGAGCAAGATGTTGAGCAAATCCAAATTGTAGGTTCACGTCGCGTTGGTCGCACCATCAATGACTCCCCTGTACCTATCGACATTATCGATGCTTCATCTATAGAAGCAACGGGGCTCACTGAAACCAACATGATCTTAAACCAGTTACTGCCCAGCTTTAACTTCCCTCAGCCATCTATTACCGATGGCACCGACCACGTACGACCAGCGCAGCTGCGTGGTTTAGCACCAGACCACACGCTGGTATTAGTTAATGGTAAGCGTCGTCATACCTCTGCGCTTCTTAATTTAAATGGTTCGGTGGGGCGTGGCTCTTCAGCGGTAGATTTAAACGCTATCCCGGCTAATGCGATTAAGCGTATTGAGGTGTTGCGTGACGGTGCTGCGGCTCAGTACGGCTCAGACGCCATTGCCGGTGTTATTAATATTGTTTTGAAAGATGCTGCCGAAGGCGGTGAAGTGTCGGCAACGTATGGTGCTAACGTTACAACAATGGACGGTGTGCCTAACCTTGAAGGTGTGAGTGTTGGTGCTGACGGTAATTTAGCATTCGCTGAAGGAAGCGACAGAGACGTAACCGATGGACAAACCTTTACCCTTCGCGGCAACGTAGGCTTCGAATGGGGAGATGACGGCTTTGTTAACGTATCAGGTGAATACCGCGACCGTGGACAGGCGAACCGTTCTGACTACGACCAGCGAGAAAACTATGCGCGAGACGCGGACGGCAACTTAGACCCTCGTGAGCTTACGGTCAACCGCTACAATCACGTTTACGGAAATGGTGAGGTGGAAGATTACGCCTTGTTCATAAACGCGGGCAAAGCCCTTACTGATAGCGTTGAGTTTTATACTACCGCAGGCTACAGCACTCGTGATTCGGTAGGCGGAGGCTTTTACCGTCGAGCTCAAGATTCACGAAACGTAGTTGAAATTTATCCAGACGGATTCCTACCTTCTATTCAAACTGACATAACCGATATGTCGCTGCTTGCTGGTATTAAGGGCTATGGCGATGTGTGGAATTACGACTTGTCCGTAACACATGGTGGTAATGAGCTTGAGTATGGTGTTATCAACACCCTAAACACGTCTTTAGGTCCAACGAGTCAAACTGAGTTTGACGCGGGTACGCTAGAATACAACACCACAATTGTGAATGCTGACGCGTCACGTTTGGTAGATACCGGGTATTTCTACAGCGAAATGAACTTCGCCATGGGCGCAGAATATCGTCATGAGAGCTATGAAATAACTGCAGGTGAAGAAGGGTCTTACATACAAGGTACGTTTGGACCTGGCGGCGTGGTGACTGACCCGGTAGACGGCCCGTTTGGTGCTGCTGGTTCGCAAGTATTCCCAGGCTTTACACCAGAATCTGCAGGTGAAAACAGCCGTCATAACTATAGCTTCTATGTGGATGTAGAAGCTGACGTTGTAGAAAACTGGAACGTAGCAGTGGCAGGGCGCTATGAAGATTATTCTGACTTCGGCAGCACGTTTAATTGGAAAATGTCTCACCGTGTAACCCTGAGTGATGCATTTGCACTTCGAGCGTCAGTATCAACCGGCTTTAGAGCACCATCGCTACAACAGCAATTCTTCACCTCAATCGCGACGGTATTTGTTGATGGCGAGCCAACAGAAACGGGCACATTTGCGCCGTCAAGTGATGTTGCGCAAGCGCTGGGCAGCCCAGGTCTTGATGCAGAAGAATCGAATAACTACAGTGCAGGTTTTACCTACTCGCCAACTGCCGATTTCAACCTGACAGTAGACTTTTACCGCATTGATATTGACGATCGTATCGTGCTGTCTAACAACCTATCAGGTGAGGGTATAGAAGCATTACTTGCGGGTACGGGAGCTAATCAGGCACGATTCTTCTTAAATGCGATAGATTCGCGTACGGAAGGTGTTGATATTGTTTCTACCTATACGCTTAATACGTCAGATTATGGTGCGTTTAACTTTAACGCAGGTGCCAACTTTAACGATAACGAAGTAACAAGTGTTATCGATGCACCTGAGGTTTTGCAAAATGCAGGCTTCGACCAGGCTAACTTGTTCGATGATGTTGAACTACGTCGCTTCGAAACGGCTTCGCCTGACAGCAAACTGAATTTAGGTGTTACGTGGAATTATGACCGCTACACAACAACCTTACGCACTACTCGTTATGGTGAAGTGGAAGACCCATCGTCAGTTGAAGCACGCAATGAAATCATTCCGTCAGAGTGGATCACAGACCTAGACGTTCGCATTGCGTTAACAGAAGGGCTTACCGTTTCTGTTGGTGCTAACAATTTGTTTGATGTGTACCCAGAAACAACCCGTGAACTTGTGGATGATGTAACCACGTTCTCGCGCTTATTCCCGTATTCAGGCTTTTCGCCGTACGGTTTTACAGGCCGTTTTGTTTACGGAAAAGTCTCGTATAGCTTCTAATTAGCACCGGTTCTTGAGTGCTGAAAGCCAGTTGATCAATACGCAACTGGCTTTTTTTGTACCTGTTACTTAGTCATTTTTCTCAAAGGTAACTACACAGCGATGTTCGTTTAAAAGCGCAAAGTCTTCTTTGGGAATAAAGGCGTCGTAATCACGTTGCAGCTTAACTTGTGCCTCTTTTCGAATTTTACTGCGGCGTATAGCCGTTACGAAATTGCGCATTTCATGGTGAGTAGATAACTCTAGCTCAGGGACTGAAACAGGTGTGCCGCTATCATCTTTGGCAACCATGGTAAAAAAGCTGTTGTTGGTATGTTTGACCTCGTTGGTTTTGATATTTTCCGTAGTGACTTTTATCCCTACTACCAAGGATGTGTTTCCGACATAATGAACGGTAGCGTCGAGGTGAAGTAAGTCACCCACTTCAACAGGCTGTAAAAACTCGACGCCATCAACAGTAACGGTTACACAATAGGCCCCTGCGTGTTTACTTGCGCAGGCATAGGCGACTTTATCCATTAACGATAAAATGACACCGCCATGCACCTTACCGCCAAAATTAGCAAAAGACGGCACCATTAATTCAGTCAGTCTTGTTCTTGAAAAAGCGACATTACGTGCAGTCATAAACAACCTTTAACCTTAAGCCCTTGAAAAGCGCCGAATAAGCGTTCATATCAGTATTAGATTTACCCTACCACAAATTTTAAGGAATGGTTTTGTCACAAACGCATTTTTATCAACCAAAAGAGGGTCATGGCTTGGCTCACGATCCGTTTAACGCGATCATCGCACCGCGCCCAATCGGATGGATCTCTACAAAATCAAAAACGGGAGTGTTAAACCTTGCTCCTTACAGTTTTTTCAATGCGTTGAACTATACGCCGCCAATTATCGGCTTTTCAGTAGTAGGCAGTAAGAAAGATTCACTGGTAAACGTACAGGAAACGGGTGAGTTTTGCTGGAATCTTGTATCGGAAGATTTGATTGATGCGATGAACACGACGAGTAAACCTCTGGCACCTGAAGAAAGTGAATTTGACCATGCAGGGCTTCAAACTGTAGAAAGTGAAGTAGTAAGCGTTCCCCGCGTAAAAGCGAGTAAGGTGAGCATGGAATGTAAGCTAACTGATGTGGTACAGCTTAAGACCGCCTCAGGTGAGGAGGTGAATAGCTGGTTTATCATGGGTGAAGTAGTGGGTGTACACATTGATAAGTCACTCATAGAAAACGGCGTTTACAGCACGCTGAAAAGTGCGCCAGTTACCCGTGGTGGCGGACGAGGCGATTATTACACTATTTCCCGAGATAACTTTTTCGAAATGCTAAGACCAGAGTAACGGTCTTTAATAAAACAGTGACAACGCGTCAATATTAACCGGTGACCTAAATGCTAAATATGAACTTTGATGAACGCCTAGCGATCAATACGCAAATGCAAGAGTGGCAAGCGTCACCGTCTTCTACGGTATGGCGGAAGCCTTTAGAGCGTGAAGCAAAAGAGTCTGGTCATACAACTAGCGTCGTGAAGTACGAGCCTGGCGCGAGCTTTAAGCAGCACAGTCATCCTTATGGTGAAGAAATTTTGGTGCTTGAAGGTGTGTTTTCCGATGAACACGGTGATTACCCTGCAGGCACTTACTTGCGCAATCCTCCAGGCAGTAAGCACAGCCCGTTCAGTAAAGAAGGCTGTGTTATTTTAGTGAAGCTGAATCAGTTTGATAAACGCGATTTGGCTGAGGTTAGGGTGAACACTAACACGGCAGAATGGCTGCAAGGGCAGGGCGGTTTACAAGTGATGCCGCTACACAACTTTGAGCATGAACATGTGGCGCTAGTTAAGTGGCCAGTTGGTGAGGTATTTAAGCCTCACAAGCATTTCGGAGGTGAAGAAATTTTTGTGCTATCGGGTACATTTAAAGACGAACATGGTGCATACCCAAAAGGCACATGGTTGCGCAATCCTCATATGAGTCAGCATCATCCTTACGTGGATGAGGAAACAATAATATGGGTGAAGACAGGGCATTTGCCAGTAGCGTTGTAGGCCGCCATTTCATTTGTTGCAGGTAAATCAAAACCAGTGTTTTACTTGCGGTCAATTGCTACAAACGAAAAAGGCTAACCCGAGGTTAGCCTTTCTTTTGTTTAATCTCACTAGGTCAAAGTTAGCCAGGTAACATCTAACTTTAAAACACTAACCTAGTAAAAGCCGGACTTAATCCCAAATACCATCTTCTGACTTACCCTGTATTTCACAGTCGCCCGCTTTGTATTCCATGTTTGCGCCACTGTCTTTTTTCTTAAAGTAGTCTTTGCTGATAGACACAATGGTAGGAGTCATCCACACAATAGCGATGATGTTAATCACCGTCATTAGGCCTAACGCCATGTCGGCCATGGCCCATACCTGAGGTAGGGCTGCCTGTGCGCCCCAGTAAATCATGCCTAAATAACCAATAGTGTAAACTGCACGGCCTATTTTATTATCTAGCTTGAACATATGCAGGTTACTCTCGCCATAGGCATAGTTTGCCACTACAGACGTGAATGCAAATAAGCTGATGGCGGCTGCCACAAAGTCAGTACCGCCTTCGCCTAGGTGACTGCTCATCGCATCTTGGGTTAGGCGTATGCCTTCCATTTGATCAGAGCTTGAACCGCCAGCAAGTAAAATGATGAAGGCAGTAGACGTACATAGCACGAGTGTATCTAAGAAAACGCCTAGCATTTGAATGTAACCCTGTGATACGGGGTGATTAGGGTTTGGCACAGCACTCGCCGCAGCGTGCGGTACAGAGCCGCTGCCCGCTTCGTTTGAATACAGTCCGCGCTGAATACCATTTTTAATGGCCGCACCGAGTGCACCAGCGCCAGCTTCCTGCAAGCCAAATGCTGATTTAACGATATCGAGCAGCATGGCTGGCAGTTCGGAAATATTAATGAAGGTAATAGCCAATGCCACAAGCACGTAGCCAATTCCCATAAAGGGCACCACAAACTCGGCAAAGCGCGCAATGCTTTTAAGGCCTCCCACGACGATTAAGGCTGCTAGTGCAATAATGGCTAGGCCTACATATTCCGTGGGGAATGAGTATGCATTGTTTAATGCATCGGTAATAGTATTGGCTTGAACGGCGCTAAAGACAAAGCCGTAGCCAAAGAACAAACATAGAGAAAATGCGACTGCAAGCCAGGTTTTGTTCAAACCCTGCTTGATGTAATAAGCGGGACCGCCACGGAACTCGCCGTTTTCGTCACGGACTTTATATAGCTGACCTAGTACACTTTCGGCAAAGCCAGTGGCCATACCTAAAAGGGCAATCATCCACATCCAAAAAATAGCGCCAGCACCGCCTAGAGATATAGCAACCGCGACGCCAGCTAAGTTACCCGTGCCTACACGAGCCGATAAGCTGGTACACAAAGCTTGGAATGAACTTATCCCATCCTTAGTAGAAGTGTTACTGCCCTTTAGTAGGCTGAACATATGGCCGAAGTGCCTAAGCTGCACACCGCCAAGTTTAACGGTAAACCAGATACCACATGCAAGCAGCATAATGATAAGTACCTGACCGTCTCCCCAAAGAATATTGTTAACTAATGAAACGAATTCGTTTATCACGCACTTTCCTTCGTTATTGTTTTAATTATTGCTCGGCGTGTAGAAATGAACTGAACATGACAGGTGCGTTGTCAGAACAAACGCTTCGGCTTAAGCAAACTTGTATTTACTAAACCTTGGAATAAGCCGAGCTATATCGATAAAAACCAATACTAGCACGACAATTAAATGATTGGACAATGAAAACGTACTGAAACTATGACGTTTTATACTCGCATATAGCAAATTTATTCATTCATGGGGGAGAAGAACACATTTGCTGAACAAAACGAGAGTACAAACAAAAAAACCGCTCAAAAGAGCGGCTTTTTCAAGAATATGGCTGGGGTAACAGGACTCGAACCTATGAATGGCGGGATCAAAACCCGCTGCCTTACCAACTTGGCTATACCCCAATATTGGTGCGGAAGGAGAGACTTGAACTCTCACGCCGTGAAGCACTGGAACCTAAATCCAGCGTGTCTACCAATTCCACCACTTCCGCAATGTAGACTTCCAATTAAGGAATAAGTAAAAGTTGGTGGCTACGGCGAGATTCGAACTTGCGACCCCATCATTATGAGTGATGTGCTCTAACCAACTGAGCTACGTAGCCTAAACTTTTATCTTCAATAAAAAGCCGCTCGATGAGCGGCTTCTCAAGAATTTGGCTGGGGTAACAGGACTCGAACCTATGAATGGCGGGATCAAAACCCGCTGCCTTACCAACTTGGCTATACCCCAAATGGTGCGGAAGGAGAGACTTGAACTCTCACGCCGTGAAGCACTGGAACCTAAATCCAGCGTGTCTACCAATTCCACCACTTCCGCGTAGACGCTAGCTATAATAGTCATTCAAAAAGAATGGCTGGGGTAACAGGACTCGAACCTATGAATGGCGGGATCAAAACCCGCTGCCTTACCAACTTGGCTATACCCCAGTCGTGGTGCGGAAGGAGAGACTTGAACTCTCACGCCGTGAAGCACTGGAACCTAAATCCAGCGTGTCTACCAATTCCACCACTTCCGCGCAGCTAGACTTTCCTAAAAGAGATAAGTGAGAATTGGTGGCTACGGCGAGATTCGAACTTGCGACCCCATCATTATGAGTGATGTGCTCTAACCAACTGAGCTACGTAGCCTTGCTATTCTCTTCCCTCTCAGGAAGTGGCGCGTATTATGCGTATATGACTGGCAACCGTCAACCCCTTTTTTACTAACTTTTTTTAAATGCTCATTAAGTGTGCGCATTAGGGCGAAATACGCGCAAAAAGCCGTGAAATTGAACAACTTGCACGAAATAAGCTAGCTATTTACCACGCTTTGTTACTGGTTTTTGTTTGGTAATAACATACGTCAATAGGGCGCGGGCCATACGTATTGTCATGAAAAAACGGGTTATCTAAGTTTCTTCCTGTGTTTGCCCGTTTTTTGTATTCTTCATGATGCGGTGTTTGCAGAAAATAAGGTGTAGCGTTGTTTGCATGCACAAAAGCCTGCTTAATTTTGCTTTCTTGCGTTATATCATCTAGAACGCCACCTCTGTCCATATTTCCTCGCGGCAACTTTTGAAGCACATCCATACCTTGCAGTACGCGACCAACGACCGACATATTTCTGTCTAAGTGTCGTGGTGCTTGCCCAATCACAATATAAAATTCCGTACTGGCCGTATCTTTCTCGCTATTGCGAGCAAAAGCCACAACACCTGGGCAGTGAAGCCCCCACATTTCTTTACGGCTTTGATCAATGCCTACTGGAAAGCCATCTAAAAAGCCGGTGTTAGGCGCAAACATATCTTTGCTCTCAACTACGTTGACATTGCTATTGAGCGGTTGGGTAAATTCAGCGTTGATTGGCTTAAACAGTGTCGGCGGAAATTTTGAGGCATCGTGAGTATCGTTACTGCCTGCTTGTGCCACAAACCCGTCTACTACACGATAAAATGCTTGTTCGTTATAAAAGCCTGCGTCTATTAAACTTTTAAATCTGGCCACATGTTTCGGCGCAAGGGCAGGGTGAAGCGCAATAACCACATCACCATACGCTGTTTTAAACGTCACAGTATTACTGTGACGTACTTGATACCAACTGGCGGTGTTACTCGCTAATGCTGGTGCCTTTTCAACAGCGTCGCTATTGATTTGTGAATTCACTGGATTAGTTTGAGGTTCACTGGCAAAAGAAAAATTAGCCAGGCTTAACAAGCACAACACTTTAATTGAGGTTCTTAATACTGAAAATCGTTTGGCTCGCTGTGATTTGCTGCAAGGTAAAGTTAAAGGGTGCGATGAGGTAAACTGATTAAAAGTCATTGCAAAGGCCGTTAGTTTTTTTCTAGTTATATCAGGCCTATGTGCGCTTCACAATTATTCGCTAGAAACAAAAAAGCCACCTTGCGGTGGCTTTAGTAAACAGTGCTAATTTCTACAATAGAAATTACACGTTAAAGCGGAAGTGAATAACGTCACCGTCTTTAACAATATAGTCTTTACCTTCTAAACGCCATTTGCCTGCGTCTTTCGCACCTTGCTCGCCATTGAACTCAACGAAGTGCTCGTAGCCTACGATTTCAGCGCGAATAAAGCCTTTTTCGAAGTCGGTGTGAATTTTACCTGCCGCTTGTGGTGCAGTTGAGCCTTCAGGGAAGGTCCACGCACGTACTTCTTTTACGCCTGCAGTAAAATAGGTTTGTAGTGTAAGAAGACTGTAACCCGCACGAATTACGCGGTTAAGACCTGGTTCTTCTAGACCCATGTCTTGCATAAACTCTTCGCGTTCGTCGTCTTCAAGCTCAGCAATATCAGACTCGATTGCCGCGCACACTGCAACTACAGTGGCATTTTCGCCTGCTGCAATTTCTTTAACCTGATCAAGGTACGGGTTGTTTTCAAAACCGTCTTCATTCACGTTTGCAATGTACATGGTTGGCTTAAGGGTCAGCATGTTCATGTAGCTGATTGCCGCAAGCTCTTCTTTAGTCAGCTCAAGTGAACGTAGTAACAAGCCTTCGTCTAGGTGCGGCTTAATCTTCTCAAGCACTTTCATTTCGTACTTAGCTTCAGCATCGCCACCTTTTGCGCGCTTAGCAACACGGTGAAGTGCTTTTTCTGTTGTTTCTAAGTCGGCAAGTGCAAGCTCGGTGTTGATAACATCGATATCGTCTTTAGGGCTAACGCGACCTGCAACGTGAACAATGTTCTCATCATCAAAACAGCGTACTACGTGACCAATAGCGTCAGTCTCACGGATGTTAGCAAGGAATTTGTTTCCTAAACCTTCACCTTTAGAAGCACCTTCAACCAAGCCAGCAATATCTACGAATTCCATGGTAGTAGGAATAACGCGCTGAGGTTTTACGATTTCAGCCAACTTGTCCAAACGAAGATCTGGCACAGGAACAACACCTGTGTTTGGCTCGATAGTACAAAACGGGAAGTTTGCCGCTTCAATACCTGCTTTAGTTAATGCATTGAAAAGTGTTGATTTACCTACGTTTGGTAGGCCAACAATACCGCATTTAAAACCCATGGTATGGATCCTTAGTTTGGAAAAGTGATAACTGGCTAGGTTTACCCTTTGTGCGAGTGTAACCTGTTTTGTGCTTGCTTAAGGTCTTCTTTAAGCAAAATTTCTGTACAGCGTACCGCTTCATCGATGGCACTTTCAATGGCTGCTTTTTCTTCTGCTGGTGGTTTTCCAAGAACATGGCCGGTAACGCGGCTTTTATGACCTGGATGACCAATACCTATGCGCAAACGCAAAAAATTCTTGTTGTTACCCATTTTAGCCACAATGTCACGTACGCCATTTTGACTAGAGCTTCCGCCCACTTTGTATTTTGCAACACCTGGGGGTAAATCTAACTCGTCAAACGCTACTAATATTTGTTCTGGTTCTATGCGGTAAAAGTTAGCCAGTGCTGCTACGGCTTGTCCACTTTTATTCATAAAGGTAGTGGGGTAGAGCAAACGGATATCTTTGCCTGCAATGGTAATGCGAGCAGTTTTACCGAAGAATTTGGTTTCTGGTTTTAGCGGGGCGTTGTAGGCGTCGGCTAGTTGGTTGAGAAACCATTCACCGGCATTGTGTCGGGTATTTTCATATTCGGGGCCTGGATTACCCAGACCCACGATAAGGCGGATATCAGCCAAGAGGATTATTCCTCAGAAGCTGCTTCTTCGCCGTCTTCTTCTGCGTCAGCCGCTTTAGGAGCAGGCTTAACAGTTACAACCGCTAGGTCGTGAGCTTCGTCGTTCTTCGCAAGTTCAACTGAAGAAACGCCAGCTGGAAGAGTTAGGTCAGAAAGGTGTAGCGTTTGACCCATTTCAACACCAGCCATGTCTACTTCGATGAACTCAGGAAGGTTCTTAGGTAGACAAGTAACTTCGATTTCAGTTACGTGGTGCTCAGCAATACCGCCAGCTTTAACAGCAGCAGATTTCTCTTCATTTACGAAGTGAAGTGGTACGTTAGTGTGAACGTCTTGACCAGCGATTACACGTTGGAAGTCAATGTGTGTGATCTTTGGCTTGAACGGGTGACGTTGCATATCTTTAACTAGAACTTCAACAACTTTACCGTCAAGGTTAATCTCAAGAACGTGAGAATAAAACGCTTCAAAGTCAGCAGAGTTGTTTACTTTGTTATGATCTAGTGTGATAGAAACTGGTGCTTCTTCACCACCGTAGATGATACCAGGAAGCTTATCTTCGCGACGTAGGCGGCGGCTCGCACCTTTCCCTAGGTCTGTACGAACAGAAGCGTCTAGTTTGAAATTTGCTTCAGACATTGTCTGTCTCCAAAAATATAAGTCTAATGATGTGGATTTTTGCGACCAAAACCCACGGTAAAATGATGTGAATTACGTTTAAAAATAACTTTCTATGCGCAATAAAACACCAACCCAAAATTCAAGGGCGGCGAATTCTAACACCACCTACCAAAACATACAATTACAAAGGCAGATAAAATATCCAACTAAGCAAATGCAAGTATTTGCGTTACTCACAATAAAAGAAGCGCACCTTGGCGCGCTTCTATCATATTTATAGAAAAAAGCATTTTGTGAAGACTAACTTGACCGCTAATTGTCTTTTTCCCAAGGCTTGATAAGGTCAACAAGCCTTAGGAACATAGCAACTCTTTACACAAGCGTTTACTTCGTCAGCACCACTCTGTAATGGGCTTTACCTTCTCTTAATCGCGCAATAGCCTCATTTACGTCATCAAACTTGAAGGTTTCGGTCACAGGTTCAATATTGTGGTGTGCAGCGAAATCTAGCATGGTTTTAATGGTCGCGGGGCTTCCCACTGGCGAGCCTGACACACTTTTCTGACCACCAATTAAGTTAAATGCACCAATATCTAGAGGTTCAAGGGTGGCGCCTACAAAGTGAAGCCGGCCTTTCGGTGCCAATGTAGATAGGTACAAGTTCCAGTCAAGCTTTACATTTACGGTTGAAATAATTAAGTCAAACCGACCGCGCGCTTTTTTTATCTCATCTTCATCACGGCTATTAATCGTATCTGACGCACCTAGCTCTAGCGCTTCCGTCTTTTTAGATTCGCTAGAAGTGAACGCGACTACCTTACATCCCCATGCATTTAAAAACTGCAGGGCAAGATGACCCAGGCCGCCAATACCAACTACACCCACTTCACTGGTAGGACTAATACCAAACTGGACTAATGGGTTGAAGACGGTAATACCTCCGCAAAAAAGAGGGCCTGCCTTTGTACTATCGATAGCATCGGGAAGGGGAATAACGGCACGTGCTTGGGCGCGCACTTTATCTGCAAATCCACCGTGACGACCACCTATGGTCATCGTAGCATCGGCACACAGGTTATGATCGCCTTCTTCGCAGGTTCTACAACTATTGCAGTAGCCTGAATGCCAGCCTAAACCGACACGCTGTCCCACCTTAAGTGACGTTACATGTTCACCTATTTGGCTAATTGTGCCGACAACTTCGTGACCAGGTACAAAGGGATATTCTGTCATGCCCCATTCATTATCGAGCATGCTTAGGTCGCTGTGGCAGATACCACAGCTTTCAACGTCTATTTCAACATCATGTGAACCAAGCTTACCGGGGTCGTATTGAAACTTTTCTAGTTTTCCACCCGCTTCTTTAGCGGCATATGCATTAATCATCAATAACCGTCCTTTTAAGTGTTGCTACGCAACATTAACGCGTAAGCAAAAATTCTATAATTGCTAAATCGCTAGCTTAATTATTTTTGTCAGTAATTTGCTACACGCAAAGCAATATTCACGATCATTGTGTTTGCAGGTTATCAATGACTTTACTGGTATCGAGTACTTTAACGCTTGATACTTGAAGCACCGTACCGAATTGCGTAAAGGTCATCATATCAGGTTTAGGCGTACCTTTAACTTCCACAACAAGGCCGTTCTTTTGATAGGTTTCATCTAAACCATGTAGCGTATAACGATCGCCATTTTCAGCAATAAAAGCGTAAAAACCGCCTTCGAGATCTTTATAAATAATACTACCCTTCATAGTCATTTCACCTTTTGCATTATCTTCTACTGCTTCAGCCTGGGTAACAGGTTCGGCTACCAGTTCCTTGGGCATAGAACTCTTATCATTAGCTTGAACTGTGGAAGATTTGTCTTTCATCTCAGTTCCTTGTTTCTCAAGATCTGCTTGTTTCACTGAGTCGTCATCTCCAGAGCAGCCCGTTGTATTTAAGAGGGCAGTAATTACTGCAACAAGGCATAGTGTTTTTGTTTTCATTTTATGTCCTTCATAGTAGTTTTAACGCGCAACAATTCTTAACGTTAAACCTAAAATAGATGAAAAGAAAGTCACATTAACGAGTCGGAAAACGGCAATAAAGTATATTTAAGGCCTAAACGGAATGTGTTTGGCTTGATGTACTGTTCTTATTTTTAAGGTGATGTTCGCTTTCAAAGAAAAAAGAAAGGTAAAAAAAGAGCCGGCGCCACTTACATGGGCCAGCTCTTTTGTAGGAGTAACAATATTTAAATTTTAGTATTCAAACATTGCTGAAATAGACTCTTCGTTGCTGATGCGACGAATAGTTTCTGCAAGCATCTCAGATAAAGTAAGCTGTTTTACTTTTCCAATTTGCTTCATCTCTGCACTTAATGGGATAGAGTCGGTAACGATAATTTCGTCAATAACAGACTCTTTAAGATTGTTTGCAGCGTTACCTGAAAAGATAGCGTGAGTTGCGTAAGCATAAACACGACGCGCACCATGTGCTTTAAGTGCTTCAGCTGCTTTTGCAAGCGTACCGCCTGTATCAATCATGTCATCGACAATGATGCAGTCTCTGTCTTTTACGTCACCAATGATGTTCATTACCTGAGCCACGTTCGCTTTAGGGCGACGCTTATCGATAATGGCAAGGTCGGTGTCGTTAAGTAGTTTCGCAGTAGCACGTGCACGTACAACACCGCCAATGTCAGGAGAAACGACTACAGGGTCGGCAAAATCACGTCTTACCATGTCAGCAAGAAGGATAGGAGTACCGAATGCGTTATCCACCGGAACATCAAAGAAACCTTGAATTTGTTCGGCGTGTAGGTCGATAGTAAGTACGCGGTCAACACCAACGTTAGACAGGAAGTCAGCCACTACTTTCGCAGTAATAGGCACCCTAGCTGAACGAACACGACGGTCTTGGCGTGCATAACCAAAGTAAGGAATTACTGCTGTAATACGACCAGCTGATGCGCGACGTAGTGCGTCGATCATCACAATAAGTTCCATAAGGTTATCGTTAGTAGGCGCACACGTAGACTGGATAATAAAAACGTCCGAGCCACGGACGTTTTCATGAATTTCTACGCTGATTTCACCGTCACTGAAACGGCCAACTTTGGCATTTCCAAGTTTGGTGTAGAGGCGATCGGCAACTTTCTGGGCAAGTTCTGGTACGGCATTACCTGCAAAGAGCTTCATATCTGGCACAAGTGGTTCCTCAGTGCGTTGATAAAAG
Source organism: Alteromonas sp. MmMcT2-5 (assembly GCF_022348315.1). NCBI lineage: Bacteria > Pseudomonadati > Pseudomonadota > Gammaproteobacteria > Alteromonadales > Alteromonadaceae > Alteromonas > Alteromonas sp. MmMcT2-5. The sequence goes on along the minus strand of NZ_JAKRFB010000024.1, from coordinate 47,011 downwards.
AGGTTTGGCTGGGGTAGCAGGACTCGAACCTACGAATGGCGGGATCAAAACCCGCTGCCTTACCAACTTGGCTATACCCCAATTTTTAAGTTCTTGTCCGATGTGGCGTACACGCTATCTTTGTTGTTCTAATTTGTCTAATAGTGGTGAGCGATTCACACCTTTTGCGACAAAACTCTGCCAAGTTTCAGGCATTTGAGCCCTAACTTGTTCGGCTAAAGTGTAGTCAGAAAAAGTGGCAAACACGCATGCACCTGTGCCCGTCATTCGCGACGGTGCGTAGTGTACCAACCACTGTAATAATTTTGCAACTTCAGGATAGCGATTCGCGACTAATTGCTGACAATCATTCCAAGTTTTTTCAAATTTATAGTCTTCCCAACGTATCGCAGGTGTATTTCTGGGCAAATCCGGCGAGGTGAACACTTCGGCTGTGCTGACATGAACATTTGGGTTCGCTACAAGAAAATACTGTTCTTTTTGGGGAGCTGGCGTTATCTCTTCTCCAACGCCTCCTGCAAATGCCGTTAGACCTCGCACAAAAATAGGTACATCAGCGCCTAAAGATAACCCAAGCTCAGCCAGTTCATCTTCACTTAGCCCTGTGTTCCAAAGGTGATTAAGCACCACTAACGTGGTTGCCGCATTCGATGAACCCCCGCCAATTCCGCCCCCCATAGGAAGGCGCTTGTCTAACGAAATAACGGCACCTTTATCACATTTTGTTTTTGTTGCCAGCAGTCGCGCTGCTTTTACAATTAAATTGTCATCGTCTGGAACCCCATCCAGTGGGGTTTCCATGCGTATGGTTGTGTCGTCTGTACTTATGTCAAAGGCGAGTGCATCGCCGTAATCCAGCATTTGAAACAGACTTTGAAGCTGGTGATAGCCGTTGTCGTAGCGGCCAAGTATATGCAAGAAAAGATTCAGTTTAGCAGGGGAAGGCCACCAATCTTTATGTTCTGAAACAGATGAGTTCACTACAGAGTCCACTGATAAATTTTAATTTTAAGCTGAGTATTAGGCATGTCCGGCGTTTCATTCTGGGTAAGCGTTATGCTGTGAGGCAACCATACAGATGTGCCATCATCTAGCTCAATACTACCGTAGTTACCGTAAGCAACTTGCCAATTGCGGCAACCTTGGCAATAGCTTTCAAGGGTATTAACCAACCCTTTTTCAGTTAGGGTGAATTTATCACCGTCTAGCGGTAAGCCTTTTACCCAAGACAATAGTGATTCCACCGGAATGACCATTCCCGTAATCTGATAAATAAGTGGTTCTGGTAAAGCATCTACATACGTTTCACCGTCAGCCTCTAATACCGACTGCTGCTGGGTAACGTTAAGGTTAACCAGACTTACCCCTAGAAAATTGGTTAATCGAAAATCAAAATCACCGGAATCGTTTTTCCAGACTAAATTAAGGCTGGCCGCTTCCTTTCCTTGGCGAAATGCAATTTTTCCGCGCATTTGCCACTGATGTACTTCAGCAACTTTTTCAAGTTGGGCCGTGAGGTTTACCGCGTTTTCTGGGCCTTTGGGAGCGGTTGTGCATGCGCTCAGTACGAAGCAGAGAAACAACAGTAGGGAAATAAAGCGAATCATTAAGGCGCGTTACCTGTATAAAAATAAAACACATTTAATTGTGACATTATGGGAACACAGTTTCACCAACACTTTCAATCATTTTGGGTTTTTCGTACAATGCCGCTCCGACGTTGCCAGCACAGATTTTAATGACTTTACTCGCCCTCGGTATTAACCACAAAACAGCACCAGTAGCACTTCGCGAAAAAGTGGCCTTTACACCAGATTCTCTGGTGGAAGCGCTTGCGAGTTTAAAAAAGCTGGAAGGCGTAGATGAGTCTGTCATTGTATCGACCTGTAACCGCACTGAGCTATACGTTAATACTCAAGACGACACCGGCCAAAAGCTTCTACAATGGTTAAGTGACTTCCATCACTTGGATGTAGAAGAGATTGCCAATAACAGCTATGTGCTCGCGCAGGATGAAGCGGTAAAGCACATTATGCGTGTAGCCAGCGGACTTGATTCACTGATTTTGGGAGAACCTCAAATCTTAGGTCAGGTGAAGCAGGCGTTTGGTGATGCAAAACACTCAGGTATGGTGAGCAGCGAATTTGATAAGCTGTTTCAACATACGTTTTCGGTGGCGAAGCGAGTTCGCAGTGAAACAGATATAGGTGCAAACGCGGTAAGCGTGGCTTATGCAGCCGTTCAGTTGGCCAAGCATATATTCGCTGAACTACCAAAACGTTCAGTGTTATTAGTAGGAGCTGGCGAAACCATTGAACTTGTGGCTCAGCATTTGAAAGAGCAGGGCGTGAGCTGTTTGGCGGTGGCGAATAGAACCGTAGCGCGAGCAGAAGCCTTAGCCGAAACACTAGATGCGAGTGTGTTTACCTTATCGCAAGTGCCAGAGCACTTAAAAGACTTCGATATCGTGATAAGCTCTACCGCAAGCCAACTGCCTTTAATAGGCAAGGGAATGGTTGAGAAAGCCCTTAAGCAGCGCAAAAACATGCCGATGTTTTTGGTTGACCTTGCAGTACCACGAGATATCGAATCAGAGGTTAACGAGCTAGGCGATGCCTATCTTTATACCGTTGATGATTTGCAGCATATTGTTCAGAAGAATTTAGAAAACCGCGAGCAAGCAGCAAAAGAAGCCGAAAAGCTCATCGACAAACAAGCTGGCGACTACATGACGTGGAAGCAGTCGCAGCAATCGATAGATTTAGTAAGACAGTATCGCCAAAAAGGCATGGCACAGCGTGACGATATTGTGGAAAAAGCCAAAGCGCAATTAGCGGAAGGTAAAAATGCCGAAACGGTATTAGAAGAAATGGCGTATAAATTAACCAATACGCTATTGCACCCAACAACCTTAGCGTTACGCGAGGCTGCCATGCACGATGACCCGGCATTGAGCCGATGGATGGGACAGGCATTAGATTTATCTGACTTTTCGTCAGACGATAATAAATAAGGTAATAAGAAGCATATGAAAGAGTCGGTAGTTAGGAAACTCGAACACTTAGTCGAGCGTTTCGAAGAAGTTCAGGCGTTGTTAGGCGACCCTGGAGTTATCGGCGATCAGGATAAGTTTCGCAACTTGTCAAAAGAGTTCAGTCAGCTAGAAGATGTAGTGGCAGGCTTTAATGCTTATCAGCAAGCACAAGAAAACTTGGCTTCAGCGCAGGAAATGTTGAACGAAGATGACGCTGAAATGCGCGAGATGGCACAGGAAGAGATGAAAGATGCCAAGGCGGAAATTGAACGCCTTGAAACTGAACTTCAGGTGCTACTCCTGCCAAAAGATCCTAACGATGATAACAACTGTTTCTTGGAAATTCGCGCAGGTGCAGGTGGTGACGAAGCGGCAATATTTGCAGGTGACTTGTTCCGCATGTACAGCCGTTATGCCGAAAGTCGTGGCTGGCGTTTAGAGTTGGTTAACGCCAATGAAGGTGAGCACGGCGGTTATAAAGAAGTCATTGCGAATGTTAGCGGCGATGGCGTGTACGGCGTATTGAAATTCGAGTCGGGCGGTCACCGCGTACAGCGTGTACCAGAAACCGAATCACAAGGCCGTATCCATACCTCGGCATGTACCGTGGCGGTATTACCAGAAATTCCAGAGTCGCAGGCAATTGAAATTAACCCTGCAGAGCTTCGCATCGATACCTTCCGTGCATCAGGTGCGGGTGGTCAGCACGTTAACAAAACCGACTCGGCTATTCGTATTACCCACTTGCCAACAGGCTTGGTAGTGGAATGTCAGGACGAGCGCTCACAGCACAAAAACCGTGCGAAAGCGATGTCGGTACTTCAAGCGCGCTTAAATCAGATTGAAGAAGAAAAGCGTGCAGCAGAAGAGGCATCTACCCGTAAGAGCCTAGTCGGTAGCGGCGACCGCTCTGAGCGAATTCGTACTTATAACTTCCCGCAGGGACGTGTAACCGATCACCGTATCAACCTGACTATTTATCGATTAGATGAAGTGGTGGAAGGTGATCTGAAACAGCTTATCGACCCAATTTTGCAAGAGCATCAGGCCGATCTGCTGGCCTCTCTTTCTGACGAATAACGCTGTCTTGTTAAACAAACTGTTTATAGAAAAACAATGCGCATAGACAACGCCTTAACATGGGCTGCTGAGCAACTAGAGGGTGGGGAGTCACCCTCTATTGACGCGAAAGTCATGTTGGCGAACATTCTAGGTAAGTCACAAACTTACCTATTCACATGGCCTGATAAAACCTTGGATGCCGCCCAGAAAGCCCAATTTGAAGCGGATGTGGCCAAGCGTAAACGGGGTGAGCCCGTGGCGTATATTATCGGTAAGCGTGATTTCTGGACCCTGTCACTGTTTACCTCGCCAGATACATTAATTCCGCGACCGGATACTGAAGTCTTGGTTGAGCAGGTGCTCAATTGGGCAAATCAACAATCCTCTGCATCCTTATCTATCTGTGATTTGGGAACAGGTACGGGCGCCATTGCGCTGGCATTAGCGAGCGAACTGGCAGAAGCATCCGTTACTGGCGTAGACTACCAAGAGGGGGCGGTGAACCTTGCTACCCGCAATGCTCAAGCTAATAGCATAGCCAATGCGCATTTTGTGCAAAGTGACTGGTTTAGTGCGCTGGCAGGTCAAACCTTCGACATTATTGTTTCAAACCCACCTTATATAGAAGAATCCAGTCCATACCTTAATGAGGGCGACGTGCGTTTTGAGCCTAAAACAGCATTAACTTCGGGTAGTGATGGTCTAGACGACATTAAACACATAATCAATAACGCACCTCAATACCTCAAAAAAGGCGCGCTGCTCGCATTCGAACACGGTTTTGACCAAGGGGCAGCGGTTAACGCTTTGCTCGTAGATGCGGGATTTGTAGACGTCAAAACTGTTAAAGATTACGGCAACAATGACCGTGTAACGCTAGGACAGTGGCAGTAGTTTTTAACCTCCAAAGAAGTTATCTTTTCTGTAGTTATCAAAATTTAATTGCAAACTTGCTAATATTTTGTTTTACATTAGTATCTATTAAGCGGTTGTAAGACCTCAAAAAGCACTAAGTTAAACAATCTCTTACACTACAGGACGTACCAGATGAATGATGACTTTCTTTTCGCAGAAGATGACGATGAAAATGAAGTAGATGATCTGGGTAGCTGGAAAGTACTCATTGTTGATGATGAACCCGAAGTACACGCCGTTACCAAGCTGGCGCTAAATGACTTTAGTTTAAACGGCAAAACCCTTGAGTTTGTTAGTGCCTATAGCGGAGAGGAAGCGAAGGCCATTTTCAAAACCCATGATGATATCGCCGTTGTGTTACTTGATGTTGTTATGGAGACTGATGACGCCGGTCTTAAAGTGGCGGAGTATGTTCGTAACGAATTAGACAATCATTTCACGCGTATTATTTTGCGTACTGGACAACCTGGCCAAGCCCCTGAAAAAGATGTCATCATTAATTACGACATCAACGACTACAAGTCGAAAACCGAACTGACCGCGCAAAAACTCTTTACTGTTATCATTGCAGCGCTCCGCTCATATCGAGATATTATCGTTATCGAAGAAAATAGACGCGGCCTTGAAAAAATTATAGATGCGTCTGTGGATTTATTTTCCTCCCGTTCCCTCGAAAAGTTCATGCAGGGGATTATTCAACAGCTGGCATCTATTCTGGGCTGTTCAAAGGATGCAGCCTACATTACTACAGCGGTGGCAACCACATCGCGTACTATTAATACCAGCAACAACAAATTGGGTGACGACGAACTATATGTTTTTGCTGGCAACGGTGAGTACGCCAGTAAGGAAGGGGTGCCTTTAAAAGACGCGATTAGCGCACAAGAATATGCCCTGTGCGCAAGAGCCATGCGCGATAAGCAAATTGTTTATGCAGAAGATCACGTTGTGGCTTATTGCAACAGTAAAAGCCACAATGGCGCACTCTTGTACTTGTCAGGATTACCGAGACGAATAGGGGAAAGTGATCGTCATCTGGTAAAACGCTTTTCAGACAGTGTTCAGCTTGCTTTTGACAACGTACTTAAAACCGTAGATGTTGAAGCGACGCAGAAAGAAATAATTGAGCGTTTAGGTCGAGCGTTAGAGCATGAGTCAAATGCATCAAATAATCTCACAAGAATGGTTGAAATGGCGCAACTGTTGGCAGAAAAGGTTGGGCTGAACGAGCAAGACATCCACGCATTACGCCTTGCCGTGCCACTCCATGATATTGGGACGTCTATAGTGCCTAAATCTATTTTGCACAAAACGACGCCGTTAACCGAAGAGGAAGTATTTAAAATACGTCAGCATGCTGAATTTGGTTACCAGATCTTGCGAGATTCAAGCCGGCCCACTATCCAACTTGCAGCAATGTTAGCAAAGCAGCATCACGAACGCTGGGATGGAAAGGGATATCCAGACGGGCTTAAAGGCGAAGAAATTGATATAAAAAGCCGTATTGCCACGTTAGTTGATGTGTTTGATGCACTGTTAAACGCAAGGCCGTATAAGCCAGCGTGGACAATTGATAAGGTTGAAGCCGTATTGAAAGAGGAAAGTGGCAAGCACTTCGACCCTGATTTAGTTCAGTGTATGCTAAATGACCTTCCGGCCTTTATGGCAATTCAAGCTCAATTCCCTGACGCATAATGATTTATTTCTCCGTTATTTACGTACTGTAATACGTTACAATAACAGCCTCTAGACAGGCGCCATAATTAAAACGAAGGCAGGTGCTACATGCACCTGTTTTTTTGAGTCTGCTACTCGTATTCTGAGTCTGTCGAATTTTGCATTGCTGTAAAACTAAATCGGCTCAATTAACACCTGTGTTAAAGTAACCAGAAGCAGCCTTACTATCTAATAAGAACAGGAACACATTATGTACATGATGGCTAAACACCTTCACATGACCGCCGTTGGCTTGAGCATATTATTTTTTGTCTTTCGCTTTATATGGAGTCAATTCGACGCTACAGCACTTAGCAAAAAATGGGTTAAAATTCTCCCTCATATCATTGATACCGTGCTATTAGCCAGCGCAATTTGGCTATGCATTATTTTGTCTCAATATCCTTTAGTTAATGCATGGCTCACATTTAAAGTTGTGGGCGTGGTGCTGTACATAGTGTTTGGATTGTTTGCATTGAAAAAAGCCAAAACAGCGTTAGGCAAATGGAGCTTTTTCGTAGCAGCGCTTGTTGTGCTTATGGCAACGGCTATGGTTGCTGTAACCAAACAACCTCTTTTTTAAGATTTAATTGGAAATAGATAATGTCTGAATCTCAACAGATTATTAATGTAGGTAACGTTGACGTTGCCAACCACTTGCCGTTTGTTCTGTTCGGAGGAATGAACGTACTTGAGTCTCGCGATCTCGCTATGCGTATCGCAGAGCACTATGTTGAAGTAACGCAAAAGCTCAATATCCCGTACGTTTTTAAAGCCTCGTTTGATAAAGCGAACCGTTCATCTGTGACTTCTTACCGTGGGCCTGGCATGGAAGAAGGGTTGCGTATTTTTGAAGAAATTAAGTCGACCTTTAACGTTCCGCTTATCACTGATGTGCACGAACCGCACCAAGCAGCTCCCGTAGCTGAAGTGGTGGATGTTATTCAACTGCCTGCTTTCTTGGCGCGCCAAACCGACCTTGTGGTTGCAATGGCAAAAACCGGTAGCGTTATCAATGTGAAAAAGCCTCAATTCTTAGCACCGCATGAAATGCGTCACATCATAGGAAAACTAGGCGAAGCGGGGAACGATAAGGTTATTCTTTGTGAGCGTGGTAGCTGCTTTGGATATAACAATTTAGTTGTGGATATGCTTGGCATGGACGCAATGAAAGAATATGCCCCAGTAATATTTGATGCGACTCACGCACTTCAAATGCCGGGTGGCCGTGCGACGTCTGCAGATGGTCGTAGAGCTCAAGCTGCACAGTTGGCCAGAAGTGGTATGGCATTAGGTTTGGCAGGGCTATTTATAGAAGCGCATCCTAACCCTGATGAAGCACTATGTGATGGGCCTTGCGCACTGCCGTTGGCAAAATTAGAGCCTTACTTGCAGCAGATGAAAGCACTAGACGAATTGGTGAAAGGTTTTGACGCGTTAGATACAAGTAATACCTAAGCTAGTATTTGATGGCGTATGCCGGTGCGAGCACCGGCATGCGTATCAGGTGTGTGAGTTGCTTATTCCGCTTCAGAAACGTTTACGCGCTCTTCACCTTTTGTCATTGCTAATAAGTTCTTGTGAAGCTGAACTTGCGTCTCTTCAGCTAAAATCGCTTTAGACTGCTTTTTCACAACAATGTGCGCATCGTTTTCTGGCAGTACTTCGGCCATTTTTACGCTGGTCATTGCTGTGTTGATTAACGATTGTAGATTGATCTTTTTTGGTTGTGCGTTAGCATTTGCAGCAGCGCTTACAAAAGCCATTACAGAAACACTAGCTAAAAGTAATTTTTTCATTTTCACACCTAATAAAAATAATTAAATAATTGTTGATGAATGTTAAAATGTTTAACAAATGTTCATCATAAAATGCTGAAATTAAATGTTCTTTTTTAATTTCGGGTAAATTATAGTCAGTGGGTGGTGAAAAATAAAACGAGTAAAAGTATGGGTTGTCATTAGAAAAACTAATGAATTTGTCATGCTTCGGTCACACTGGATTAAAAACGATATATGCATCGACGTTTACCCCCTCTCAACGCCTTGAAATCGTTTGAAGCGGCTGCTCGCCATTTGAGCTTTACTAAGGCTGCCGATGAGCTGTTTGTTACGCAAGCTGCCGTTAGCCACCAGATAAAAGCGCTTGAAGATTTCTTATCGATGAAGCTATTTCTTCGAAGAAATAGAACCCTGCTTCTAACCGAAGAAGGTCAAGCTTATTTTCTTGAGCTAAAAGATATCTTCAAAAACTTACAAGATGCGACAGAAAGGCTACTTGCGAAGGGCAGTAAAGGTGCTATCACGGTAGCGATGCCGCCCAGCTTTGCGAGCCAATGGCTGGTACCCCGTATTCATAAGTTTAGTTTGGCGCATCCAGACATCGACGTACGCATCAAGGCAGTTGATTTCGATGAAGGCTTCTTAGAAGACGATGTAGACGTTGCAATATATTACGGCAAAGGTCGTTGGGCTGGTCTTCAAGCCGACCAGCTACATCGAGAGTTTCTAACTCCGCTTTGCTCTCCAATGCTTTTTCAAGGCCCCAAACCTTTATCCAGCCTGTCTGACTTACGGCACCACGTGTTGCTACACGACTTAAGCCGTACTGCATGGAAAAATTGGTTGAAGCATGTAGGTGTGGTTGGCGTAAACGTTAACCAAGGACCGGTTTTCAGTCACTCCATGCTAGTTTTGCAAGCCGCTGCACTCGGTCAAGGCATTGCGTTGGGTAACACGGTACTTGCAAGGCCGGAAATTGAAGCGGGAAGGCTAGTTATGCCGTTTGAAGAACGAGTGGAGAGTCGCGATGCGTTTTATCTCGTGTGTGAGGAATCACAGGCTGAACTCGGTAAGATTGCGGCATTTAGAGACTGGATCTTAGCGCTGGTCGAAGCTGAACAAGAGGACTTGTTGTAATATGACTAAGTTGAACACCATTGCTGAACAGCCTAGTTTTGACATTGAATTGCATGAAGCCGATAAGCCCTTAGCGTGTTTGATACTAGGCCATGGAGCCGGCGCCGGTAAGGAACATGAGTTCATGCAAGACATTGCGAAGGAACTTGTTGCTAGAGGTATATCAACCGTTCTTTTTAACTTTCCCTATATGCAAACCATAAAAGCTACCGGTAAGCGTAGGCCTCCCGATAAAGCCGATAAACTTATGTCACATTTTACTGCGGTGATTGAAACCTGCAGCAAAGATAACAAAGCCTTGCATAACTTGCCTGTGTTCATCGGTGGAAAGTCGATGGGCGGGCGTATGGCGACCATGGTGTACGAAGCGGTGAGCAATGTAAAAGGCGCGATAGCGCTGGGCTATCCGTTCCATCCTCCTGGTAAGCCAGAAAAAACACGCACCGACCATCTGCAAACGGCGTCTAAGCCTTTGCTTATTATTCAGGGTGAACGAGATACCTTTGGTACAAAGAGCGAAGTAGAGGATTACAAAAAGCGCAGCGTATTATCTACAGACATTGAATGCGCCTATTTAGACGACGGCGATCACAGTTTTAAGCCTCGCAAAGCAAGTGGCAAAACGCAGGAAGAACATATTGTTACCGCTGCCACGCTTACCGCTTCTTTTATTGAAGCCCATTTAAATAATTAATGGTTAATTAGAAATCAGAGCGAAAGACTAATTTAATGAAAACTGAAAAACTTAGGTTTGCCACCGTTGCTAAACCTTATCTTATTACTGGCGCATTGCTAGCGGGCCTTTCTGTGGTACTAGGTGCGTTTGGCGCACATGGTTTAAAAAGCGTATTAACTGCACAGCAGCTCAACACGTTTGAAATTGGCGTGCGTTATCAAATGTATCACGCATTAGCCTTGCTGCTTTTGCCTGCGCTGTCAGGCGTTGTCTCATCGACGTGGGCAAATCGGGTAGCGTTTTGTTTCGTTACCGGTACGGTGTTGTTTAGTGGAAGTTTATACGCGCTAGGAATAAGCAGCATAAAATGGTTTGGCCCGATAACCCCTTTGGGTGGCATGTTCTTTATTATTGGATGGGTGTTGTTAGTGATAGGACTGATAAAAGGTCATGATTTAAACAAGCAACAAAAAGAAGAGCAGAACAAAACTCACCACATGCCGGGGGCAGGTAATGTCTAACACCAGTATTTTAGGTTATTGCCGACCTGGTTATGAAAACGATACGGCTAACGAGCTTACCTCTCGTTACGGTGAAGCCCAGTGTTATGGCTACCCATTATCTAAGAAGAACAGTGGCTTTGTACTTTATCATTTATATGATGGCTCGCAGCTTGAGCAAACCATTACCCAGTTTGCTGTTCACGACAGTATCTTCCCTCGTCAACTGGTGGCTGTTTTTGCCACGCTAAACGATATAGAGAAACTGGACAGGGTAGGGCAAGTGCTCGAGGCTTTGAAAGAGGTAGAAAAACCATTTCAAATTTTTGGCGCCATAGACGTCGAATACCCAGATACAGAAGAAGGTAAAACCCTCGCAAAGTTCTGCCGAAAGTTTACTGTTCCTCTTCGCCAAGCCCTAAGAAAAGCGGGATGGCTCACCGCAAAGGAAAATTTAGGTAAACCAAAGCTACATATTTTCTTTGAGTCATTTGAGATTTGCCATATTGGCTATACATTACCCAGTCATGCTAGTGGCGATCACTTGGGTATTTGCCGGTTAAAGTTCCCAAGTGATGCGCCGAGCCGCTCGACGCTTAAACTTGAAGATGCCTTAGTGAATATGCTGAGCGACAAACAGCAGGCTAAGGTACTTCGAAGCGGTGGACGTGCCGTGGACCTAGGTGCATGCCCGGGTGGTTGGACATATCAGCTGGTGAAGCGCGGAATGTATGTTGAAGCTATCGACAATGGACTTGTAGCCGATAGTTTAATGAGCACGGGCTTGGTTGAACATCACGCGGCAGACGGGTTTACCTATCGACCACAATTTGGTCGTGTAGATTTGCTGGTATGTGATATGATAGAGCAACCCGATAGGGTAGCTAAATTGATGGGTGATTGGTTAGTTAAGCACTGGGCAACGCACGCAATATTCAATTTAAAGTTACCTATGAAACAACGTTATGAAACTGTAGTTGAAGCCATGACGTTGCTAAGAGGCCGATTAAATGCCTTGGAAGATGCATTTGCGGTGAAGGTGAGGCATCTCTACCACGACAGAGATGAAGTTACAGTAACAATTGTTCGCACTTCAAAAGATGAGGTGTGATTTTGTTATTTTTCAAAAAAGTGTCATTAATTAATAAGTTATTGATACTTAAAGAAAAGAATTAATGGTGGCGCGGATTTTGGCAAACGAATTTAAGGTTTATGCTAAAAAAGGTGTAAATCTGGTATAGAAATCCTTTATAATCCGGCCGTTTTTTTACACTGAACCAATGAAAGTGAACTAATGTCAGAACTATCTCATTACAGAAACATTGGTATTTTCGCCCACGTAGACGCGGGTAAAACTACCACAACAGAACGTATCTTGAAGCTTACCGGCCGTATTCACAAAATCGGTGACACTCACGATGGCTCAACTACAACTGACTTCATGGAGCAGGAAGCTGAGCGTGGTATTACCATCCAGTCAGCCGCAACAACCTGTTTCTGGAAAGATCATCGTATGAACATCATCGATACTCCGGGACACGTTGACTTTACAGTTGAAGTATATCGTTCACTGAAAGTGCTTGACGGCGGTATTGGTGTATTTTGTGGTTCTGGCGGTGTTGAGCCTCAGTCAGAAACTAACTGGCGCTATGCTAACGAATCTGGCGTTGCCCGCTGTATTTTCGTTAACAAGCTAGATCGTATGGGTGCAGACTTTTACCGTGTTGTAGGTCAAGTTAAGAAAGTACTTGCTGCTAACCCACTAGTAATGACGCTTCCAATCGGTATCGAAGACGAGTTTAAAGGTGTTGTTAACCTTCTAGATATGAAAGCGTACATCTGGGACGATTCAGGTCTTCCTGAAAACTACGAAGTTGTAGATATCCCTGCAGATATGGTTGATAAGGCTAACGAGTACCGTGAGCAACTAATCGAAACTGCTGTTGAGCAAGACGACGATCTAATGATGGCTTACATGGATGGCGAAGAGCCGTCTTTAGAAGACATCAAGCGCTGTATCCGTAAAGGTACTCGTGACCTAGCGTTCTTCCCAACCTACTGTGGCTCTGCATACAAGAACAAAGGTATTCAGCTTGTTCTAGACGCGGTTGTAGACTTCCTACCTTCTCCAACAGAAGTAGATCCACAAGATCTAACTGACGAAGAAACGGGCGAGCCTACTGGTGAAGTTGCAACAGTATCTGTTGACGAGCCGTTCCGTGCACTTGCGTTCAAAATCATGGACGACCGTTTCGGTGCCCTTACGTTTATCCGTATCTACTCTGGTAAGCTAAACAAAGGCGACACTATTCTTAACAGCGCAACGGGTAAAACTGAGCGTATCGGCCGTATGGTTGAGATGCACGCTGACGAACGTACTGAACTTACTTCAGCACAAGCGGGTGACATCCTAGCAGTTGTTGGTATGAAGAACGTTCAAACTGGTCACACATTATGTGATCCGAAGCACCCTTGTACACTAGAGCCAATGATCTTCCCTGAGCCAGTAATCTCGATTGCTGTTAAGCCAAAAGACAAAGGCGCTAACGAAAAGATGTCTATCGCTATTGGTAAACTAGTAGCAGAAGACCCATCTTTCCAAGTTGAAACTGACGAAGATTCTGGCGAAACCATCCTTAAAGGTATGGGTGAGCTTCACCTAGATATCAAAGTAGACATCTTGAAGCGTACTTACGGCGTTGAGCTAGAAGTTGGTCAACCTCAAGTTGCTTACCGTGAAACTATCACACAAGCAGTTGAAGACAGCTACACGCACAAGAAGCAGTCTGGTGGTTCTGGTCAGTTCGGTAAGATTGATTACCGCATCCGTCCGGGCGAAACTAACTCTGGCTTCAAGTTCACATCTACTGTTGTGGGCGGTAACGTTCCTAAAGAATTCTTCCCTGCAATCGAAAAAGGTTTTGCAGGTATGATGGAAGTAGGTCCTCTAGCGGGCTACCCAGTACTAGACGTTGAAGTTGAGCTATTCGACGGTGGTTTCCACGCAGTTGACTCATCAGCAATCGCGTTCGAAATTGCAGCTAAAGGTGCATTCCGTCAGTCAATGCCAAAAGCAGGTCCTCAAATTCTTGAGCCTGTGATGAAAGTTGACGTATTCAGCCCAGAAGACAACGTTGGTGACGTAATCGGTGACCTTAACCGTCGTCGTGGTATGATCAAAGACCAAGAAGCTGGCGCTACTGGCGTTCGCATCAAGGCTGACGTACCTCTATCTGAGATGTTTGGTTACATCGGTCACCTACGTACTATTACATCTGGTCGTGGTCAGTTCTCTATGGAATTCAGCCACTACTCAGCTTGTCCTCAGAACGTAGCTGACAAAGTAATTGAAGAAGCGAAAGCACGTAAAGCTGCTAAGTAATTAGCCTTTGCGAACGTAAGCTGACCTTGGGTTAGCTTACGCTTCAAAAAATACTAAAAAGCCGGTCGCATGACCGGCTTTTTTTATGTCGGGTGTCCCATCCTGAAATACGTTTAGTACATCTTATATGGCAGAAACTTCCCTGACATCACTACGTTGACACGGTCGCCTTTAGGGTCGTTCTCGCGCTGTAAATCCATCGAAAAATCAATGGCACTCATGATGCCGTCGCCAAACTCTTCATGAATTAATTCCTTTAATGTAGTGCCATACACACTCACCAATTCATACCAGCGGTAAATAAGTGGGTCGGTAGGGACTTCTGTGGGTAACGAGCCTTTGTAAGGCACGATTTGAAGCCAAGCAATGGCTTCGTCGGTAAGCTCAAGTAACTCACCCACGGCTTCAGCTTGCTGTTTTGTCATGGCCATTTGTCCTAAGCAAGCTGCTGTACTCCATTCTTTTGATTGACCAACAACTTCGGCAATCTGGCTCCACTTTATGCCTTTTAAAATTTTGGCTGACTGGATCATGTCGGTAACTTGGGTTCTCGATGTAATCATTTACATTTCCTTAAAGGGTTAGTTAAACAAAATGAGCGTAACTAGATTGCTAAAAATAAGTGCCAGTATCAGCACCTTGTACACAAAAAGAGGGTGTCGTTTTACTAACGGCTCGTACTCCGTATGTTGTGATGGATTTGGGTAGCGAAGCGAAAAAAGAAACTCAGATAGTGAAGAAAATCGCTTGTCAGGGTTCACATGCAAAGCACGTTTAAGAGCGCTATCAACCCAATTAGGTATTGGCCGATTAGGAGCCAATGCGGTTTGGTATTTTAACTTTTTCTGCTCGGCCAACGTGCGACAATGAACGAGCTCTGTGCCATAGGGGTAACGCCCGCACAAGAGATAGTAGGTGAGTACGGCTAAGGAGAACAGATCAGAGCGCTCTGTGCCAACATTTCCTAAAAAGTATTCAGGTGCGGAAAAAAGTGCAGCGCCAGGAATAGGTGTGTCACTATAGAGGCTTGGGGCATCGGCTAAGGCTGCTGAACCCAAATCTATAATTGTACAGTGCCCTTGTTCGCTAATAATAATATTGTCAGGGCGTATATCCCTATGAACAATGCCCTGACGGTGCATTGCCTGTAAACCTTTACCAACCTGCTCGATTATATTTCTAACTTGCTCTAATGGCGGCGTAGGGTTATCAACAGCCCATTGAGCTAGCGTTTGACCTTGCACATATTCACTTACGCTGTAAAAAGCAGAAGGAGAGTACGGTAGACCCAAATCAGTAAACGTTGGGCTTTTAATAACGTGTGCCGAATTAATCCGTCTCGAAAACCAGCTCTCTATTAGGAACCCATTTACCATTTCTGGTGATAGGGTAAAGTCGGTAGCCGGCGTTTTTACAACCACAGGGCTGTTTCTGTGCGTAGCTTCACAAGACGAATTGGTGGCAATAAAAACATGGCTTCGGGCCGACGTATAAAGCTGTCGTTCTAGCTTCAGTCCATCAACATCATCACCCGTCTTAAAGTTTGCGGCAGCAGGCTCTTCGCATACATGTTCATCAGACTGCTGATTTGAGTAATGAATCGCAGCATCAGAAACCTCAGAATTGGTTATCAGTTGGTTGCCCAACGGCCTGTTAAGTACAGATGAATGAGGTGAAGTTGAAACGCCTGTATACAGTGGGTGTCTGTGATCGTCTAGGCCATCATGGCTAGCTACAAGAACCTTTACGAGAAGTAAGGTGAGGTTGTCATCGCTCCCTCTAGTAAATGCCTCATGTACTACCAACGCAGCTTGGTTTTCAGAAAGCGTATCGGCCTCACTGATTTTCATAAGAATGGTAGATAGCGAAACAAACTCATAAACCCCGTCGCTACTTATCGAAAACGTGCTCGATGAGTTGAGGGTGAGTGTTGTGTGGTCGATGTCTATATGTGCTTGAACGCCTAATGCTTTAGTAAGATAACTCTGCGAAGGCTCACTTTCCGATACTTGACGATGAGGTTTTGTGAGTAAGACAGGCGACTGTGCGTTCTTAGAAATAGCCTGAATTTGACAATCTCCCACATGAAATACATCCATGTGATTGCCTGTTACCACCGCCACTGTTAACGTGCACACATAACCTTTTTCTGGTGTATAGCAGAAGGGACTTCTTTGCGTACGTGTGTAAAGCAGCGCGTTTATCTCTTTAATAATGGTTTCAGCGCGCATCTTAACCGACCATTGTTCCGGCGCCATATTAAACAGTTTAATAAACTGACTGGTAGCAAAGTCGCTAGCAACTTGGCTAACCGTACTGCTACTTACACCGTCGGCGATAACAAAAACGCTGCTTTGATTTGGGTTATCAGAAACATGAAAAGCGTATGCATCTTGGTTTATCGCTTTAACGCCGGCTGTAGAAAATGCACTTACACTGAGCGTGTTAGCTGGTGGGTTAATTGGGGCGTTTAACGCGGCTCGCTCATTCATGTTTAATTGTTTCTTACCTGCATATTTAATTATGAGCCCAATTAGTTATTTCCAAGGAAACGGATAACGCCATCATGACGTGTCTTGTAGGGACAAGGCATGATGGCTTTAAGATAAGCGCCTTAATTAAATAGGCAGTGTTTGCGATGCAGCGGCTTTATCAACAGGGATAGTACGTTTGGGTAGCGTCTTAACGTGGGTGGTGTACAGGGTTAGTCCAGTAAAGGCGAGGCCACCAACAAGATTTCCAAGTGCAGTTGGGATCTCGTTCCAAATGAAGTAGTCCATAACCGAGAAGTCGCCGCCCATAATAAGGCCAAATGGGAAAAGGAACATGTTTACTACTGAGTGCTCAAAACCCATAAAGAAGAACAGCATGATTGGCATCCACATGGCTAGTACTTTTCCGCTAACGTGAGTTGAAATCATTGCACCCACTACGCCTAGCGACACCATCCAGTTACACAACATGCCGCGAATAAAAATGGTGAACCAGCCTGCAACGCCGTGTTCTGCGTAGCCCAATGTACGAGCTTCGCCAATGCTGGCTACCTTAGTCGCGATGGCACCGCCATCCACGTTATACCCCATGGTAAAAATAAACGACATCATAAAGGCCACGGTTAATGCGCCGCCAAAGTTACCTAAAAATACTAATCCCCAATTTCGTAGAATTTGTTTTGGCGTGACGCCAGGTCGCTGTGCGAGCCAAGCGAGCGGGGTAAGTACAAACACGCCGGTTAATAGGTCAAACCCCATAAGGTAGAGCATACAAAAGCCCACTGGGAATAACACTGCGCCAAGAAGAAATACGCCGGTTTGAACGGCAATGGTAACGGCAAAAACAGCGGCAAGGGCCAATATTGCACCTGCCATATAAGCGCGGATTAGAGTATCTCGTGTAGACATATAAATTTTGGCTTCGCCTGCATCTACCATCTTGGTTGCAAACTCAGCGGGGAGAAGATAAGCCATGGTTTCACCTCACGTTGTCGTTATTAATAAGTTGTCATCTGTGTGTTGGCGTTTACTGTTTCAATGCGTTCCAGAAGATCAAAAAAAGGCGTCCGCAGCGCTCTCGTAAGAAAGAACTGGGGACGCCTTTGTCCAAAACTCATGCATTGTGGTAGCTAACAAATAAACCGTCGGTTATGTGTACGCCTTTGTACTCTAAAGCCCGTTGGCAACTAATACTTGTATAAGCGCCTTCGTACTTTTGTTATCCATTTGTACAAAGCTAAAAAAGTGCCAATAACCAAAATGTACCTAAATGTGTTATTTATTGCTAGTTAAAACAATGGCTTGTGTAAATTCGTGGCTGTATTGATAGACGCTTGCGCCAAGGCACTATTAATTAGCCTGCACTAAAAAGGGGGGAGTGTGAGTGTTTAAGGTGCAATCGGTTTAACCATTTCCTACTTTAATGCCTGTTTTAACATTTTTAACTGACGCTTCATGGTTGGATAAATTTTTGTCTCTTGTGTTCGGTGTGCGTATTTTTCGTGCTCAAATTGTTCACACAGAAGTGTTAGTGCCTTGGCAGCATCTTCGTTTATCAAAGGGTTAACTTCACTCATAAAGGCGGACAAGGTTTTATTCCCTCTTTCTTTTCCTGTTTTAGCTTCAACGCATTTTATTGCGTTTAGTAAAACTCTGTGTGAGGGCGACAGTGTGTTGCGATACGTTTTGGGTAAAAAATAAAGTGCTAAAATAAGCCCAATTAGACCAATGGCGGAAAGAAATACAACTCGCATTTTTTGCGGCGTTAGCGAGCCTAGTAATTCTTCAAGCATGTTGGTTTGCGCAGTATTGTCAAAGCCCAGTACCCATTTACTCCACGAGTAATCGAGCTGTTGAAACCAGCTTTGTAATGTTGCAAAAATAGCAGCGTTGCTAAGGTCGCCCAAAATACTGGCTTCACGAGACTCCCCAAGCTCTTCCAACGCAAGTTCAAGCCCGAAGGTTAAGCGTGACGGTGCCACCATACTCGTTGGGTCGTGTCGAATCCATACACCATCAATAAATGCTTCCACCCACGCATGTGCATCGTACTGCCTTATTTGCAGCACATTGTCATTAAGTGCGCTTCCGCCCTGGTAGCCTGTCACCATTCTTGCCGGTACCCCTGCGGCGCGAAGCACATACACCATGGCGCCTGCGTAATGGGCACAAAAACCTGAGCGTTCTTCAAATAAAAAACGGTCGATGGGGTCGGTAGGCATGGCGTTCGGCGATAGGGTGTAGCGGAAGCCACCTTGATTAAATTCACGCATTATTGCGCTAACTATTTGCTGTGCGCCTGAATATTGTTTGGCAAGCGTCTGTCCCCATGCCCTGGCTTGAGGGTTACCATTCATGGAAACCTGAAGGTTTAGTTGTGATTCAAAATTTCCTATTGCGCTAGTGATTTGCGCAGTTGGATAGTAGCGCAGATAAAACGCTTTCTTACTGGATATTGGGCTATTCGCCCTTAACGTAAAATCAAAAAGACTTCTTACGAAAATACTGTTCTCGCGGTTGTTGGGTGTCGAAGGCGCTAACGCAAACAGCCACGTTTGCTGAGTGGGTTCCACGATAAGTTCATAACTTATCACTTGAGGCGTGTTTTCCTCGGCCAGAGCTGACAAGGGCGTTGGCTTGCCCATGTAAGCTAGCTGTTGCTCTGCCTGTTTGCGTTTGTCGCTAATAGACCAGGTTTTCCCGTCAAAATGTTCTAAGGTCATAGCGCGCCAATACCTGGACGGTGCAACAGGGATTGCTTCTGCGTTTTCAAATGTGGCGCTGAAAGCCAATTCAGACGAACTTGCCAGTGACGCAATATCACCAGGCGTCACTGTGTCAGAAAGCCCGGTTTCAGTAGATTTTGACGTGGGCATCTGCCAAAGCGGAGGGAGTTGGGGAAGCAGTAAGAACAGTAGCAGCGCGATAGGGAAAGCTTGGACAATAAGCACGGTCACGAATTTAATGCTTTTTGATTTGGGTATTCCTGCACCGTGATAAATGGCAGTCGCAAATAGCAGCAGGGCCAGTATTCCTGTATAGCCAATCCACGCAAATACGCTTAGAGACGAAATAAATCCACAGCCGATTAAGAACAAACAGGTACATACAATTAAGTGAAAATCTCGTTTTTTCTCAACCAGCATGATTTTGAGCGCGCATGCGGCGGTCAATAGGTTGATCATGCTATCAAGCAATCCTACTGAAAAGCCGAACCACGATAATGCGAACACTGCCAATATCGCCAGCAAGTTAACCGTGCGTGATGTCGGCAGACTATTTAACGCACTAAGGCCTGCGGCCCTCACTATCACAGCACATCCACCTAGCATAATTACCCATGTCATGAGCGGCGCGGTGAGAGTAAAAAGAATAAGAGAGAAAGCTATGCAGAGCATAAGCACAGCCACGGAGGTTGGTTGGCTAAACACGCTTTTAACAACGGTTAATTGCGTTAAACGGCTTAAGATAGCGGAGCTCATTTTATTGACCTCGCTCTTTCATTCTTTATGGAAGATATTGAGACCGTTTTATTTGAGGTCGAAGAAGCTTGTGATGAATGCGAATTCAAACAAGCAAGCGCACTAAGACATTCGTGCCTATGTTTTACCCCGCGAGCAGGGGCAATGTTAAGCCCTTTGTACTGTATTCCAAATACCCGGTCTGCGCCTGTCCAAGACAATGTTGCATAGGTAAGTGCCGACACGGCAGTTTCCACATCGATGTTTGAGGGAACTGAAAGTACAAAACTGTCGCTTTGCAAGGAGGTAAAGGATTTCGAAACCCAATTTCCGTTTTTCGCCACATGCTTCCATGATACGCGATTAAGCGGCTGTCCAACTTCGTAATCGTTTAATGCGTAGAAGTCCTCGTTACTTGTAAGGTCGTTAACCTGACTGACGCTATCCGACTCATTAGAACTCGCTACCTTATTAACAGTGACCGGACCTTCTTGAGGTTTTGCATAGACAGTAACCTGTTGGTCAAAATCGAGGTGGGTCCAGCATTTGTATAATCCCAACGGAAAATCGCATGCAATGGTTAGTCTGCCCAGTGCAAATCGCCCCCGTACTGGTATTGAAAGAGGCACGCTGAGGGTTTGCGTTTGTCTTGTATCCGTAACTTCATTGTCGTTTAAAGAAAAGCTGTACGTCTGCTGATCCACTGAGGTGTCTTGATTGCTTGCATGAACAGCGGTTTTCATGGGACGCGCTGTATTTAGCCACTTTATTGCTAATACACCATTGCACGTTTTCGTTGGCGCTGCCGCGTGAGGGATAACCTGAAGCTGCAATTCACCCTGTAAGTTACAGTGAAATGGACTGGGGGGCGTCGCTTTAAGCGCTAAACGCGCAAAGTTTTGATGAGTGTAAAACAGCGTTAATAGCATAATGCTTAAGCACAAATAGCTAAGCAGCAACATCAAGTTGTTTTGGTAGTTAGTGCCAAGTAAAAACAAACACAGCGATAGAATAATAAAAGACCAACCGAATCCGCTCGGCAATATAAAAATACTGTTTAAGTTGAGGTGATGTTCGTGAGAAGCCGGAACTCGCCTGTCTAACCACTTTAATAGCCTACGTTGTAGGTAATTCGAAAGTGAAGCTGGCATTCTACGCACCTTTAGCGCTCCGAAAATTCATGAATGCTAGGCTGCCAGTGGGTCAATACTATCGAGTAATTTCTTGCTCAGTTTTTCACCGTCAAAAGCATGGGTTTGCTGCCCTTGTGCCAACTGATGTGAAGACAATGTTAGCCTATGAGCGGTAATGGCCACGAAGACGGCCTGTACATCTTCGGGAGTAACATATGATTTTCCGGAAACAAACGCCCAAGCTTTGGCACCTTGTAGTATCGCTCTACTCGCTCGTGGCGATAGGGGGTTAGGGTAATCATTACTTTCTCGACTTTCACTCACCAATCTTAGAATGTAATGAATAATGGCATCGCTGGTATGAATAGTGGCTACCTCTCGTTGCATCTCGCGCAAATTCTCCTCATTTAGTATTTGTGCAAGCGGTGCTGATGCATCCTGTTGCAATAGCATGGCTTTTTCTGCTTCCCACGCTGGATAGCCCAAAGAGATACGCATAAAGAAACGGTCGAGTTGGGACTCTGGCAAGGGATAAGTGCCCGATTGATAGCTTGGGTTTTGTGTAGCAATAACAAAAAATGGAGAGGGTAGCGCGTGGGTTACACCATCTATACTTACTTGTCGCTCTTCCATCGCTTCTAACAGGGCGCTTTGTGTTTTGGGGCTGGCTCTGTTTAGCTCGTCCGCTAACACCACTTGGCTAAAAATAGGGCCGTGTCTAAACGAAAAGCGCTTTGCCTCGTCTTGTTCATTACTATGAAAAATGTTTACGCCCAACATATCTGATGGGAGTAAGTCAGAAGTAAATTGAATGCGAGAATATTGTAGGCCAAAAACTTGTGAAAGCGCATGAGAAAGGGTGGTTTTACCCATTCCCGGTAAGTCTTCAATTAATAAGTGGCCATTGGCAAGTAAACAAGTTATTGCGAGTTTTAATTGGTGATCTTTACCAATAATTTTCTGACTAAGAGCCCGCTGTACGTTAATGATATCTTGGCGCATATGATTGTCACTTAAGTTTAAAGTTACTCTGTCACACTACGTATTAAACAGTGAGAAAGCGATTAAGGCTTTTCTAAGGATGTTGCGCAATGATGTTTAAGTTCATGTCTGAGTTCATGTTCTAGCTTACATGTTTAGCGAACGGTAACGAGTGCCGACAATGTGGTGTTTCGAAGGTCACTACTTCTTAATAATAGCAACGATAGTGAAAGGCTTTCTATTGAAATGCCTGTTAAATTTCATACGCAGGTATATCAGCGACTTGATGGTTCGTTGCGTTGTTTCTCCTATGTTCTTAATGTTGTTAAGGCGACGTCTATTTTTGAAAAAGTAAAAACGGCTTACATGGACTTTATCGACAGCAAATACGACGGAATGGGAAGCAGTAAAACGTCACTTTCTTATCTTATTAGCATAGATTCCCGCAAAACATCTGTTATTAAGTGCTGCGTAGTTTATCTGTGTTGTCTATAATGGTGCCTCTTAAAAAGGAAGTAGTTATGAAAAGCATTGAAATAGATGACGATTTATATGCCTTCATCGCCAGCCAAACGAAGCATATTGGTGAGAGTGCATCACAAATTTTAAGACGTTTACTTTTGCCTGAAGACGGTGCCGTGTCCCACGGTGTCCAGCATGGTGGGGCTTCATCTACATCTGTAAAAACAAGCGAACCAAAAAGTACAGACGTTGTAGAAACCGCAGATAACGCAAGTGAGTCAACACCCGAAGTTGAAACTCAAGTGGCGACTAAAGTACAAACCAAAGCGCCTTCTAAAGCGACAGCCAGTTCAGCAGTTAAAGCAGCGCCAAAGGCTGCAGCGAAGAAAGCTCCAGCTAAAGCAACGGCAGCAAAAGCGCCTGCGAACTCAAGGGCAGCTAAAAAGGTTTCGGAAGTTTCTTCAGTAACGCCAGCAACAGAAGCTCACTCGAAAAGAGACATTCTTGAAGCGGTGTCAAAAGATGCATTAGGCACATTTACCAAGCGCGTTGATCAATTCCTGTTTGTTTTAAGTGCAGCGCACAAGCTTAATGCAGAAAACTTTACTCGTGTTGAAAGTATAAAAGGTAAAAACCGTACGTACTTTGCGACAAGTAAGGCGGCATTGTTGGAAAACGGCAGCAGTACTAATCCTAAAGCTATCCCTGATAGCCCGTTCTGGGTGGTAACAAATAACAATACTGCCAAGAAAACGAATATGCTGGAACAAGTTTTGCGTAACTTAGGCTATCAACCCGATGTTATTGAAACCGTGATTGCGCGTTTCTCTTCAGAAGGTAAATAGCAAGCCAAGGTATAGAACAACGAAACTTCTAAATAAGGATTTTTTTCATGGCATTACATCCGCAGGCTGGACAGCATGCAGCAAAAGAGCAACTCATTAACGTAGCGCAGTTAGTGAGCCAGTATTACAGCTATAAACCGGATATGAATGACCCGGGTCAAGCGGTCTCTTTTGGCACGTCAGGTCACAGAGGTACAGCTTCCAACGCTACGTTTACCGATACCCACATCAGTGCAATTTGCCAAGCATTGGTAGAGTATCGTAAACAAGAAGGTATCGACGGTCCGCTGTTCGTTGGTAAAGATACCCACGCGTTATCTGAGCCTGCCATGATTACCGCTATCGAAGTTTTGTGTGCAAACGGTGTCAATGTTGTCGTGCAGCGCGCAGACAATGAAAGCATGGGCTATACGCCGACACCTGTTATTTCACGTACTATTATTCGCTACAATCGCGCAGGTAACACCGACAAGGCAGATGGTATCGTCATTACGCCTTCTCATAACCCTCCTTCAGACGGTGGATTTAAGTACAACCCGCCTCACGGTGGCCCTGCCGATAGTGATGTAACCAAACAAATTCAAGAACGCGCCAATGAATTAATTGCCCATGGCAATAAGAATGTTAAGCGCATTGATATTCGTCAAGCTACCGCGCGCAAATTGGTTCGTGAAGAAGACTTCATGGAACCTTACATTGAAGACCTTGCAAGCGTTATCGACATGGAAGCGATTGCAAAAGCTAACTTGAAGTTAGGTACTGACCCATTAGGTGGTGCAGGCATAGGTTATTGGTCGCGAATTGCAGATAAATATGGCTTGGACATTACCGTTGTTAACGACGCGGTTGACCCACAGTTTGGTTTTATGCGCCGTGACAAAGACGGTAAGCTTCGCATGGATTGTTCGTCTGCCTATGCGATGGCAGGGCTTATCGAGCTGAAAGATAACTTTGACTTAGCTTGGGGCAATGATCCTGATTTCGATCGTCACGGTATTGTGTGCAAAAGTGCGGGCCTAATGAACCCAAACCATTATTTGGCCGTGGCTATTAACTACCTTTATACTCACCGCCCAGAATGGCCTAGCGATTTAAATATCGGTAAAACACTGGTGTCTAGCAGTATGATTGATCGCGTAGCCAACAGCTTAGGTAAACCTTTAGCTGAAATGCCAGTAGGCTTTAAATGGTTTGTTGATGGTTTATCAAACAGCACTATTGGTTTTGCGGGTGAAGAAAGTGCTGGTGGAATTTTCCTTGAACGCAATGGAAGCACGTGGGCGACAGACAAAGACGGCTTTATTCTTTGTTTGCTGGCAGCTGAAATCCTAGCCATCACAGGTAAAGATCCTGGCGAGCACTACAAAGCGCTAACGGAAAAATTTGCAGCGCCGGTTTACAGCCGTGTTGACGTGGCAGCAACCCTTGAACAAAAGCAAAAGCTTTCGGCGATGGATGCATCTGTCGTCACTAGCGATACGTTGGCGGGCGAGCCTATCACTGCCGTTCAAACCCATGCACCAGGTAATAACGCGGCAATTGGTGGCGTTAAAGTATCGACAGAAAATGGCTGGTTCGCAGCGCGTCCTTCTGGCACCGAACAAATTTATAAAATCTATGCGGAAAGCTTTAACGGTGAAAGCCACTTACAGGATCTAATTGCTGAAGCCGAAGCCTTAGTCGGAAAAATAATTAAATAAGTACAAAAATAAATCACTTTAAATTCCTTTTTGTAAATGAATTGTTATAAATCGCATGAATGCATACGAATTCATGCGATTTTTTGTTATTTTAACAAAATTATTACAACATAATCGTTTAAGCGCTGCTATATTGCTGTCATATTCTGAAGTTATTCTGTAATTAAATTACGTTTTCGGTGTGTAAACACCGCTTCTACTTAAGAGTGAGACGCAAAATGAACGCAAAAGCGACCAAGACGCAACCCTCTCCAGTGATCGATAAGGCTGCATTCAAAGCAGCGGTTATTAAACACTTACACTGCACGCTAGGCACCGACGAAAACAAAGCAAACAATCACGCTTGGTGGAAAGCAACCTGTGCTGCCATTCAAGAACAAGTACTTGAAGGGTTGCGTAAAACCCAGAAAAGTCATTACCTGAACGACACGCGCGCCGTTCATTACTTCTCTGCCGAATTCCTAATGGGCCGTTTGCTTTCAAACAACCTGCAAAACTTTGGCTTATTCGATGTAGCGAGTGGCGCGTTGAAAGAGCTAGGTGTTGAAATTTCAGACATTCTTGAAGAAGAGCCAGATATGGCGCTGGGTAATGGTGGCCTTGGCCGACTAGCGGCTTGCTTCATCGACTCACTAGCGACAATGGAATTACCTGCAATAGGTTATGGTATTCATTACGAGCACGGTTTGTTCCGCCAAGAAATTAAAAGCGGTGAGCAAATCGAGCGTCCAGACAGCTGGCGTCACTACGGTAATCCTTGGGAAATTTGCCGTCCAGAATCTATTCAAGAAGTATCACTTTACGGCTATGTAGAGACGAAATACGGCGACAACGGACGTGTGCTGAAAGAATGGCACCCTGGCTCAATTGTAAAAGGTGTGCCGTGGGATATTCCTGTTGTAGGTTATGAAGGTAAAACCGTAAACGTATTGCGGTTGTGGCAGTCAGAAGCGTCTGGCTACTTCAATTGGGACGTATTCAATGCTGGTGGTTATGTTGATGCACAGCGTGAAAATGTATCAGCTGAAACTATTTCAAAAGTACTTTATCCAAACGATGAGACCGAAGCGGGTAAAGAGCTTCGCCTTATTCAGCAGTACTTCTTCTGCTCGTGCTCGCTTAAAGACATTATCCGTCGCTACAAGCGTGCTCATGGTGACGATTGGAGCCGTTTCGCCGATCAGGTTGTTATTCAGCTAAACGACACGCACCCAGCTATTTCTATACCAGAGCTAATGCGCATTCTTGTTGACCGCGCAGAGCTTGGTTGGGATGAAGCGTGGGGGATTTGTACAAAAGTATTTGCATATACTAACCACACCTTGCTACCAGAGGCACTTGAAAAGTGGCCTGCGCGCATGATTGAGAAGATCCTTCCTCGTCATCTAGAAATCATTTATGAAATTAACCACCGCTTTATGGCAGAGGTTGATAAGAAGTGGCCTGGCGACAATGCCATGAAAGCTAAGCTTTCAATCATTGAAGAAGGTAACGAGAAGATGGTTCGTATGGGCCACCTGTCGGTAATCGGTTCATTTGCTGTTAACGGTGTGGCAGAAATGCACTCTCGTCTTGTTAAGTCGTCTCTGTTCCCAGAGTTTGATGAACTGTATCCAGGTAAGCTAACTAACGTTACCAACGGTATTACGCCACGCCGCTGGTTGAAAGCGTGTAATCCAGCGCTGTCTAAGCTAATCGATAAAAAGATTGGTGAAGACTGGCCGCGCGACTTAGACAAACTGCAAGGGTTAGCTAAATTTGCGAGCAATAAAACGTTCCAGAAACAGTTCATGAAAGTGAAGCTTGAGAACAAAGAGTTGCTAGCAGAGGAAATTCGCAAGTCACTTGATATAGAAGTAGACGTTAACGCCATTTTCGATGTGCAGATTAAGCGTTTGCACGAGTATAAGCGTCAACACTTAGCGCTTCTGAATATTATGGCGCTATACCGTCGTATTCTAGAAAACCCTGATTACGATATGCACCCGCGTGTATTTGTGTTTGGTGCTAAAGCGGCACCAGGCTACAAGCTTGCGAAAGATATTATCTTCGCTATTAACAAGGTAGCGGATAAGATCAACAACGATCCGCGCGTAAATAACAAGATTAAAGTAGCATTCTTACCAAACTACCGTGTATCACTGGCTGAAAAAATGATTCCAGCGGCAGACGTATCTGAGCAAATCAGTACGGCAGGTAAAGAGGCATCAGGAACCGGTAATATGAAGCTTGCACTGAACGGTGCGGTAACTATTGGTACACTTGATGGTGCAAACGTTGAAATTGCTGAAGAAGTGGGCGATGACAACATCTTTATCTTCGGACTTACAGTAGAAGAAGTGAACGAGCTTAAAGCGAATGGCTATAACCCACATGACTACTACTATAAAGATCCAGAAATTAAAGCTGTGCTGGATTGGTTAGAAACGGATTACTTTACGCCAGGTAAACCAGGTGCATTGGTGTCAATTAAGCAAAGCTTACTTGATAACGGTGACCCGTACATGGTGCTTGCAGATTTCCGTGCTTATTCTGATGCACAAATTGCAGTTGATGCTGCATACCGCGACAAAGAGCGTTGGGCAGAAATGGCCATCATCAATACAGCGAAGATGGGTAAATTTACCTCAGATCGTTCAATTCGTGACTACGTAGAACGCGTTTGGAAACTTTCACCGTGTAAGATTGAAAGCTAATCGCAGAACCGTAAAGAAATAGCCCGGCAGTGGTACACTCGCCGGGTTTTTTATTACCCTCTAAATACTTCTTCATTGTTTCGTATTGGGTTCAAAATACGGCACAGTTTGTTCTTAACGTCACCAGAAATAAGTACTACCGCCATGTTTTTTGTCCAATATTAGGCTAATGTTGTACAAAAGTATAAGACGGTATACAAAATAATACGTTACTGTCGTTGCGCCTTTCGTAGCGCCATGGTTTTATATAACTAGTTGTTTTTAGTACCTCGAAGCGTAAAGCTCAAGGAAAACATCATGAGCCAACACACATCACTGGCAACCATTCCCAATCGCTATGCGTTTATCGATAGCATTTCGAAGCAAGCATCTCGCAGTGCTTCTATTTCATTGATGCTGGTCGATGTAGTGCGTTTTTCTGATGTGACAACCAGTCTGGGCATTCATGTAGGCGATCGCTTTTTACTTGAAATAGCCAACCGCATACAACTCCTATTTGGAACTGCGGTATCGATTGGCCGTATCAGTGGTGATGTTTTTGGCATCGTTTTTCCCAATGAAAGTAATGAAACCGTAATGCGACAAATGTTCGAACGCTTAGTCGAGCATTTCAAAACGCCAATGCATTACGATGGTACGGCTTTTATTGCAGACTTTAACGTAGGTGTGGTGTGCAGTATTAAGAATGACTTTGATATCACTTCCTTTGTTTCCCGAGCGGAAACGGCTTTAAAACAAGCAAAAGAAAACAAATACGAAAATTACTTCGCGTTGACTAAGTCAGACAAAACCGACACGGGCAGAAGTTTGGCGCTAAAGGCAGATTTAAAACGTGCATTAGCACAAAATGAACTCGAGCTTTACTATCAACCAAAAGTCGATCTGACAACGCTAGAAGTAGTGGGGGCTGAGTGCTTACTTCGCTGGAATCACCCTCTTGATGGCGTCTTATTTCCAGGTCCGCTAATCGAAGCGGCCGAGTCGTATAATATGATGAGTGAACTGGGCTACTGGACGCTTGAGCAAGCCTTTAGGGCGCTCTCGGAATTGGACCTAATGAAGCGGTCTTTAATGCTGTCTGTGAATATTTCTCCCACACAGTTATACGACAACCAGTTAGTTCCAACCCTGACGATGCTGAGTCGTACCTATTCAATGCCGCTTTCGTTAATTGAGCTGGAGCTTACCGAGGACGTGGCATTGTCTAATTCATTAATGGTGAAAAAGCAGTTAGATGAGCTGCGAAGCTTAGGCGTATCTATTTCTGTAGATGATTTTGGTAAAGGGTATTCAAATCTTGCTTATATTCGAGATCTGGATTTGGATGCGCTGAAAATCGACAAGTCTTTTGTGATGGAACTTGAAGCTCACCCTGTTAATCGCGCCATTATCGAAGCGGCGAAAGTGATAGGGCATGCAAAAGAGTGCTGTGTAGTCGCCGAGGGCATAGAAACCGTAGAGCAGCTTCACATACTCAGAGAAATAGGGGTGACACAAGGGCAGGGATACCTGTTCTCTCGCGCCATTCCATTCGATGATTTCGTACAGCTTACCCAACAAGAGATAATTATCGGCAACTCGCCTAGACGCGCTCAAGCGTAGTATCTGAAAGTGCGGCAATCTGTAGTTCCGTTGTTCAATGCTTACAGCTACTGGGAATTAAACAGTGAGATAACGTGATTTTGAAGGCCTGTCTGGGTACACTGGAAGCATTCGAGATTAGACAACGTAGACAAAGCTCACACTTATGCAAGAACTTATCGAAAGCGGCCAATTTTTAACACTTTCTCGCCGTAATTCCGCATTATTTGAACGCTCTCATCAATTTACATTAGCTAATGGTACGCTCGTCGATATTACCGCACCTGGCATTATTAGTTTTTCAGTTCAGCCAACCTCCAAGCCTAATAAACGCATTGTTTTATCGTGTGGTGTGCACGGTAATGAAACCGCACCTATCGAAATCTGTGATGATTTGGTTAAGGGGATCCTTACAGGGAACATAACGCTGGCACATGATGTTTTGTTCTTATTTGGCAACCTGCCAGCGATGGATATTGCAGAGCGCTTCGTTGAAGAGAACATGAACCGCTTGTTTAGCGGTGCACACTCTAAGGGCGAAGGTTTAGTGAACGCAGAGCGCGTTCGTGCTAAACAGCTCGAAGATGCTGTGGCGTCTTTCTTTGAAGCGGGTGAGGGCACCCGATATCACTACGACCTACACACTGCAATTCGCGCCTCTAAAAATGAAAAGTTTGCGGTATATCCTTATCTTCATGACAGAATACACAGCAAAGGGCAGCTGGCATTTCTCGCAGCGTGTGGTGTGAAAACCATATTGCTGTCGGAAAGCTCGACAACGACCTTTAGCTATTTCTCGTCATATCAATACAACGCGCACGCGTTTACGGTTGAACTTGGCAAAGTGCGTCCATTTGGGCAAAACGATATGCGTCGATTTGAAGATGCGAAACAAGCGATAACGCAGCTAATTACCCAAACCGAGTATGCGCCGACGGTTGATATGGATGACCTTGATATTTATCGCGTGAACCAAGTTATAAACCGAAACGAAGAACAGTTTACGCTTCATTTCGATGACGATACGCCAAACTTCACTGACTACCCTAAAGGCACGGTATTGGCTTCTGAACCGGGTAAAGAGTACATAGCAGAGCAGGACGGTGAAGCCATTGTTTTCCCGAATGCAAAAGTGGCCATTGGGCAACGCGCCTTGTTAACCGTTGTGCCTACTACGTTGGATAAGCTAGATGTTTAAACTTGATAGCCGTTTACACAATGATACATTTTTTGTCTGTGATCTTTCGCTGTGTCGTGTACTGTTGATGAATGATAGTCAGTTTCCGTGGCTCATTTTAGTGCCAATGAAAAATGATATTGCGGAAATTATCGATTTGTCTGAAGAAGAGCAGATTACTTTACTCAAAGAGTCCGCATTGGCATCAAAAGCCATGCAGTCCTTGTTTTCACCACTTAAACTTAATGTGGCAGCACTAGGCAATGTGGTAAGGCAGCTTCATGTTCATCACGTCGCACGTTTTGAAAATGATTGTGCGTGGCCAAAACCTGTATGGGGCAACCAGCCAGCAGTGGCATATAACACTAACGATGCTCAGGCACTTGTTAAGTCTGTTAAGCAGTGGTTTGAAAACAACAGCTAGAGGGCGCACGCCCTTAATAGCGACAAATAAACAGTTCACATTAAAAGGAGTTACGCATGATTGTTTCAACTACCCCAACGCTTGAAGGGCATAAAATTGAAGCTTATTACGGTATTGTTGTGGGCGAGGCCGTGATGGGCGCAAACGTATTTAAAGATCTTTTCGCTTCTATTCGCGACATCGTGGGTGGTCGTTCTGGGTCGTATGAAGAAGAGTTAACCACCGCACGTAAGTTAGCGTTTACTGAGCTTGAGCATGAAGCCAGAAGCATGGGCGCAAATGCTGTGGTTGGCATCGACTTAGACTATCAAGTGATTGGCGATAAAGGCAGTATGCTTATGGTGAGCATTAGCGGTACCGCTGTGAAAACAACCCCTTTATAAGATTATGAAGGGCGTATGCTTTGGTGAATTAACGTTTATCAATTAAGTGCCGATTAATACCAATCCGCATATATAATTGCCCACTCAGAAGGTGCTGGCAAGTTTCCTAGCGAAGCGTGGGAATGCAGGAATGGCTGTTCCCTTTCAAATTCCCAGAATGAAGTTAGGAAGCTTGCCAGACCTTCCCGAAGGGCGAGTTTAAAATGTCCGTACTCTTTGTTGTGTCACCTTAATGTAGAACCACTATACCTGCGGTAACACGCCGCGATTACGAACATTTTAAGTCTCGCTGAGTGGGTAATTATCTATGCAGACTGGTATAAAATAGCGATAAGCAAAAAGCGACACAATCCATTTAAAAAAGGGCAGCCTAAGCGTTTCAAAAAGCTTTGCTGCCCTTTTCTATCTGTAAGACTAGGCTTTATTTGGCCGTATTTTCTATTGGCTGCTCTTCAATAGCATCAGCATCAATGGCAATCGTATCTACGATAACTGCGCATGCTGCATCACCCGTAATATTTAGCGCAGTGCGGATCATGTCGAAAATTCTGTCCAAGGCAAATAGCAGGGGTAAACCTTCAATGGGAATACCGGCAGCAAGCAACACGGCAACGACCAAGAATGATGGCCCAGGAACGCCCGCTTGACCAACCGCGCCAAGGGTAGAGGTTAGGATGATGGCAACATAAGCGCCCATTGATAAATCTATATTGAAAAGCTGCGCAAAAAACACCGCTACCAAGCCATAATAAATGGCATTTCCGCTCATGTTGATGGTGGCGCCTAACGGCAGTACAAAAGATGCCGTTGCGTTTCTGACACCTAGCTCATTCTCTACTGTATTCATAGTGACCGGCAGTGTCGCCATGGATGACGCGGTTGAAAGAGCAACCGCCTGAGGCTTTTTCATAGCCACGAGAAATGATTTAGCCGACGTTTTTGTAAATAGCTGTACCAAAAGCGGGTAAACCACAAAACCAAATACTAAAATTGCCGCAGTAAACACCAAGAAGAGTTTGAATACCACCATGAGCGCGGCAAAACCAAATGTTCCTACTGCCTCTGCCATTAAACCAAATACGCCGATAGGCGCGATTTTCATCACACAGTTGATCATCCACACCATGGCATCAACGATAGTGTTCACGCCATTTAAAATAGGCTCGCGGTTCTTTTTAGGCTGATTAGAAAGGGCGAGGCCAAAGAACAAGCAAAACACCAGAATTTGAAGAATGTTCGCGTTGGTTAACGAGGCAAATACGTTAGTGGGGATCATACCCGTAACAGTAGCCCAAAATGAAGGTAGCTCACCTTTAGAGGCGTATTCACCAGAGAACATACCTTCTACCGCTGAAACGTCGATACCCATTCCTGGCTTAAACACTTCACCCATAATGAGGGCCAGTGTTACGGCAAGTGCTGACGTTAACGCAAAATAAGCAAGGGTAGATAGCCCCACTTTTCCTGCATTAGTGCTGTTGCCAAGCCCCGCAGCGCCAGAGATAAGCGCTACTGCCACCAGTGGAATGACCAGCATCTTAATTAAATTGATAAAAATGGCACCTAGTGGTGCGAACATTTCAGCGCTTTCACCCATAAAGGCGCCAACAGCGGTGCCAATAATCATAGCAATGACAACTTGTACGCCGATATTGCCCAGTAAGGATTGTTTTTTAGACACGTCTAGAACCTCTTAGAGTGTGTTTAAATGTGAAAAGTGATTTGTGAATGAATAATTGAGAGTCCTAATACTGAAGTGCCCGCTTCGGCATAAACAATGGGTACAAGCTTTTGATTATAAAAGCCTCTAATTATAAAAGCCTCGAATTATAAAAGCTTTACTTAGGCTTCGATTAAAATGCCGCGACAGACGCTATCAGAATAGGGTTATTTCATTGGGGTGTTGCTGTCTTTATCTTGGTCTTTAACGGATGTATTCGCGCTTTCACTGTCCTTGTTTGAATCGTCGTCACTATCATCATAAGGTTTAGAAGGTGTCGGAAATTTAAATCTAGCACTGTATTTAAGCAGCGTGATATTCCCAATCACAACGCCCAACACTAAAACAATAATGATAATGACCCAGGTAGTACTCATAAAAATTCCGTAGGCTACAGCCCTTTGTTCAATACGTAGCGATTATACAAGCTAGGTAGCTGTGGCAAAATACATGTTTTGCCTTCTATATCGCTTTGTTCGATGGCTTTCGTAAAGCCATCTAAGTGCCTGGCATTTTCGAAAGCACACGCTGTGTTTCGAAAGCTTAAATGCCATGGCTCTACTGCGACGCCACCCCTATTAACAGAAAAAGGACGATAAAAGCCAAACTGTTCCATATTGTCAGCTAGCCAACATGAAAGGGCATGGCACGGTCCGCCAGAAAGGTATTCGCTTTCGACAAGATTAAACTTGCCCCCCCAGTTATGCACGGCAGCTCTGTCGTACACATCGATGTCAGTGCCCCAATGGTGGCGACTGCCGCCGGGAAGTGCTGACCATGTCAAAATAGCATGAAGCTTTTCATTATCGCTTAGTGCCTCGAATGGCAGTCCATCACCGTTGGTATCAAGAAGCTGTGCTTGACCTGCCCATTTGCGGTTAAAAATGGCAGTTTGCCTGTCGAAGCCTCGAAAGCTACTGACCAACTGTAAGTCTATACCGTCTTTTTGCGCAGCATCTTGCATGGCAAGAAACGGCGATATCACGTCGCGATGCAGTCTATGGCCGTTGCCAGCATCAACGAGATAGTCGTTGTGCTGGCCTAACCACGCTTTTTCTGGCACTTGATTCATAACCATCAATAGCGGCTATTGAGCCAGCAAGCGTTCTAAGATACCGAAGTACATATCAGCAAGCTGTTCAAGGTCAGACATTTTCACGCACTCGTCAATTTTGTGAATAGTGGCATTCACCGGGCCTAGCTCTATCACTTGTGCGCCTGTTGGCGCGATAAAGCGACCATCTGATGTACCGCCAGCAGTAGACAGCACGGTAGGTGTTCCTTTAACCGCCGCTATTGCACCTTGAGTGGCTTCTAACAGGGCACCCGTATCGGTCAAAAAGGGTTGACCGTTAAACGTCCATTTAATCTCGTACTCCAGTTCGTGGGCTTCCAAAATTGCCGTGACTCTCTCAATGAGAATTTGGTCGGTTACTTCCGTTGAAAAACGGAAGTTGAAGCAAACCTGCATCTCGCCCGGGATCACATTGCCCGCACCTGTACCCGCGTGAATGTTTGATATCTGGAAGCTGGTGGGAGGGAAAAAGTCGTTACCGTTATCCCAATGAGATTTAGCTAGCTCGTCAAGGGCCGCCATTGCACTGTGAACAGGGTTTTTAGCTAAATGAGGGTAGGCGACATGGCCTTGGATACCTTTTACTATTAAATCACCCGTTAATGAACCTCTACGGCCATTCTTAACGATATCGCCTACTTCATCGGTTGAAGAGGGTTCGCCAACAATACACCAATCAATTTTTTCGTTACGGGCTTCAAGGGTATCAATAACGCGGGTGGTACCGTTTATAAAAGGGCCTTCTTCGTCGCTAGTAATAAGGTACGCAATACTTCCCTTGTGATCAGGGTATTTGTTCACAAACTCGCGGGTGGCTACTAGCATAGCGGCAAGACTGCCTTTCATGTCAGCTGCGCCGCGCCCATGCAGATAGCCGTCAACTTCTGTCGCGGTAAATGGCGGTGTTTTCCATGCTGACTCAGGGCCACTAGGCACTACATCAGTGTGACCTGCGAAACAAAATACCGGGCCTTCTTTACCTCTGCGAGACCAAAGGTTCGTCGTGTCTTCAAATACCATGGTTTCATTATTAAACCCTAAAGCACCTAAAAACTCGCCCATGGCTTCTTGGCAACCTGCGTCTTCTGGCGTTACAGAACGGCGGTTTATTAATTCTTTCGCAATTTCAATAACAGAGTCGTTTAGCAAAATATTTCCTCATACTGCGCGGGTTTGAAGCCAATATAAAACGCGTTGTCATGAACAAGGATAGGGCGTTTAACCATGGCAGGATGAAGCTCTAGCAGGGCCAGTGCTTTATCTTTATCTAGATTCGCTTTCTCTTGCTCTTCTAGCTGGCGAAAGGTCGTGCCGCGTTTGTTGAGCATTGCTTCCCAGCCAAGCTCAGACTCGGCGCGTACAAGAAAGTCGTTATCTATCCCGTCCTTGCGGTAATCGTGAAATGTGAAAGCGATATCGTTGTCTGCTAACCATTTTTTTGCTTTTTTAATGGTGTCACAGTTTGGGATCCCATAAAGGATTGTGCTCATGGTGATTTATTCCGTACTACTTTGTTGTTTGTAAATGAAAGACGCTGGTTAGAACAGTGCCATTATGTGGCGTTGTTTTGAAGAGCTAGAGAAAATAGAAAACCGCAATAGCCCGAAAACAGTGCGCCTGTACATTTTTGTTTTTCAATGTGCTCCATCATACAAGCTGTTGATACGTTGATAAACTCACTTGCGATGATTTTTAATAGTAAATCATTCAGGGCTGAAAGCCTGTTTTACAATTAGGTCAACAGGCCTTAGAGGTAAAGTGTCAACAACGTATCTTCGCCCGCTTCGACAAACTTTTGATGCGTAGGCACCACGCCGATAAGCGCATTTGCATTAAGCAACGTCATTGAACAGGCATTGCTAACACCGCGCTGCTTTAGCCATGCAGCATTCACGGTAAAAAGTACTTGTTTAAGTCTTATTTCATCGCCCCGCTTCAAAGAACAGGCGAATTGTGCGCCATGCAAATGACTAGTATCGCCACCATATTTAATCTTGCATTTAAGGCCCGCGCTAGACTGTATGTCGATAGCGTAATCTAGCGGGGAAACGCTCAATACTTTACCAGCGAAAGGCGATAAGACAGTATTTGATGTTGAGCTTATTGCTGCACCAGGCCCCATAAGGCCACTTTTATAATAGGGATCGTCAATGTGTGAGAGTGAAACCACTTGCCCTGAAAATGGGCTTAAAGTTACAAACTGCTTGGTAAAACTGTCTGGTGCGTATTGTAGTTGCTTAGCATTCACGGTATTAGACGTCCTCACTTACCGAATAGCCAGCTTTCTTAAGCGCACTAATGGCATCTTTTAGTTTATTGTCTTTTACTAAAAAGAAGTCAGTGTCGAAGGTTGATACCACAAATATGGCCACTTTTGCTGATGCTAACACTTGGCCGATTTGGGCCATGATCCCTACCATGGACAAGTGCAAAGGCCCTAACAGTTCAAGTGCACGCCAACCTTCATCACTATCTAGTGACGGTACGTCTACCGAGTCAGGCACAACAATAGATAGTTCATCTTCTGTTTTACCTAAGAAAAAAAGAGGGCTATTAAGTACAGATGCGGGGATATTGGTTTCAGGATCCAAGCTGTGAATGGTAAACAAAGATTCTCTGACTAAAAGTGTTTGTTTGGGCATGAGAAACCGAAAAAAAGATAACTTCGAAGATATTCACATTAAACCACTAACTGTGATTAAGTGCTACGTGTTATCCACTTAATCTGTGGATAAGTTTGTTGAGTAGTTTGGGGCTTTGTTGTAAGTGTATGTATTTAAAGGGATAAATAAACTGTACAAACAATGTTCAGTGGATAACATTCTCAATTTCACAAGCATTTTCCACAGGCCATGTCTACAACTAAAATAAAAAATGTTTTGTAATTTTGCAATTTCTTAGCTTGACAACCATGGCTTTTTTCAGAAATTTGCGTATTACTAAAACGCGAGATTCAAATGATCGAGCTCTTTTTGCCATGTTGATCTTTGATGTACAGCAAAGGTCAATAGACTCTAGCCTTTTTACCTTTAAAACATCAGTACATTAGAATGATCTATTAGTTAACAAATATTCAGTAAGGTACTACTGTTAGTAGTTAATTTAGTCTTGGGTTTTGCTTATTGAAGCAATGGGGCATTGCGCTTATCAGTTATGTAGATTACTGGGTATTTGATCTCTAACCAGAACAAGAGCGCTGACTAGAACAAATGCCTCAACCATAAATAGAGCCCTAACAAAACAACAGCCCTAAACAAAAAACAGAGGGAAAGACAATGTCAGATTCTTCATGGTGCGATATTACGGTAGAAAACGCAGACGAACTTGTCAGCTTTTATGAAGCGGTGATGGGATGGAAGAAAGAGCCCATAGATATGGGCGGCTACAATGATTATGTCATGATGAAGGCCGACGGCACACCTGTGGGCGGCATTTGTCATAAGCAGGGTGTAAACGCGCAGTACCCAAGCGGATGGATTAATTACTTTACCGTAGAAAATCTAGATGCTGCGTTGAAAGAAGTTACTTCCAAAGGTGGAAAACAGGCGGGTGATATACGTCATCACGGAAAAGACAGCTTTTGTGTCATCATTGACCCAAGCGGCGCTGCGTGCGCGCTTTATGAAAAAGGCAGCAAGTAATGAGACTTGCTGCCCTAGTATTGTGTTAGCTATCGAATTACTTGTTTAGCACGCCTCGATTTACCTGATCGCGTTCAATCGACTCAAATAGTGCCTTGAAGTTACCCTCGCCGAAACCTTCGTCTTGTTTGCGTTGGATAAATTCAAAGAACACTGGGCCGAAAACGGTTTCAGAAAATATCTGAAGCAGTAGGCGAGGCTCACCATTTTCCGTTGTGCCGTCCAATAGAATACCGCGCTTTTGTAGCTCATCTACGTTTTCGCCGTGCCCAGGAAGACGTTCTTCAAGCATATCGTAGTAGGTATTTGGTGGAGGCGTCATAAACTTCATGCCTTTCGCTTTAAGCTTGTCTAAACACGCCACTAGGTCGTCACAAGCGAAAGCGATATGCTGAATACCTTCACCATTGTACTTCATTAAGAACTCTTCAATTTGGCCACCACCGCCAACCGCCTCTTCATTTAGCGGTATGCGAATTTTACCGTCTGGCGCCGTCATTGCTTTCGATAATAGACCCGTGTATTCACCTTTAATATCGAAATAGCGAATTTCTTTAAAGTTGAATAGCTTTTCGTAGAACCCTGCCCAGAAATTCATGCGGCCGCGGTACACGTTATGGGTGAGGTGATCGAGCGTATGGAAGCCACATCCTTCAGGATGGCGATCAACGCCTTCAATCCAATTGAAGTCGATGTCGTAAATGGTATTTTCGCCTTCATAACGGTCTATAAGGTAAAGCATCGCACCGCCAATACCTTTAATAGCAGGGAGTTTCAGTTCCATTGGACCGGTATGGGTATCCATAGGCTGAGCACCGCGGGCAAGCACTTCTTTATATGCGTGCTGTGAATCTTTAACGCGGAATGCCATACCGCACGCTGATGGACCGTGTTCTTCGGCATAATAGGCTGCATGACATTTCTTTTCGTAGTTACTTAATAAATTGATGTCGCCTTGACGCCATAATTCCACGTCTTTTGATTTGTGGCGAGCAACAAGGGTAAAGCCCATAGCTTCAAAAATGGGTTCCAACATGCCCTTTTTAGGCGCAGTGAACTCTAAAAATTCAAACCCGTCTAAACCAATAGGGTTTTCAAACAAATCAGCCATAGCGATACATCCTCAACGTAAATCACATTTTATAATTGTTACCTGATTGTAAGGGCGCAGTGAAAAAGCAAGCAATAGGTGTCGAGTTCAAGGATTTTGGGCATGGAAAGCAAAGCTGTAACGTTTTGTTTTCACCCGTGAATGAGATGCTGAATTAGGGAAAGCTAACTTCCCCTAACTGTTTGAAAATAAATGCGATTAAGCAAAAGTGATGCTTGTCGGTAGTGTTCAAAAATCAGTACAACTGCTTGTTTGGGTATCAGGACGTGTAACGTTACTAATCTCAGGGCGCTTATTTTTCACCATCGTAGTACTTTTTAAGGCCTTTCCAGCACGCCAAATAATCTCGTTGACGAATATCACTGTTTAAAGCGAACTCCGTTGGCGCAATGGCATAGCGAGATTCAAACATAAACGCCAGCGTGTTTTCATAACGCTGTGGTGAAAGCTCGGCGTTCGAGGCTTTTTCAAATACTTCAGCTTCTGGGCCATGGGGAGTCATACAGTTGTGAAGGCTCATGCCGCCGGGCACAAAACCGTGTTCTTTGGCGTCGTACATCCCCTCAATTAGCCCCATAAACTCGCTCATAATATTTCTGTGGTAATACGGCGGGCGAAAAGTATTTTCAGCAACCATCCACCTTGGAGGGAAAATAACGAAGTCAACGTTCGCCGTACCTTCCAGCTCAGATGGTGAGGTAAGCACGGTAAATATAGACGGATCCGGGTGGTCAAAACTTACGGTGTTCATAACGTTGAAACGGGACAAATCATATTTATAAGGGGCAGAGTTACCTACCCAAGCCACCACATCAAAGGGAGAGTGATCGAGTTTTGCTTCGAACAAATTTCCACAGAACTTGTTTACCAAAGTGTGAGGCGTCTCATTATCTTCAAACCAGGCCGTGGGATAGCAAAAATCACGCTGGTTCGCGTAGCCATTCGCGCCTACCGGGCCGCGCTCTGGCAGCACAAAAGGATGACCGTAGTTTTCGCATATATATCCGCGAATTGGCCCATTAATAGGGTTAACCGAAAAACGAACGCCACGAGGAATAACGGCTATTTCACCTACAGACAAGTTGAGTCTACCAAACTCGGTGGTGATCAGCATGTCACCTAGCTGGGGGACAATAAGCATTTCTCCGTCTGATGAGTAGAAAACACGATTTTGCATATTAGCACTGGCACTGTAGCAGTGAATGCCCATACCTACTTGGGCTTTAGCGTCACCGTTAGTGGCGATGGTTACAAGCGAGTCTACAAAATCAACGTCTTTGTCTGGTAAGGGAACAGGGTCCCACCTAAGTACATTCGGAGGGCAATGGACATCAGACTCAGGTGCTGTTTTTACCAGGCCGTTATCAATTTTTTCAAAGTCGCCCATGGCAATAGAGGGGCGTAAACGATAGGTCCAGCTGCGGCGGTTTTCTGCTCGTGGGGCAGTAAATGCTGTACTGCTAAACTGTTCAGCGTAAAGTTTATAATTCACTTTTTGTGGGCTGAACTGGCCTTTAGGAAGGGCACCCGGCAGTGCCTCTGTCTCGTGCTCGTTATTAAAACCCGTTAAATACGACAAATTATCCATAAACCCTCCCACAGGCGGCCATCGATGTGGCTGTACAGATGAATGCAAAATAAAGTAGTTACAAATGAAACTATGTGATTTAGGCTAGAGGTAAATGAAATGTAAATCAATGGCGATGGGCGAGTAGAGGGAATAGAACCAACGTCATTTGGTACGCTAGCTTTACACCTTTTATGTGATGCCCATTACAAGGTTACACGTATTGCGTGTTTTTTAATGCACGATATTAGCTGTGAGAGTTACCTGGGTTAATGTTGAACGCGCCTGAACGCTCGACCGATGGTAGCGACACTGTGGGTATAAGTAACGCCTAAGGTAAATGAAAAACAACCATGGCTTTCAGGGCGGTCACAGAAGTAAAAATAGCAAGAGTAATGCAGTGAAAAGGGCTTAAAAAATGCAGCTAGAAGATATGCTTGCCTACAAGGTAGCCATGCTTGCGAGCGATTTAAGTGAATCGCTCTCAAAAGAATATGCAGAATATAAACTTACTAAACCAGAGTGGCGAATTTTAGCCACATTAGGCGGCCGAAATGAAAGCTCGCCAAAATCACTGCTAACGGCAAAAGAAATCGCTATTGCAACACGACTAGATAAAGTGCAGGTTTCGCGAGCGCTGGAGCGATTGGTTAAGCGAGATGCTATCGTTAAGCGTGTGAGCAAGCGAGATAAACGGGCCACATTAATTTCATTGTCAGTGGAAGGAGAGCGAATCTATCGGGCGCTGTTGCCTAAAATTGTGGCTTGGCAAAATAAGCGTTTGGAAAATATCACTGAAGATGAGTATCGAATATTTGTAAAAGTGATAGATGCACTAACGCCTTAAGATTCGGGTGAAGTCGTTGAAAAGTCTGGTCTGAGCAGATGTGAGGGCATTGCTATAAAGGTTACTTTCGCGCCTTTAACTGTTAAATTCCCCCGAAACTAATTAAATGGGTAAGTTATTGGATTTATTAGTCATGGCTTGCTACCCCCTAAATATTTATCAAGCGCTTCTATTCGGCGCACAGCGAGGACATTGAGTGGCACCCTTAGAAATATACGCAGGTAAAAAAGCACGTGAATCCATAATGAAAAACGGATTTACGCCTGAGTTATTTAGCTATTTTCTGGGGGCATCTGGCGGCCCGAAATGGTTTTCTCTGGCTGGTCTAGATCGCGTACTGTTCCCTGAGTGGTTTGCCAACGTTAAGCATCAAATTCACGTGATTGGCTCTTCAGCAGGTGCGTTTCGTACCATTTGCGCTGTTCAAAATGATCCCCTAGCAGCCATAA
The DNA here is from genome assembly GCF_022348315.1 of Alteromonas sp. MmMcT2-5. Taxonomy (NCBI): domain Bacteria; kingdom Pseudomonadati; phylum Pseudomonadota; class Gammaproteobacteria; order Alteromonadales; family Alteromonadaceae; genus Alteromonas; species Alteromonas sp. MmMcT2-5. The sequence continues at coordinate 5,063 of NZ_JAKRFB010000024.1, read as the reverse complement.
ATCGTCTAGCCTCTTCTTATTCAACAACGACCTATAGCAGTGATAAGCCTACGCCTAGAGAAATTACGGCTAAAGCTGAAGACCTGCTGAAAGAAATGGTGGATGAAGCAGGTAAGCAAGAAGTGCTGTCTAACTCCCGCTTTAAAGCTCACCTGATCGTTGCTAAATGTTTAGGTGCTACTCGTTTTGAAAGTAAGTTTAGGCAACTTTCGGGCTTGGCGATGAGTGCAGCGGCCAATACAGTGAACCGACGACACCTTTCACGTTTATATACACGCTACGTGTTCTCAACGCCGGGTACGGAGTTTGCGATAAACGACCCGTATCAACTGCCTACTCAGTACCATGCATTAACGCATGGAAATATTCATACCGCGCTGCTAGCGTCTGGTTCTATTCCTGTTGTTATTGAGGGCGTACAGCAAATTGAAGGTGCGCCAGCTGGAATGTATCGAGATGGCGGTATTATTGACTACCACTTCGATTTGTCCTTTGGGCCAGACGATGGCTTAGTGTTATATCCGCATTTTTACGACAAGCCCATTCCAGGCTGGTTCGATAAGGGCTTGAAGGGCAGGGTGCCTCATCGGTCAAGCTATGATAACGTTGTAATGCTAGTGCCTTCGGCATCGTTTGTGGCGAACTTACCTTATAGCAAAATCCCCGACAGAAAAGATTTCGAGGTGCTCGATGCAGATACACGCATCAAATATTGGCAAACGGTTTTAAAAGAAACCGACAGATTGGGGGAGTATTTTATGCGTGCTGTTAACGACGGATCTTTAGTAGACGCTATCAAGCCGCTTCCATTTAAAATGATTTAAGTTAATCGCAATTGTTGAAGAAAGTGGCTAATTGCTGTCAAATTAGTCACTTGAATCGTCATTTGATAAGTTTTCCTTGCAGGCAACGCTCGTGCTAAGTATTATACGCGCCGTTGCTTGGCATTCGCCCACCTATCAGGTGCAACAAAATTCTATATGCGTCTATAGCTCAGTTGGTTAGAGCGCTACCTTGACATGGTAGAGGTCCCCTGTTCGAATCAGGGTAGACGCACCATTAATTTTTATCCTGAAAACTACATTAATTGCCATTTTAAAAATTTTTCATTCTATTAAGTCATTGATGGCAATAGATTAATTAGTTCTATGCAGTTTTTTCAAAGCTTCCGCCTCCCTTTATTTTTTCCTTTGAGAATAGATGAATTTTGTCAGGATGGTCACGAGTGGTCACAATTCGTGACCACTCGTGACCAAATTTTGTTTCCACCCCTTGTTATTTATCGTTGAAGAAATTGAGATTTCCTCTTACGGCATTTTGTAATAAACAAAGTAACTCTAGAATATTTTCCATTCTGTTTCGCACAACCACACAACAAATAATGCAATGCCATTTTTTTAAATAGAAGCTTCAATAAACTGCAATAACGTGTCACTTTCTTGGCTAAAGGATTTAGACAAGTTTGCAAGTACAGCTACATTTGACCAGAGATTGAATCGCCTAAATATAGCACTCCAATCACCGAATTCCTTGGACAAGTCTCTGCATTTTGACTTCGGTATTGGTTGGTTTTGGCGAAAAGAATTATATTAATTTTCATGGTGTTGACCTTTTAATTTGCAAAGACCAAAACGCTCTAATAACGGTAAAATAGTAGAGTATCGAAACGATAAAATATGACACTTAGATATTATTTAGCTCTAACCCTTGTTTCGCTTTGTCCAGTACGCGTTGTTTTATGAAGTCAGGGCCTAGTAATCGTATTTCATGCAATTGGCTAAGTATCCAATTTTCTAGCTCGACGGTGTGTGGCACAGAGACTTTAACCGAAACCCAGCCATCGGATAACAAGGATACTTCCTGACTTTCATTGAGTTCGCTATCGTTTAATAAATTTTTGACGTAGCCTTTAGCTTCAAACGTTAATTCAATCTTTTCTTGTTTCAGTAAAACGCCAGCGGCTTGGTTGGCAATATAGGCTTTTAAAGAGAAGTCAGACTGATATGTTTGACTTAATATTTCTACAGATTTCAATCTATGCACTAATAGGTTTCGCATATTATCAAAGCCGTCATACTGACAAACCAAAACAAGCTTTGAATCACGAATTATCACACCTAATGGTTTTATCTTATAGGTTTTGTTCTTCGTATCATATTGAATTTTCAGCCAAGATTTTGTTAACAGACCTTGATAAATGCTATCAATAAACTCTTGTTTTACATTCGTCGGCTTAAACGATAACGCCTGTGGCATTGGTTGCACTAAATTAAGCCAATCTTTTGTCTCTGATGATTTTTTTAAAACGTCGTCTGACTTCTTGAATAGCGCTGTCAGACGGTTATAGACGTGACTAGGCAAGTATAGCTTAAGGTGTTCCTTCACCAGTTTTAAAGATAGCGCTTCCTCCCTAGAAATTGCTGGAATGAACTGGTTGGGAGAATCAAAAGCAAAAGACCATTTGTAACCTTCTGGTGACTCTCCAAAAGTTAAGCCCATAATATCCGATAACTCAATTAAATCACGTTGGACAGTTCTTAGACTGACATCAGGATCGATACTTAACAAATGTCTGTGTATTTGATTAGTAGTTAAGAACTTAGGCGCGACAGGAATACACTTAAGCATGGCTAGAGTTCTAGTTAACGATTTCACTTTTCTTGCTGGCATAATTAATTCTTAAATTGCTTTCTGCACACAACAAATGACTATTGCGACAAAATAAGTCATTGCTTCACTTTAACTGGCGACTTATTTTGTCGCAATATAATGGTTTTATGAATTTACTTTAAGGAAACTGCGAATAAGTCCTGCAATTTAGTTCTTGAACCAGCCTTTGCACTTACCGTCTAATTTTTGAACGCTAAAATTTCAATTTCGGCAAATATACTGCCGTTTTAGGCCTGATTTCGGCCTTATTCCGGGTTATTCCCGGATTTCAGATAGATCTTGGCTGTCGCCTTAACATCTGGTCTACTTTAAACAGGTTCGCTAAGGTGAATAACATGGCTAACTGTGAGTCATTTTTCATCAGCCCTTTATAACGTGCTTTGATAAAGCCAAACTGACATTTGATGATCCGAAACGGATGCTCCACTTTTGCTCTGATGCTGGCTTTTAAGTATTCGATGTTAATGGCCGTTTTGTTTTTGCGAGGATGCTTTTTCAGTGCCCGGACTTTTCCGGGGCGTTCAGCAATCAGCCATTCCACATTCGTATCTTGCAACTCTTCCCGCATCGAAGCGCCCTGATAACCGGCATCGCCGGAAACGAATTCTTCTTCGCCATGCAACAGGTTCTTCAACTGGTTCAGGTCATGCTCGTTTGCGGCGGTGGTCACCAGCGTATGGGTGAGGCCACTCTTGGCATCCACACCAATATGGGCTTTCATACCGAAGTGCCATTCATTGCCTTTCTTGGTCTGATGCATATCAGGGTCTCGTTCATTCTTTTTGTTTTTAGTGGAGCTGGGTGCTTCAATAATCGTCGCATCCACAAGTGTACCCTGCGTCATCATCACACCGCAGTCAGACAGCCATTGGTTGACCGTTTTGAATAATTTGCGAGTCAGCTTGTGCTTTTCCAGCAAGTGCCGAAAGTTCATAATGGTAGTGCGGTCTGGAATGGCTTTATCCAATGACAGTTGCACAAACTGACGCATCGAGGCAATTTCATATAACGCATCTTCCATGGCTTCATCACCGAGGCTATACCATTGCTGCATACAATGAATGCGAAACATGGTCTCAAGCGCGTACGGACGTCTACCATTGCCAGCTTTAGGATAAAAGGGTTCAATCACTTCCAGCAGTTGAGGCCACGGCAGCAGTTTATCCATTCTGGATAAGAATATCTCTTTACGAGTCTGGCGGCGCTTGCTGGAAAACTCACTATCGGCAAAAGTTAACTGTTGGCTCATGGGCGGTAATGGCTGTGATTTACTATGCAGCTATGATCTCACATCGGGGACTTATTCGCATCTTCCCTAAATATAGGGAAGATGTTGAAGAGCGTTTCGATGAATATGACGTAATCGGTATATTTCTAACCTTAAATGAAGAAGAGCCAGAGGAACAAAGCTATTCAACTTTAAATTATGCCGCTTGCTTTGAGTTAATTGGTTTATTACTAGAGCATCATGCAGATGTAATCTCCTCCAAAGTTTATACATTTATAGAACACTACAAAGACACCTTAGGAAGGATAACAGGGATGAATGAAGAAAGTATTAATATGAAAAATTTGGCAATAAAAATGTATCGTGAGCATAAAGCGGCAATCGATTTTATTTATGAAAATGGCAAATCAACCGAGTTTCAGTTTGTTTCACAATCTTTGAAATCAGAAGGCGAGATATTTATTAAAGAAGGCATTAAATTTAGATATTTTAATGACACACCAACAAATTTTTCATTTTTGCCTGAGAGTTGGTTGAATGAACTCGAAAAGGCAGAATTTTACTGTTGGGCTGGGTGCGAGAAGTGGTGGGCTGGTTACCCTTTAATTTGCTGGATTGCAATTCAAGGTCAAACACTAAAGTTATATGCAGAAGTAGGCCCATTGTCTAATTATAAGTTGAGAGCACTATTAATCGAATCATTAGAGGGACTTAATAGTAAAATAATTAAGTTTAATAAAAATGCAAAAGAAGAAAATGCGAAGTACTCTAAATTTTTAAATGATAAGAATCTAAAATCCACATTAAAAGATGAAGAGGACCTTCAAAATGCAGAAAAATTGGAAGTTTCAATTGAAAAGATTTTAAAAGCTTTTTCTAACTCCACTGTCAAAGTAGTTGAGGAAGCGCTTAAAACGTTTATAAATAAAGCCCATGAGGATGGTTTAATAGAAATAAAAAAATAGACAAGGAGTAACGCATGAAAATATTAACTAGCAGTGATATTGACTATGACAATGTTGAAGAGCTGGGCAAAGTGTTTTCAGGTTTTGGATTTAATACCGTTTGCATGTTCCGGCCCATTCCGATCACCCATTTCGGTTCAATCCGATCACTGATTTCGGTCTAATCCGATCGCCTATTTCGGCGTTATCCGATCAAAAAT